>NZ_VCIA01000003.1 GCF_005887555.1 Lentibacillus cibarius | reverse complement strand
CCAAAATCCGGCGCCTGTTCAAAAACATCATTGTAGAAGCATTCCGTGATTTTCGTTTTTAGCTCCTGTTCCAGATCTCTCGGTTCTGTTGTTCGGTTTGATGGAGCGACTTTTGGATTTTAGGCTCCAACGTTTTTTAAAGTTGTTCCACGTCAAGCTGTTGTCATGGCCATCTTGCTCCTTTTTTAGATGGTTTTCTAGTTTTTTGCAGTGCTTTTCATGCAACTTGGATACGTTTTGCGGTGAATCGTTGAATAATCAGCTATTTGTTTTTGTACGCCATGCACGTATTTGTGCGTTAAAATGCTTTTCTGTTTGGCTCAGGGTTTCGATGGCTTGATATAATTGGGGGTCTTCACACAGTCCGTCACTGTCTCACAGGCAATCATGTCGGCGATATCCGGCGATGACTGGTAAAGCATGTCCTTGTGTGTAGCCCATCGTTTTCCTCATGCAATGGTTGATCCAATGTTAGGTTTCGCGATAGCGATGTTTTTCTTGCTTTATCAAAGTTCATCGCATTATAGTGAATGACATTCGATAAATACGTCAGCGTTTTTCACATGTTTATAAAACGTCTGGAACGCCTCGTTCACTTGTTTCATGTTTTGCTGAGTCGGTGAACAGATAGCCCGTTTCACAAGTTTGTAATGGGTTTCGTCCTGTAAAAACGATTGAATGATCGGCTGCTGAAAGAATTCAGGATGGTTCTGCCGGAATGCTAGGCATTTCTCATGACATCGCTCGTCGTTTTCTTCACACATATCACCTCATGATTTAAAGAGACATGAAAGTCCCAAAAATAAACCACTTATCGAAAAAAGGGAACAACGTTCTATAAATCTATATTAGCATTTGTTTTGTTCGGATACAGGATTTTTGAAAAAAGGTTTGATTTTGAACGTCTTTTTGCTTCTTTAGATAAGAAAGGAGGAACACTATGCAATGTCATGACTGGGTAATGAAACGGCTCGGAAAAGGTGGCGGCATGGGAATTTCCGTCCAAAGAGAATCAATGATGTCGACTGACTTATCGGCTTGGACGTCCTTATTGGAAATGTGGGTTCCTATTTTTATTGCAGCTTACTTGTTGCTGCGTTTTGAAAAGAAGATCAATAACTTATCCGATACGCTGGACGAACTGAAAGAACTGATTCGAAACCATAGGAAATGAGAAGGGGAAAAGAAGATGATTTGTCATGAACAAGCCATTCAACGCTATTATCGTATATTAACGACTTATCTAACCATGGCCAAGCATTTGGACTCTTGTTCCCGGAAGATGAGGCATTTTATCAGGATATGTGCTGTTATTAGCTAAAAAGATCAAAGCCATACAGGCTGAACTCGCTGATAACGGCTTCGCTTTCTCTCGGGAACTGACCGTACCTTGTGGCGATGCTTTTGTAGCAGATGAACAGGAAAAAAAGGAATAAACGGTTGATATTTTGCTCCTTCCTTTTCTTTATAAGAAAAAAGGGAGGTGTTTTTATGACAGTGATTGTGTTGGATGCCGGCCACGGAGGATATGACCCCGGAACGTCAGGACGGAGGATACTTTTGTGGGACTAAGCGAGCGAACCAGCATGGCCAATGCTCATAATGCCGATCTGTTTGTATCTTTCCATCATAAGCCGGTGGAGGAGAAGGGTTCGAGAGTTATATTTATCCAGGATTCCGCCATACCAAAACCGGCGACATTCAGCGTATCATACACGCATCTATCATGGAGTTTTATGCTTCGTATAGTCTACGGGACAGAGGCAAAAAGAAGCCGATTTTTCGGTTCTTCGAGAAACCGACATGCCGGCCATTCTGCTGGAAAACTTATTTCTGGATTCGGCGGTGGATACGTGGCATTTAAAGCAGCCCTCCTTTGTGAGGGAATAAGTACAGCCATTGCTAAAAGTATTTTAAAAGCTGTGGGATAAATTTTTAACAAAAATATTGAAAAGTGGTTGTTTTTTAGCCCCTTCATAACTCTTTATGTAACACACAGCATTTGGTGGCATAGCCAAGCGGTTAAGGCAAAGGTCTGCAAAACCTTAATCCTCGGTTCGATCCCGAGTGCCACCTCCAAAAAACCAATCAAAGAGGGTTAAAATGAAAAGTGAACAGAATAAAAAAAATGTTTCTAAAAAAGCAAAAACATCAGGTGGTATGTGTTCATCAAGCCGTGACTGTTGTCATTTACGAGGCTGTTTAGCAACTTATTATCATGTGTCAGGTGAACTTTGGGAATTCGGAGAATGTGGATGTAGTGGAGACAATTGGACTTAGTGTTAACAGTATTACAAATAAGAAAGGATGATTTAAGGTGATTGGAAATTTGATTGATGGAAACACTTACGAGGAAAGGAATTAAATCAAAAGCTCAATGAACTATACGAAAAGGAGCTTTTAAAAATCTTATTGCAACTATGCAAAATCAAAAAGTTTTGAAGTTAATGATTTAAACCCTAGAAAGGCATATGTATTTGATGCTGAATTCCGAGAAGAAGACAACATGCACTTTTTTAGCTCTTCAATTCTTCATTAGTAGATGAAAAGGAAAATATAAGCATTCTCTATAATGAATTGCCCAATGTTCAGGATCACTATTTCGGACAAATTTTGCAACCAAACTCAAATGCATTACATGAGTATTTATATGATGGAGGCAGGTTCAAAATAACCAAAAGAACACTGAATTAAATAAACTAGCTTTTAGTGATGACTATGAAGAATTACCAGATAATAAAATTATAAATCTGGAAATTTATTTAACGATCAAATAGAAACACAATCATGGTTCACAGGTGATGGCTGTCTCCCAGGGGTTACCAACATTGTGGTGGTAATTGCGGATATGATCTGGATCATGGTGGAGGGACTCCTATTAATGACACTGATGATTGTTGTGTAGCTCATGATAACTGTTGGAAAACTTACGGGGATTGGATTCATGTTGCGATAAAAGATTGATAGAATGTGTAGCTGGGCATACAACAGTTGCAGCAGCGAGTATTAGGAAGTATTTACACCAAGTTCTCTTAGATGTTATTTGGCTAAATTTAAAAAAAACGCTACTAATCGTAGCGTTTTTTAAATTCAGGTGTAAATTCCTCTTTATAGAAATGTCTGAGTTTTACTCCAGCTCAAGAGAATGCTTATTTAGGAAAAGCGCCCATTTACTTTAAATCATGATTAATGTAAAAATTATTAAAACAATTAAGGGAATATAGTAAAAAACAATTTAACCCTGTAATAGCCATATTAAAGCGTGTTCTTTTTTGTTGCATAATGACTAATATAAGACAAAGAAATTAAACCAAATATAGGTGTTAAGAACAATAGTGGTGCCCGTAGTTCGGAGGTGAGCATCTATTAATTCCTCAACCATGAAACCAACTGAAATAACGTTGATACCCATCAGTAATAATGGAATCCATAAATGAAATTCTTTCAAGTTATTAGACATAATTACTTCTTTCCCCCTAACTATTATTTCCGCTTCTCCATATAAAGTTGCCGTAAAGTAAAACCATGTATTTTATTTTAATGAATGCATCACTCTCTAAATTAAGTTAATTACAGACACATTTGACCATTAAATTTTGTTGAACGTATGTTAGGTTGTTCAGAAGAAACAATCCGCAATAGATTAAGACATATTGTAAAGTGGCTATACTCTTGTTTTCATTGTCAACTAGAGCTTCCTTTGCTACCTCGTTTAAATAACTTATGAAAGAATCCTTTGTTGTTTTCCTTATTATTTTCTGCAGCTATCTGCTTTCGCGTTTCCAGTGATTCATTAATGGACTGCATTAACGCTTTATCACGTTCTTCCAGTCGCTGATCTATGTATTCCTGCTGCTCGTCCAGCCGCTTGTCAGCCCTTCTATAAGTTCATTCTGTTTATGTATCATGCTTTTAATTCCATTATGTCGTCATTATGCGGCTTCGTATCGTTGTGTGTGTCAGTCTGATATGCGTTATGCCTTCCTGCTCTGATTCGTTCCCATTATGCCACAGAATAACAGCCTCTGCCGATTCTCCCAGCGTCATGCCGTTATCCTTAAACGTTACAGTTTCCGCAACGTTATGATGTCTGCATCCGTATAATAACGCTGATTCCGGTTATTCTTTTCAAACGTATATCCCAATTCTTCCAGCATGATACTGTACTTGCGTATCGTGCTGACTTTAAGCTTTAATAAATCTGCTATATCTCCCGGATTATAGACCTTCATACGCTCACCGCCTTTGCTATTCATTCTAGCGTTACAACGGTATAACGTAAACATATAACACAAAGAAGCTTTAAGAATGACTATTCGTTATAAGTAAAACGCCTATCAGAATTATTATTGACTTCAGAACGCCCTAACTTGAAGTTAGGCAGACATGACCTAGATTGAACTAGCCCGTATCCACACGCCGTTCACGATATGTACAAACTATGTACAAATAAACGCTATACCATGTACAAGTCTGCACAACTTCAAAAATAACGATATCACCAAAAAACTTGCTCTGCAAGGATAGCACGAATGTGATATCAGTTTTCTATAATGACCCAAGATTTTAGACACGAAAAAAGGAGATGTTAAGGTAGGTATATGAACGCAAAGATATACACCAGAATTCAAATCACAAATCGTGTTGGAAATCTTGAAGGAAGAAAAGGCAATGAGTCAGATTGCTTCGGAACATGGGATTCATGTGAACAGCTTCATAAATGGAAACGCAGTTCCTGCAAGAAATGCCACAGGTCTTTGAGAAACAAACAAAGACTTGGAAAAATGAAAGCTGACTATGAAGAAAAGCTGGAAAGCCTCTATTCGGAGGTTGTAAGTTAACCACGCATTGTCGTGGATCAAAAAAAATCTGGCATCTACAACGACTAGACGGAACGCATGAAATGGTGGACTGGGATGATCCTGAACTGCCCATCTCTTGGCAGGCCGACCTGCTTGGGATCAATCGTTCCAGCCTTTACTACAAGCATGTTCAGCCGTCACCGGAAGAGGTTGCCATTAAACATCAGATTGATGAGATTTATACCAAACACCCGTTTTTTGGCTCACGCAAGATTAATGAAATACTAAAGAATAAAGGAGTGAATATCAACCGTAAAGAGTGCAACGTCACATGCGTGAAATGGTATACAAGCCATTTATCCGGGTCCTAATTTGAGTAAACGCAATCTGCAGCACCGTATTTATCCATATCTGTTGAAAGGAGTGACGATTACCCGTCCCAATCAAGTCTGGAGCATTGACATAACATACATTCGCCTGTATAACAGCTGGATGTATCTAACGGCCATTATCGTTGGTATTCTCGCTACATTATCAGCTGGGAATTAGATCAGACGCTGGCAATTGACTTTGTCCTGGATGCGTACAACGTGCATTCACGGTTGGTATACCAGAAATATTTAACAGTGACCAAGGCAGTCATTTCACCAGCCCAAATATATTAGTCTTTTAAAGGAGCATCCATCCATACAGATATGTGTAAAATAATTCTCGGGGCCACCTGAGGCAATTTTCTAGTCAAAAAGAGAAGGCACTCTATCATAAATGTATGCTTTGACGGGCAAATACATTTCGAAAGAGGCCTTCTCATGGAAACTATTATATCAAGATTATACGCATTAATAAAGGAAACAAACAACTTAGTTGATTGGAAGAAGCATTCGACTCTATATGTATGAGGTGTTTGCTTCCCAGATGGGGGAAGTGTTCACACAGATTAATAAGGTGATTAAAGCTGAGAAACAGAAGTTGGGCTGGACTGTCGAGCGTGAAGATTGGAAAACGGTTTCAATTCACGTTTGGGGCAGTTCGTTTTCGGCATACATTAATGCATGACCTGAAAGGTGATTCTCACTATCCCTTTGATGAGTGGGCTGGTCTTCGGAAAAGTCAACGATACAGTCCCCTGACGGAGGTAAAAGTGGCTGAATTGGCTAGTGAGAGCACGTATCGTGCATCAGTCCAAACTTTGAAGGAATGGACCCCCGTAACGATGAGTCATCAACAGTCGGGAGTATCGTGAAGCGTGTTGGAGATGCGCAGTCCCAGGCTGATGTGGAACTGGCGGCTGAACTGGAGGAAGCAGCGTCCCTTCCGGAGGGAAAAGAAGTTGACTATTTATATACAGAGGCAGATGGCGTTTTTGTCCGTTCTACAAAGAAAAAGAAAAGCCATGAGGTCCGGCATGCGATTATGCATGAAGGCTGGGTCAAAAATGGCAAACGGGTCTCACTCAGCAATCAACACGTAATCATGACAACGAAGCCGACTGATGACTTTTGGAAAGAGGTGCAGTCATATGCGGCCCATGGTTATTCGCTGGAGAATACGCAGGTTGTGACAAATAGTGATGGCGGGCAGGGCTACACAGCTGAACGGTTCCAGGAAGCCTTTTCCCAGTCCGTTATCCCGTGTTGAATCAACTTGACGCTTACCATGTAGCTCAGGCGTTAAATCGGGCATTAGGCGGTGAAAAGAGTGAATTTAAGGACGGGATAAGAAAAGCGTTAAAACAACACGATTGGCAACAGTTCATACTTTGGCTGGATACATACGAAAGTACCCTGGAAAACGCAAAACAGGTAGAAAAGGTAAACGGTTTTCGAACTTACATTCAGCACAATTGGGATCGTATTTTTGACTGGCGTGAGAAGTGGAAGACCCGCCAGAAGACGCACGAGGCTTAGGGCTATGGAATCCAATCAGCGTCGCGTTTCTTTCCGGATGAAAAGACGGGGGATGCATTGGAGCGTAGAAGGCAGTGAAGCTATGGTGAAAGTAAACAGGGTATCCTCAATAACACGTTGCGGGATGTTTATCTCACATCCCAAAAAACGAAGCGCACGCAAGCAGCGAGACGTTGAAAAGACCGTTCGCATGACGGAGTATTTGAATCAGCCAACACGCCCATCGATTGGCGCAAAAGAAGGTTCCATCAGTTTATATACAGCCATTCATCAGCGATAGGAAACTTGATGAAGAGTTTTAGGTAATACCCTGCATGTTTTTGTCAGGTTCCGGGTTTGGAACGTGACGAAAACATGCAGGCCACCAAGCGACAGCGCGGTAGCCGGAAAACGTGTACAAAATAGAGTGCCAATATATTGGTGTGACAACCACATCGAGAAAAGATTGACACATACTCCATACAGATCAGCATGGACTCAAGAGCCGGGCATTGGATAATATCATGATCGAACGCTTTTGAGAAGCCTTAAGTACGAAGAAGTCTATTTAAAAGACTATGGCTCCCCAAGAGCAGCCAGAAGCAATATAAGAGACTACATGAACCTTTATAATCATGAACGGCCTCATCAATCATTAGATTATCAAACACCAGCATCTATTTATTTCAGATAGTCCGTTATCCTTTCCATCTTGGCGCAATTATCTTTCCTGTGCCAGAACCTGTCAAGGGGAAATACGCCCTTGACAGAACTGACACAGGAAAGAGCTGGTTAGTAAGATGGGAAAGGGAAAACAATGATAACCCCACCTTATTTTTATAAATTTGTGTCTTGACGATGGGGTCCACCTTATTCCCTTATGCTCTTTTCTAACTTTTAAGCCCCTGAAGGAAACCCATTTTTACAGCAGTTTAAACCACTGCGTATAAATGGCACTCGCTTCTAACTCGAGTGATTGTTCCCTGCCATACTTAAAAAACTGTTTCTTTTATGCTGCATCACTAAAAGACGTTTATTGGATAGAAATGCACCAAAAAAATCAATTGAAAGCATCTGTAAGTGCTTTCAATTGATTGCATGACCAAAACACTATATAACGTTAAAAACGCTCTGAAAATGCTTTAAAATAGCTTTAAGCTAACCATACTATCTTCAAGATAGAATTGTCTTCCAACTACTGCTAAAAACAGGAATAAAATATTGAACAGGATAAGGAGAAATTGTCCCCAAAAGCTGGGGAAACTAGGCAGAGCCTGTTTTTCCGCAGGGACATTTTTATTACGATGGCGTACATCTGGCATACAGGTTGGCGTACACGTGGCACATGCTTTTTATTGTATTGGTACACTCGCAACCTATTAAAAAACAGGATAAAATGGCAATATAATCTTTCTATATGGAGTATGTATATACTCAGTCCTCTTCCAGCCAGTTATAATAAACGGATGTGTCTCTTTCCTGTCCGTCATTTTCAAGAAGATCTTGCAGATACCCGTACAATTCTTTTTCTTCCTGAATAAATTCATTTGCTTGTTTTGATGTTAATGTTTCATTTACCTGTCGATCTATGTCCTTGATTCTAATGATGTATGTTCTGCCATATCCGGTTCTTTGAATTTTCCAAAGCAAGATAATCAAACATTCTTCTCTCCACTTCATCATGAATTTCGCGCAATAGGGATATTTGTTTATCTGTTGCCCCTGCAACCTGTTTGTCAGTGGACCAGTGCAGCTGAATCCTGTTATTTTATTGCCTATTTTCGTTTGGGTATACATGCTTCCAACTCTGTGAATTCGTTTATTTCACTAATAGCAATATTCAACACTGCATTTTTAAATAACGCGGTACTTTTTTGATATGATTTCTTATCCTCTACTGCAAATAATTCATCAAGGCATCTTTAGATATTTCCTTATGCCAGTAACCATAATGCGCTTTCAAATAATCATATAAAATCCAGCTGAACCCACTTTTAAAATTGGAAGTAATGGTCAAATCCGTCAATACGTACTTCTTTTTCAGCTCCAGAATATAAGGAATCATTTTTTTATTCCATTCAAATGTGAAGTGACCATTCTCATATTCAATAGAACTAAAAACATTGGTAAAGCTGAATTTATCATTTTCTAAATCTTGAGTGCTGAATCTAAGAGTAGAAACTTTATCGCTATCCTCATAAGCGTCATCTGTTTTATAATCTTTTATTCCAAACTTATCTTGGAATTCATACTTCCTGAATTCCGTTTTTCCATTTTGTTGTGTGGAAAAGATCGCATAAGCCAACAACTGCATTTGATTTAATGTCAATCCCTGATTCAGTTTTGCCATCGATAACTCATTGCTTTTTTTGATTGTGTTCGAATAATCAATTAAGTGTTCAGTTTTACTGTTCCTACCCAAAATACGACCTCCATATCTAACTACGCCTGATATGTAATTCCTCTTTTAAATAAATTACATTAATATAATGTAAAAATCAATATATTACAGGTAAAAGGGGGTAAAATTACAGTATCGGGGGGTAAAAATTACAGTATCGGGGGGTAAAAATTACAGTAAATCGCTATACCCTCTGATATGACAACCTAAAAAATGCCGACAAGGTAATAAAGGTAATAAAGTATTATAAAAATAAATATCTCGCGCGCGTACGCGCGGGGAAACAATCATTTATTTCATCATCCTTAACCCATCCAAACACATTAACAAGAGTTATGTTTTTCCCAAATACGTATTTATGACATTAATCCTCTCATGCCCGACCTCTTTGGTGACCATAGCTGCTGCTTCCCGGAAACGACGGCCATGCAGCATCTCCCGATTCATCCGGTCCTGCACATAGTTATAACGCAGGCCATGAAACGTGAGTTTGTTATAGCCATCATCATGGGAACGCCTTTCCCGTCCTTCCTGCGTCTCGACGTTTTCCCGGTGCCGACCGAGGTATTTCTCAATTCGATTGATCGCATGATGGGTTTTTTCAGTCGGTTGCACAAATATTTTTTCACCACGTTCCACCGTCCGCAGACGCTCGTCAGCACGTTCTTCGCTTCTTGGGAAAGGGGCACTTGCCGATGTTTGCCGTTCTTTGCTTCGTTTTTGACGTGATAAATTCCCGTCCGGAGGGCGTTTTCAGCCTGTGAACGGTGCATGGCCACGGCTTCCGCCACCCGCAGTCCCATGGTACGACTTAAAACCATTGTATCCCGCCCATCACAAGCTGTCCGTTGTTCAGTCCCATCTCCCCGGCTTTGTTTATCCGCAAAAGCATACATATTGTTATATTCTTCATTTGTCCAGGAACGATCCCCTTTTGCTTCCGAATCGAGTTCAATCCCATGCTGCTTTTCCAGCTCATTATTGGAAGCCAGTTCATGTTTGGCATGAGGAACCATATCATGCAGGTAGCGTATCGCCCCAGATCATTGCGTATCGTTTTGGTTGCGACGCCGGCTTCCTGCCTTGCTTGGATAAACGCTACCACGTGCTTATCCTGCAGATTGCGCAGATTTTTCATCTTAAATGCCTCGTGGACAAACGATAAAAATTGCTTGCAGCTGCCCGATATCTGGCACGGGTTCCATAGGAACCTGACCGTGTATGCTTAAATAACTTGTCTGCCTGTGCCTGAATCGGAGATTTACCTTTTGGTTTCTCTGACATAATATCTCTCCTTTTGTCATAAATGGTCCCATAATCAACACAAATCTATTGTGAGCGTTTCTGAAATCAAGTAAATAGGAAACATCCTATTGAAAATAGAATCTTCACAAAGGGTGTTTAAAAGCTTGTGAATGCATAGAAACTTTGACTCTATCAAAAAAGACATACCCGGACGACGGCAACCATCGTCGTCTCGGGCCATCCCCGGACAAACAATCCGGGCGCAGCCTCGTAACGATGGCTCTTATTCGAGTTGCCGGGCCTGTCTCTTTGCCTGAATCATAGACAAAGAGACAGGCCCCGGACGAAGCATAACGTATGCGTGCATATGACATGAATGATGAGTGCTCTGCTGGTACATTCTCTTGCGAGTGGGCATGTTGCCCTGTACCAATGGCAAATATCATGCGGGTGCATGCAGCTGGCAGCCCAGCTCATTTGCCACTTACCATGTTGCTCTTCCCAACCCAAGAGCAACACAGCGAAACAATCTATGTTAATCAGCCTGTCTCCTTTTTAAATGGACCTCCTTTTCCTGTTTGGAACACAAAATGAGCAACGACGGGCTGAGTATCGTCCTTGCTTTACGTGTTCGCCTTTTTAATTGTCTTTTAAGAATAAAAATATCGACCGTCGTTAGACGCTCGATTGCCTTTGAACCATTCTCTTGTCAGCCCTATCAACCCTAGCGGTTACTGGCGGGTTATTGCACGTTGCCAGCCAAACATAGGACACCCATTTGAAACGACACACGCCACTTCTATTTTTAAATAAACCTTTGCCTGTTTCAACGATCCTCAGATTATTAGCCCAAGGCGCAAACGCGACTTTTGTGACGGAGTTACCAGTACCGTCCAATCCATCTTCTCCCTAAAACGAGAGTTCATGGAAGCCTTATCCTTATGCCGAATCTCCTTCTCAAGTGAAGGGGTGACGACGTCTGCTTCCATAGCAGCTTAAAACAATAGTCTTATACGTCAATCATAGCATTATTTCTCCCATGATAACAAGCCATCATGAACCATTGCATGAAAAACCAGCACATATAAATACCACCTTTAGCTAAGAAAATCACTCGAGTCAAAAGCGAGTACCCATTTATACGCAGTGATTTTTTCACAAAAATAACAGCGTTTAACATGGGTTTCCTGCAGGGGCTTATGGATAAATAACAAGATCATTTTTTTGGTTGTGATAGATTTGTAAAAACCATGCCATTAAACACTAGCATCCTTATGAAATACACAGAAAGCGCACAGTGGTTTTTAATAGACTAATAGACCTTTCATACCTGAATTAAAAAACGTTTTGTAACCCCTTTAAAACGGCTTTATAAAAGCCTTCTTATTACAGGATGTATAAATCACTTTCCGAGGAATCATCATTAGTAATCTAATCAAAAATTTAGCTTGGAAAAAAGACAGGAACGCATTGTAGAAAAGGCACCGAATGACCTTGTTAATTAGGTTGTTTAAGTGATACATACCTATTTGTTTGAAGAACATTATGAATAAACAGAAGCCACATAAAAATCCTTTTTGTCTTTTTCACAGGTGACCAGAAAGGATTGCAGGAGAATGAGAATATCACCTTCCCTAGAAGTATTAATACAATAATTGTTGTATTAGGTTTTAAATGGCTTTATCTTCTTTTGACGCAGGTACTCCAGCACCGCAAACATAATCTGTTCGTCTTTGCTTTCGTAGGTCGTATCCAGCAAAATGCGCCGACCGTCAAACAAGGCAGCGTCCAGTAAATAGGGAATTCTGGAGTGGCATACCCTCGTTTATGCTCACGGATACTTTCCCATGCGTAGGTTTCAAACGCTTTGGACAGCCCCATATGCGCCACAGCATCACGCACGTGGGCTTTTTTTACGTCCAGAACATCCTCAAATATGTTTTTCCCTACTAATTCCCACCACATCTCAGCCCGAATGGCCTCGCGGTCTGTTTCTTTTGCATCATTTGTTGTATTGAATAAACAACAGGGTATCATCCGGCATGCGGATTTTATGAACTGCAGGAGATCATCTTCCCGAATCAGCCACCTTCTTTGCGGGATTTAGGCGGAATTCCTTTGATGGTGCCTTCCCGCAGCCATCGGCGGACGCTTTCCATGTGAGTCGTGATTTTGTAGGTTTTTAACAGGGAAAAGGCGTCCTCAACATTATACATTGTCATCCATCCTTTGCAATAAATGTTGTATTATATAAGTATAACAAGTGCGGCTGTTCATGCAACATTTATTGTAAAAATATCTTAAGATGACGTCGGTGTCTTAGACAATGTTTGTTGCATTAATCATTTCACAACATAAGTTGTATTAAATCAGATTTCATTCTCATAAATGGCGAATGGCGGGGGGAGGTAATATTAGCCCTTCATATACCGTTTCAATGTTTGGTAAAAAGCTTCACGACTGCCGGCCAAAATGATAATAATGAGTTCGCCATCATCATTTTCGGAAATCTGGTAAGCCAACCGATACTGCGTTCCATTGTAATGGATGGCGTAAGTATAAATACCGGCTAAATCCCCCGTCTTAAGGTCTCCAGCATAGGGATTCAGCCGGATTGTCTGAATAGCATGATCAAACTGTTTTTTGAGTGGTTTTTCTTTGAGTTTTTTAAAATAACGTTTAGCTGGATTCAAATACGTAACGGGTAACACGAAACTCACTCCCTTACATCACCAAATAGGGATTCTGTTCTTCGTCACCTGTTCCTGTAAACTGTTGGGCAGCTTGATCAGCTTCGGCGATTAACGTTTCCACAGCTGACGAATTTGGGCTTTGCGTTTTTGAAATTCCGTGAGAAGTTGGTCCCCTTCATAACCCTCTTGTAAGAGATCTTTCAAAATGTCCTCTGAAAAATCTTCATCAGTTGGAGCTGGACGGAGCACAATTTCATCGCCACGTAGCTCGCAAATGAGGGATTCCTCAATCCCAATTGCTCGAAAAACGTTTGGGAATCGTAATTTGCCGTTTTTCTGATACACGAATGTGTTTAGATGCGGCAGGTTGAGGTCCCATGTTTGTTTCCCTCCCATGCTTATGAATGACATTCATATCCATAGTCATAGTATGCCCTCCTTGTGTCAAAAGAAACTTATTTCTTTGTTCTTTTTTCTTTGTTTCATTTTATCATACTATCCGTCAAAAAACAGAGAAACAGCATAACAAAAGCCCCCAAAGGATAAATAGGGTGTTTTTACCTAACGCCCCTAAAAGTCTATTTCGGAATATTCAATTTAAATTGAACTTTGTCAAAATGGTTACGCCCTTTTGCAATACTTCAAAATGAATATGTTGTATTTTTGAAATGCCAAAAGCTTGGTTAAAGCATCTTTCAAAAGTATACTTTTTGAAAGGCTAGTTTGTAATTC
>NZ_VCIA01000002.1 GCF_005887555.1 Lentibacillus cibarius | reverse complement strand
GGCAGGAATGAATCCGTTTATAAACGTACACTTTGTGAAACATGCTTTAAATCTAGCTTTTTATGTTTCAAATACACAACATAATTCATTTGAAGTACTGCAAAAGAGGTGCAGCCATTTTGACAAGGTTCAATGTGAGTTTAAATATTCTGAAATACACCTTTTAGGGGCGTTGGGCAAAGATACCCAAGTTTTCCCTAGCATTTCGCGGTTAATCCAATCCTGCAGATAGTTATAACGCAAGCCATGAAAGGTAAATCCCGTTATGGTCACGATCATTCATGGCCCTCTTTCTCCACCTTTCTATGTCTTGCATATATCTCTGTGACGGCCGAGATACTTCTCCATTCATGTTAATTATTGTTTTTAGATAAGTCATAGAATAAAACTTTCTTTATATAGAACGATAGTCCAATAAGTAAAATCATAATCCCAACTATGAATGTAATTAATGGGATATAGCTACTTGTTTCATGAGCTGGATAAAAATCTGGCAAGCCAACCATAAGAATTTTTCCGATGCCAGACAAAGCAATAATTATTAGTCCTGAGCATGTAAATATTGCTGCAATATATTTTTCCAATTATAACCCCACCTTATGATGTAGTTCTCATAATAATTCTAGACAGTTTAGGATGCGATGTCTATAACCTGAATTATTCACAGCTCAAAACTAAAACGCCATTATGGTAAATTGAACGCTGCACCAGCGTTCTTGGATTCCAAAATCGTGAAAATAGAACCAAAGCAACTAAAACATGGCGATATCATCAGCTTACTGCCGATTTTGGACATACGTCTCCTGTGTCTGGGCTTGGGCTTTAAAAAATGACCTATATTTTTACACTATATTTTTACCGTCTTATGTCGGCTTCATAGCCTGTATTCGTTGCAGCACCTGCCAAAAAGTTTCGGATAGACAAAGCTGGAAGCCAGTTTGAAGTAAAACGATCGTCCCGATCGAACCAGCTTGCTGGCTACCTTGATCAACTTTGTGCGAATGGTCTGGATCTGCATGTTCTGGTGACCATCGGGGAAGCAAAGCGTGCGCAGCCAATTGGTTAAATTATAGGCCAACAGGCTCAACATCATTCTAACCTGGTTGACTTGAAAGTCATGACTGCTCATACGATCCATATAAAAGCCATTTTTTGCTTCCTTGATATAGTTTTCCATTGTCCCTCTTTGCTTGTAGGACTGGACAATCGTTTCAGGTGAAATGTGTCACCCAAGTTCGTGACAAAAACCCATGCGTGAAAAGCAATTCACCTGCCGGACGAATGGATTGGATGACCACTTTTCTTGGTTGGGACCAGGACCCAGCCTGATAGTGTATGGTCTCATAATAGCACTCGGTTTGCGTGGCATCGGCTGGTGTCGTATTGGGATGAAGTTCGGCTGCAATGCGCTTCAAAGCAGGGTTGGCTTTCAAACGAATCACGTAAAACACGGATTCACGTTCACACAGCTCATACAGGGCTGGAACGGCAAAACCGCTGTCACCGCGCAGGAACGGTGTGGTTGTCGGAAACACGTTATTATAGTGCTGTATAACAGGTTCGATAAAATCAACCACCCCATTGGACGTATAGACACTGCCCGGACGTAGATCTGCTTTCACAAAGTCACCTGTGATCCCGTCAAAAGCCACCAAAGGATGGAACCCAACGGTTCCATAATGGGTGTTGTAATTCGCTGCTTCCTGATTACCGTAGGTATCAGCGTGGGTGGAATCCAAGTCCAGGATCAGGGCATCGGACGCCCTGTATCGGTGCACCCTGTCCAACAGGTCCTGATTGGCCTGATTCAGTTGATCAATCGAGTTGGCATCAAATCGTTCAAGAAAGCGTGACAGACTAGGCTGAGAAGCCAGAGCTTTCGTCCCAATAATTTGTGTCAGGACAGGATCATTTGTCAGTTGATCGGCGGCATCATCGCCATCGTATCCGGCAATGATCTGGTAGATTTTTTGACGCAATAAGTCCTGATTGGCATGAATATGGTAGTGTCTTTCGTCGTTCAGCACCAGATATTTCGCCAATGTCCGGGTGAAACCAATAGTTTCGTCAAATTCCCGAAACAGGAATTCACCGGTATCCGATGACAGGTCACCCCCATCATGCGACAATTTAATTTGACGGTTGAAATCAAGCGTTATTTGCGGTAAAGTAGCCAATATAAGAACCCCTTTCTGTTGGTTTCTGTTGGTACTTTAACTGTAACAGAAAAAGGGGTTCTTTTTCATTTATTAGATGAATATATGATTTGGTCAAACAACCTGACAATCAAGGGGTTAAGCTATACCAGAGTGTTTTTGTGAATAATTCAGGTTTAAATGATCTGAGGGCATTTCTGTACCGGCTGATAAACTTCCTACTGAAATGGAATAAAGTCGACACACAGCCCTGCTTTAACTATTACATTTTCGGTTCGAATTATCACTTTAAGAATTAGTTGTGATACAAGGGAGGCTTTGCCTAGTATATTACCTTTGGTGATATCAATTTTCCCTTATGTTCTTCTAACTTTAAAGCCCCTGCAGGAAACCCCCATTTCATACAGCAGTTTAACCACTGCGTGTAAATGGGCACTCTCGTTTAACTCGAGTGATTTTTCTTTGCCGTTCACTCTTTTTAGGACTAAAAAAGCCGTTTCTTTTTAAAACCGTTCAACTGATTATAAATGCGTCAAAAAATCATTTTAATGCATTTGTGAGCGCTTTTAATTTCTTTGATGACGTTATATCATCTAACGTAAAAAACATCCAGCAAAGGCTCTTAAATAGTTTAAAGCTATTGGTACTATCTTAAAGATAGATTTATCTTCCAATTACTGTTTAATTCAAAGAGTTAAAAACAGCAATAACGATATACACTTTTTGTATGTATTCACTCATTCCTCATCTTCCAGCCAGTTAAAATAGATGGATGTGTCTCTTTCCTGTCCGTCATTTTCAAGGAGATCCTGCAAACACCTATATAATTCTTTTGCTTCCTGAATAAATACATTTGCTTGTTTTGATGTTAATTTTTCATTTACCTGTCGGTCTATTTCCTTAATCCTAATGATGTATCTTCTAGCCATGTCCCGACTTTTTGAGTTTTCTAAAGCGAGGTAATCAAACATCTTTCTCTCAACTTCATCATTGATTTCACGCAATAACGTTAATTGTTTATCTGTAGCACCCGCTTTACGCTTTCCGGTAGACCAATGTATTTGAAATCCCGTTATCTTTCGTCCGGATTTTATTTCTTTTATACCAAACTTCAAATTCTGTATATTGATTGATTTCATCAATTGCTAAATTAAGCGCTTTAGTTTTTAACAATGATGTATTGCTTTGATAACTTTTAACATTTTCAATACCGAAAAGTCGCATAAGAGATTTTTTTGACAATTCCTTATGCCAATAACCATAATGCGCTTTCAAATATTCGTATAATGTCCAGGAAAAGCTACTTTTAAATTTAGCTGCAATAGATAAATCTGTCATCACATAATTATCTTTTAATTCTAAAATATGAGGGAGCATATCATCAGCCCACTTAAAAGAGAATATTCCTTTTTTATATGTAATACGTTGGAAAACTCTTAAGTAGTCAAATTCATCTTCTTCTAAGTTTACTGTTGCAAATCCTAATTCATATAGCTTTTTAGTATCTTCATTCGCATGTTCTGTTCGATACTCACCAAGACCAAACTTTTGTTCAAAACTAGCCTTGTTGAAAATATTCCTTTTACTATCTTTTTGGGTTGAATAAATTGCATAAGCCAACAACTGCATTTGATTCAATGTTAGCCCATGATTCAACTTAGCCATCGAAAGCTCATTACTTTTCCTAATACTAGATTCATAGTCAATTGTTTGTTCCTTATTATTTTTCATAAAGAGAGTCCCCCTCCTATTTTTGAATTATAACTTTTTGTCTTTTACAAATGCAACTTTATTTAAACTAAGTTTTAATAAACCCGACAAAAAGTTTTAATAAACCCGACAAAAAGTTTTAATAAATCGCTATGATCCCTGATATGTCAACATTAAAGATGGAGACAATATAATTAATATAATAAAATCTTTAAAAGATAATAAATATGCGCGCGTGCGCGATACTATCTCCTTAATTTAAAAACTTCTCAACATAGACAGAAACATCATTTTTTACCCAAATAAACATTAATAACTTCCAGTCGGTTATGCCCGACTTCTTTCGTGATGATTTTTGCTGCATGCCGAAAGTTTCGTCCATGCAACATTTCCCAGTTCAGCCGATCCTGTACATAATTATAACGCAGGCCATGAAAAGTGAGTCTGTTATAGCCACCTTCATGGGAACGCCTTTCTCGGCCTTCCTGTGTCTCGAATTTATTACGGTGACGCCCAAGATATTTTTCGATTCGGTTAATCGCGCGATGCGTTTTTTCTGTCGGTTGCACAAAGATCTTTTCACCACGCTCGACAGATTGCAGTCGCTCGGTCAGCATTTCCCTCGCTTCCGAAGAAAGGGGCACTTGGCGGTGCTTACCGTTTTTTGCTTCATTTTTTACTTGATAAACGCCAGTCCGGAGTGCGTTTTCAGCTTGTGAACGGTGCATAGCCACAGCCTCAGCCACACGCAATCCCATGGTACGACTTAAAACAAACGTATCCCGTACATCACAAGCTGTCCGTTGTTCAGCCCCACCTTCTTTGCTTTGCTCATCAGCAAAAGCATACATATTGTTGTATTCTTCGTTTGTCCAGGAACGGTCGCCTTTTGCTTCTGTTTCAAGTTCAATCCCATGTTGCCTTTCCAGTTCATCATTAGAAGTCAGTTCATGTTTGGCATTAGGAACCATGTCATGGAGATACCGTATTGCCCCCAGATCGTTCTTGATCGTCTTGGTTGTTATCCCTGCATCCTGTCTTGCATGGATAAAGGCCACGACATGTTTATCCTGAAGGTTGCGTAAGTTCTTCATCTTAAATTCCTCATGAACAAACTGTAAAAATTGCTTGCAGCTGCCCTGATATCTGGCACGTGTTCCGTAGGATCCTGACCTTGTATGCTTAAATAACTTGTCAGCCTGTGCTTGAATTGGTGATTTTCCTTTCGCCATCTAAACTCCTCCTTTTGCAAAATGGACATACCTCGGACGTCTGCAAATAACGTTGTCCTCAGCATCTCCTCAAAAACGGAAATCGGTGTAACGCTTGGCGTGTTCGTTTTCAGCTGAGGTGTCCGGCGGCGGTCTCTTTGCCGGGATTTATTTAAAATAAATCCCGGCAAAGAGACCGCCGCCTTCCGCATCAACAAAATGTTGCAGCTTAGCAAATATGAAATTAACGATGAGTGATCTGCTGGTACGTTCTCTTGCGAGTGGGCATGCTGCCCTGTACCAATGACAAATATCATGCGGGTGCATGTAGCTGGCAGGCCAGCTCATTTGCCACTTACCATGTTGCTCTTCCCAACCCAAGAGCAACACAGCGAAACAATCTATGTTAATCAGCCTCTCTCCTTTTTAAATGAACCTCCCTTTCCTGTTTGGAACACAAAATGAGCAACGACGGGCTGAGTAGCGTCCTTGCTTTACGTGTTCGCCTTTTTAATTGTCTTTTAAGCATAAAAATATCGACCGTCGTTAGACGCTCGATTGCTTTTGAATCATTCTCTTTTTGGCACTATCAACCCTGGTGGTTACTGGCGGTTTGTTGCACGTTACCAGCCAAAAATAGCACATACATTTAAAAACGACACACGCCACTTCTAAATTTTTAAATCAAACCTTTGCCTGTTTCAACGACCCTTAGATTATTAGCCCAAGGCGCAAACGCGGCTTTTGTGACGGTGTTGCCATTGCCGTCGATCCATCTTCTCCCTTAAAACAAGAGTTAATGGAAAACTCATCCTTAAACCAAAGGATACTTAGATCGAATCTCCTTCTAAAGTGAAGGTGTGATGAATTCTGCTAAATAAGCAACTAATAAAATATTATATATCTTTATCCTATCAAGTTGGGAATAGATGTCAATATCTTTTTATTTTCTACTATCTCATGATAAAATAAAACAAAGAACAAAGAAATGTGTATCTTTCTGCAAAGGAGTGGCATACTATGGTTATAAAGGCAGATGCAATTCGAAAAAGTGAAGGAGAGACTATGATGAGACCTCAACCATCTGGGGCGAAACAGATTAGTGTGTCTGAAAAACGACAAATCACGATTCCTAAGCGTTTTTATGAGAAATTAGGAATGACGGAATCCCTTATTTGCGAGTTGCGTGGTGATGAAATTGTATTGCGCCCGGCACCAACAGACGCTGATTTCTCCCAGGAAATTTTAAAGGATCTTATTCAAGAGGGATACGAAGGAGAACAGCTTTTGAAATGCTTTCAAAAGCGAAAAGCTCAAATTCGTCCTGCTGTTGAATCTTTAATAACTGAGGCAGATGAGGTTGCTCAACAGTTTACAGGAACAGGTGACGAAGAAACAGAATCCCTATTTGGTGATGTAAGGGAGTGACCTTCATGTTACCTGTTGCGTACTTGAATCCAGCCAAACGCTACTTTAAAAAACTCAAAGAAAAACCACTTAAAAAACAATTTGACGAAGCGATTCATCATATCCGGCTAAATCCTTATGTCGGAGAACCAAAGACAGGGGATTTAGCCGGTATTTATTCTTACAATATTCCATACAAAGGAACACAGTATCGGTTGGCCTATCGGATCGCTGAAAATGACACAGGGGAATTAATTGTTGTTATTTTAGCCGGAACCCGGGAGACCTTTTATCAAGAGTTAAAGCATTTTATGAACTCTTAATACATACAAAAACAAAACCATATAAAAAATAATCACTCGCTGATTCGCTCGATCTTTAGTTTTTTGCTACCGCAAAAATTACCTGCAGGGGCTTGTAAAATTAAAACCTCTTCTGCGACTTGTTTGCAAATGAGATTCACTTAATCAAAAGGTAGTGCAAAAATACATATTACGATTGCGGGTTGTATCACAATAGATTTTGAGCTGAGGAAGCCACAGAGAAAGCGGACAGTGAATTTTTGATAGATTAATAGACTTAATACCTGAAACAATAAAAAACACTTTCTATGCCCCTTGAAATCGTCTTTAAGGACATTATGTACCTTTCTCTTACCTTTTAGTATTTTTTGTATTCTATTAGGACGTTAGATCCAAATTTCATATTAGATATATAAAATATTGTAAATTTTTAGTACACTGCAGTTGAAGGCGCCTTTAAAATTAATATTGAGAGGAGATTTATCATTGAAAAGGTTGTTATCCATTGGATTAGCTGTACTTTTAGTTTTTACAATGATTCCACTTCAATCATTTGCGTCTACAAATGACTCAAGTAAAAATGTAACTTTAACTACTCTTGAAAGGACAGATAATTATCAAAAAGTTGAAGTGAAAGCTAATACAAAAAGTAAATCAGGGAATGGAACGTTAGAATGGGTTAAAAACGGGGATAGAGAATATTATGTTGCTAAACAAAATGGAAAGAAGACTATCATTGAACAAAAAGACAATAAAATATATATGAATGGCGAAGTTGTCACTGAAATTGAAAAGGTCGAACCACACAATGAAAATTCAGCAACGATTTCTTCTTCTTGGGAGCAACTCGGTACTTACAGAACTTCTACGGATGTTGACAAAGCTATGGTAACAGAAATCGCAGGACTTATTGCTTCTTTCTTGGGGAGCCCAATAACTGGGGCAGTCACAACACTAGCTTCTTCAGTTTTTTCTATGGCTACACCTACTATATGGCAAGAAAAAACACAATATTGGGATACTGAAAATTATGGAGATATGAAAAATGTTGTGCGAGCATATGAGCATAGTAATTATACTGGATATATTGGTAGCGCAACTCACGAATTTAGAAGTATGCCACCTGGGTACTAAAACAATATGATACGGTGATCTTAAAATCACCGTATCTAACTTATATTATACTTATGTTTGGGAGAGAATCACCATGAAAAACTATAAACCAATTGAAACAATATTAATGGCTATAGTTATTATTCTTTTTACTGCTTCGCTTGCTGTTTTTCCTGAATATGGATATCAATTAATTTTTGCGTTTGCACTCATAACTTTGGTGTATATATTGGTGAAATGGCAAAGAAACAGGACTTAAATAACACATTTTATCTTAAATTCCTTTCGATTTTAGCTTTTAAAGTGTCTAAAAGCTTGTAACCCACTCGCTTAGGTTTATATCCAAATCTGCCGATTAAAATACGCACAGTGGGTTTTGATAGATTAATAGACCCTTTTTATACCTGAAACAATAAAGAACACCTAAACATTGTAATAAATTAATGCAATGTTTGTTGTGTTAAATTTAACGAAACTATGGGTTTTTTAACGTTCGATCATGGTGCCCGCAGTTCCTTAAAACAATGGTATCCGGCTTTTCAAAGTGAAAGGTTAGGCGTATATCCATATTGGCACTTGCTTCAAATATGTAATCCCAACCCTCCATCTTCTTTGTTCGGAGGGAAGGGTGATGCCAATCATGAGCCAGGAAGCGAAGTGCTTTCTTGATCGCCTTTTGTGATTGACCGTCAAGTGCAGCGAAATTTTTATCAAAGCGCGGTTGTCTGCGAAAATTCAATGGTCCGTTACTCCTTTGACATGTCATCAAGATCGTTTAGTGTCTCGTCCAGACTTTTCGATTCCGTTAGACGGCCGGCTTTAATGTGTTCCTCAACTTCCTGCTCTTCCTTTTGCCATTGTTCAGACCAAAACCATGCTTGATCCTTTGGAATGGAAACCATCGGCACAAACACGATTTTGCCATTTTCCAGACGGACCTGGAGATCATCACCTTCGTGCAGATCTAAGGCTTCCACAATCTCACGGGGAACCGTTACTTGTGATTTTCGTTTGAACCGTACATGTTCTGGTTTCATGGCGGCACCTCTTCTTTCTGTCGTTTCTGCCATCATATGTTTCCCCTTCCTGTTTGATTAATACAAAAGTACAACGGTATGAACTGTTGAACTCATTGTATCATATATTCGAAAAAAAGGATAAAACGCTGATAAGAAATATAGCGCTGTCAGCATTTAAAAGCTAAGATGTATGAATCATTTCCCTGAATTATGTGTATACTAATATATACAAAATGAAAAGGGAGTGCTATAATGAACTTAGATTCTCACAAAGGAGTGTATGCCATGACGACTGCACAAAAATGGGGCAATAGCATTGGTGTCCGTTTACCTTTTAAATTAGCTCAAAAGTATGACATTGCGAATGGGACAGAAATAAACGTTATAGAAGGCACAAACGAGATCATCATTAGACCTGCCAATGATAAGCCGACATTAGATGAATTGTTATCGCAATGTTCAGGTAATAATCCACACGAGGAATTTTTCGAGCAACCAGTGGGAAGGGAAGACATTTAATATGCAGGTTCCAGATAGAGGGGATGTCATTTATTTAGACTTTAATCCCCAGGCAGGAACAGAACAAGCAGGGCATCGCCCCGCCATTGTGCTATCACCAAAGAAGTTTAATGAGGTCACAGGGTATGCGTCCGTTTGTCCCATCAGTCGAACAGAAAGGAATTGGGGATTTCATATTCCTGTTCCGAAAGGTTTGGCAGTTGAGGGTGTCATCATTAGTGATCAAATCAAAAATTTAGATTGGAAAAAAAGAAAAGCACGCATTGCAGGAAAAGCACCTAACGACCTTGTCAATAAGGTTGTTCAGGTGATACATACCTATTTGTACGAAGAGCATCAGGAATAAACATAGGAATTGAAAAGAATATCCATCTGTAATACAACAGTTATTGTAATAATTTAATACAATATTAATACAATAACTGTTGTATTTATTTTAAATGGCTTTAGTTTTCTTTTGACGCAAATATTCCAGCACCGCAAACACAACCTGTTCGTCTTTGTTTTCGTAGGTCGTATCCAGCATAATACGCTGGCCATTAAATAAGGCAGCGTCCAGTAAATAAGGAATTCTGGGGCTGGCATACCCACGTTTGTGTTCCTGAATGATTCCCCATGCATCCCTTTCAAATGTTTTTGAAAGCCCCATGTGATTGACCGCATCACGCACTTGCGTTTTCTTCACTTCCAGCAAATCTTCAAAGATGTTTTTTCGCACTAATTCCCACCACATCTCAGCCCGAATTGCCTCGCGGTCCGTTCCTTTTACATCAGTTGTTGTATGAGGTGACGCAACGGGGATCTCGTCCGGCAGTCGGGATTGTATGAAATGCAGGAGATCCTCTTCTTGAATCAGCCAGCCTTCTTTACGGGATTTTGGCGGAGTCCCTTTGATTTTTCCTTCCCGCAGCCATCTACGGACGCTTTCGATATGCGTGGTTATTTTATAATCTTTTAAAAGGTCAAAAGCCGTTTCAACCGTGTACGTTTTCAATGGAATTCCCCCCTTGCTCATATTACAACAATTGTTGTTATAATTATATTAAAACATTTGTTGCATTAAAGTCAAACGATCATTCATTTTCGTGTTGAACAGGATAAGGGGAAAATGTCCCCACACAAGTCGGGGACCCAGGCAGTGCCTGGTTTTTCCATGATGTCATATTTTTGAGCCAAGGCGTACATTTGGCGCCCTTTATGGGGTACACGTGGCACATACTTTTTAGTGACTCTGCCAATCGCTTAGCCCTCTAGCCCAATCTAAAATCGTTCAGTGTATCGTCAATCTCATCTTGTCGGATACCGATATAGCGCTTCGTAATGCTTGGCGCTGCATGATTGAAGATTTCCTGCAGAATGGCCACGTCTTTAAATTGCTTGTAATGGTGATAACCGAACGTTTTCCGCATGGTGTGCGTGCCAACATCATCCCGATCTAAAAAATCAGCTGCAGCGTCCAGTATTCGATAGACTTGCGTTGTCGTAATGTGACCGTCGCCCTTTTGACTTTTGAACAGGTATTCGTCTGGATGTCTGCCTTCTGTATAGCGCGCTATTTCGCTCTGCAGCATTGAAATATTAACTTCACGGCGCTTATTTGTTTTGCCCTCGTAAATAATAAACTGATTCTTTCCCTTTACATCACCGACTTTGAGCCGAATGATATCATTTACACGCAGACCCGTGTTAATACCGACCAGAAAGATTAATACATCGCGCTGAGCAAGCTCCGGCCTTTTAGGTGTCCCTTTGTTGCCCCGTTTGATGGCCAATTTCATTTCGTCGATTTCCTCTTTTGTTCGTAACGGCTGCACATTGATAATCCGTTCGTTTTTGGCCATGGTTTCCCCTCTCCATTTATGTATTGAAATATAATATATAACCATAAAATAGTACATTTATAGTTATGATAAAATAAAAACCTTGATAAACCAAGGTTTAAAATGTATGCTTTTAACTATTTTATTACATTTTTAATGATAAAAAAGATGGAACAGCGTGGATTTTCGTTTCATTTTGGATTAAATTATAGGTGAAAATTGCTCCCATCAAGAAAAAGCCCCTCTCTCGAAAGAAAGGGGCTGCCGTTCATAGTAAAGGTTAATGGCAGACGGCAACCTGCATCTCTGGTAATGACACAATGTGTAGCGCGTGGGGAACCTTTCCCACCTCATTAACCCTTACTGAACATTAATATTGCCTTGTTAATTATACAAGGGCGTCACTCAAATGACACCCTTACCCAATACATAAGTTGATCATTCCCTGTTTTAGCATAAAAATGAGAACGAGAACTAGGTATTAATCAAATTGCTCGGCAAACTCCCAAAATCCCGGCGCCTGTTCAAAAACATCATTGTAGAAGCATTCCGTGATTTTCGTTTTTAGCTCCTGTTCCAGATCCTCTCGGTTCTGTTGTTCGGTTTGATGGAGCGACTTTTGGATTTTAGGCTCCAACGTTTTTAAAGCTTGTTCCACGTCAGCTGTTGTCATGGCCATCTTGCTCCTTTTTTAGATGGTTTTCTAGTTTTTGCAGTGCTTTTCGATGCAACTTGGATACGTTTTGCGGTGAATCGTTGAATAAATCAGCTATGTTGTTGTTTTGTACGCCATGCACGTATTTGTGCGTTAAAATGCTTTTCTGTTTGGGCGTCAGGGTTTCGATGGCTTGATATAATTGGGGGTCTTCCACACAGTCCGTCACTGTCTCACAGGCAATCATGTCGGCGATATCCGGCGATGACTGGTAAAGCATGTCCTTGTGTGTAGCCCCATCGTTTTCCTCATGCAATGGTTGATCCAATGTTAAGGTTTCGCGATAGCGATGTTTTTTCTTGGCTTTATCAAAGTTCATCGCATTATAGTGAATGACATTCGATAAATACGTCAGCGTTTTCACATGTTTATAAAACGTCTGGAACGCCTCGTTCACTTGTTTCATGTTTTGCTGAGTCGGTGAACAGATAGCCCGTTTCACAAGTTTGTAATGGGTTTCGTCCTGTAAAAACGATTGAATGATCGGCTGCTGAAAGAATTCAGGATGGTTCTGCCGGAATGCTAGGCATTTCTCATGACATCGCTCGTCGTTTTCCTTCACACATATCACCTCATGATTTAAAGAGACATGAAAGTCCCAAAAATAAACCACTTATCGAAAAAAAGGGAACAAACGTTCTATAAATCTATATTAGCATTTGTTTATGTTCGGATACAGGATTTTTTGAAAAAAGGTTGATTTTGAACGTCTTTTTGCTTCTTTAGATAAGAAAGGAGGAAGCACCTATGCAATGTCATGACTGGGTAATGAAACGGCCTCGGAAAAAGGTGGCGGCATGGGAATTTCCGTCCAAAGAAGGAATCAATGATGTCGACTGACTTATCGGCTTGGACGTCCTTATTGGAAAATGTGGGGTTCCCTATTTTTATTGCAGCTTACTTGTTGCTGCGTTTTGAAAAGAAGATCAATAACTTATCCGATACGCTGGACGAACTGAAAGAACTGATTCGAAACCATAGGAAATGAGAAAGGGGAAAAGAAGATGATTTGTCATGAACAAGCCATTCAACGCTATTATCGTATATTAACGACTTATCTAACCATGGCCAAGCATTTGGACTCTTGTTCCCGGGAAGATGAGGCATTTTATCAGGATATGTGCGTGTTATTAGCTAAAAAGATCAAAGCCATACAGGCTGAACTCGCTGATAACGGCTTCGCTTTCTCTCGGGAACTGACCGTACCTTGTGGCGATGCTTTTGTAGCAGATGAACAGGAAAAAAAGGAATAAACGGTTGATATTTTGCCTCCTTCCTTTTCTTTATAAGAAAAAAGGGAGGTGTTTTTATGACAGTGATTGTGTTGGATGCCGGCCACGGAGGATATGACCCCGGAACGTCAGGACGGAGGATACTTTTGTGGGACTAAGCGAGCGAACCAGCATGGCCAATGCTCATAATGCCGATCTGTTTGTATCTTTCCATCATAACGCCGGTGGAGGAGAAGGGTTCGAGAGTTATATTTATCCAGGATTCCGCCATACCAAAACCGGCGACATTCAGCGTATCATACACGCATCTATCATGGAGTTTTATGCTTCGTATAGTCTACGGGACAGAGGCAAAAAAGAAGCCGATTTTTCGGTTCTTCGAGAAACCGACATGCCGGCCATTCTGCTGGAAAACTTATTTCTGGATTCGGCGGTGGATACGTGGCATTTAAAGCAGCCCTCCTTTGTGAGGGAATTAAGTACAGCCATTGCTAAAAGTATTTTAAAAGCTGTGGGATAAAATTTTTAACAAAAATATTGAAAAGTGGTTGTTTTTTAGCCCCTTCATAACTCTTTATGTAACACACAGCATTTGGTGGCATAGCCAAGCGGTTAAGGCAAAGGTCTGCAAAACCTTAATCCTCGGTTCGATCCCGAGTGCCACCTCCAAAAAACCAATCAAAGGAGGGTTAAAATGAAAAGTGAACAGAATAAAAAAAATGTTTCTAAAAAAGCAAAAACATCAGGTGGTATGTGTTCATCAAGCCGTGACTGTTGTCATTTACGAGGCTGTTTAGCAACTTATTATCATGTGTCAGGTGAACTTTGGGAATTCGGAGAATGTGGATGTAGTGGAGACAATTGGACTTAGTGTTAACAGTATGTACAAATAAGAAAGGATGATTTAAGGTGATTGGAAATTTGATTGATGGAAAACACTTACGAGGAAAGGAATTAAATCAAAAGCTCAATGAACTATACGAAAAGGAGCCTTTTAAAAATCTTATTGCAACTATGCAAAATCAAAAAAGTTTTGAAGTTAATGATTTAAACCCTAGAAAGGCATATGTATTTGATGCTGAATTCCGAGAAGAAGACAACATGCACTTTTTTAGCTCTTCAATTCTTCATTTAGTAGATGAAAAGGAAAATATAAGCATTCTCTATAATGAATTGCCCAATGTTCAGGATCACTATTTCGGACAAATTTTGCAACCAAACTCAAATGCATTACATGAGTATTTATATGATGGAGGCAAGGTTCAAAATAACCAAAAGAACACTGAATTAAATAAACTAGCTTTTAGTGATGACTATGAAGAATTACCAGATAATAAAAATTATAAATCTGGAAATTTATTTAACGATCAAATAGAAACACAATCATGGTTCACAGGTGATGGCTGTCTCCCAGGGGGTTACCAACATTGTGGTGGTAATTGCGGATATGATCTGGATCATGGTGGAGGGACTCCTATTAATGACACTGATGATTGTTGTGTAGCTCATGATAACTGTTGGAAAACTTACGGGGATTGGGATTCATGTTGCGATAAAAGATTGATAGAATGTGTAGCTGGGCATACAACAGTTGCAGCAGCGAGTATTAGGGAAGTATTTACACCAAGTTCTCTTAGATGTTTATTTGGCTAAATTTAAAAAAAACGCTACTAATCGTAGCGTTTTTTAAATTCAAGGTGTAAATTCCTCTTTATAGAAATGTCTGAGTTTTACTCCAGCTCAAGAGAATGCTTATTTAGGGAAAAGCGCCCATTTACTTTAAATCATGATTAATGTAAAAATTATTAAAACAATTAAAGGGAATATAGTAAAAAAACAATTTAACCCCTGTAATAGCCATATTAAAAGCGTGTTCTTTTTTGTTGCATAATGACTAATATAAGACAAAGAAATTAAACCAAATATAGGTGTTAAGAACAATAGTGGTGCACCGTAGTTCGGAGGTGAGGCATCTATTAATTCCTCAACCATGAAACCAACTGAAATAACGTTGATACCCATCAGTAATAATGGAATCCATAAATGAAATTCTTTCAAGTTATTAGACATAATTACTTCTTTCCCCCTAACTATTATTTCCGCTTCTCCATATAAAGTTGCCGTAAAGTAAAACCATGTATTTTATTTTAATGAATGCATCACTCTCTAAATTAAGTTAATTACAGACACATTTGACCATTAAATTTTGTTGAACGTATGTTAGGTTGTTCAGAAGAAACAATCCGCAATAGATTAAGACATATTGTAAAGTGGCTATACTCTTGTTTTCATTGTCAACTAGAGCTTCCTTTGCTACCTCGTTTAAATAACTTATGAAAGAATCCTTTGTTGTTTTCCTTATTATTTTCTGCAGCTATCTGCTTTCGCGTTTCCAGTGATTCATTAATGGACTGCATTAACGCTTTATCACGTTCTTCCAGTCGCTGATCTATGTATTCCTGCTGCTCGTCCAGCCGCTTTGTCAGCCCTTCTATAAGTTCATTCTGTTTATGTATCATGCTTTTTAATTCCATTATGTCGTCATTATGCGGCTTCGTATCGTTGTGTGTGTCAGTCTGATATGGCGTTATGCCTTCCTGCTCTGATTCGTTCCCATTATGCCACAGAATAACAGCCTCTGCCGATTCTCCCAGCGTCATGCCGTTATCCTTAAACGTTACAAGTTTCCGCAACGTTATGATGTCTGCATCCGTATAATAACGCTGATTCCGGTTATTCTTTTCAAACGTATATCCCAATTCTTCCAGCATGATACTGTACTTGCGTATCGTGCTGACTTTAAGCTTTAATAAATCTGCTATATCTCCCGGATTATAGACCTTCATACGCTCACCGCCTTTGCTATTCATTCTAGCGTTACAACGGTATAACGTAAACATATAACACAAAGAAGCTTTAAGGAATGACTATTCGTTATAAGTAAAACGCCTATCAGAATTATTATATTGACTTCAGAACGCCCTAACTTGAAGTTAGGCAGACATGACCTAGATTGAACTAGCCCGTATCCACACGCCGTTCACGATATGTACAAACTATGTACAAATAAACGCTATACCATGTACAAAGTCTGCACAACTTCAAAAATAACGATATCACCAAAAAACTTGGCTCTGCCAAGGATAGCACGAATGTGATATCAGTTTTCTATAATGGACCCAAGATTTTAGACACGAAAAAAGGAGATGTTAAGGTAGGTATATGAAACGCAAAAGATATACACCAGAATTCAAATCACAAATCGTGTTGGAAATCTTGAAGGAAGAAAAGGCAATGAGTCAGATTGCTTCGGAACATGGGATTCATGTGAACCAGCTTCATAAATGGAAAACGCAGTTCCTGCAAGAAATGCCACAGGTCTTTGAGAAACAAAACAAAGACTTGGAAAAAATGAAAGCTGACTATGAAGAAAAGCTGGAAAGCCTCTATTCGGAGTTGGTAAGTTAACCACGCAATTGTCGTGGATCAAAAAAAAATCTGGCATCTACAACGACTAGACGGGAACGCATGGAAATGGTGGACTGGGATGATCCTGAACTGCCCATCTCTTGGCAGGCCGACCTGCTTGGGATCAATCGTTCCAGCCTTTACTACAAGCATGTTCAGCCGTCACCGGAAGAGGTTGCCATTAAACATCAGATTGATGAGATTTATACCAAACACCCGTTTTTTGGCTCACGCAAGATTAATGAAATACTAAAGAATAAAGGAGTGAATATCAACCGTAAAAGAGTGCAACGTCACATGCGTGAAATGGGTATACAAGCCATTTATCCGGGTCCTAATTTGAGTAAACGCAATCTGCAGCACCGTATTTATCCATATCTGTTGAAAGGAGTGACGATTACCCGTCCCAATCAAGTCTGGAGCATTGACATAACATACATTCGCCTGTATAACAGCTGGATGTATCTAACGGCCATTATCGATTGGTATTCTCGCTACATTATCAGCTGGGAATTAGATCAGACGCTGGCAATTGACTTTGTCCTGGATGCCGTACAACGTGCATTCACGGTTGGTATACCAGAAATATTTAACAGTGACCAAGGCAGTCATTTCACCAGCCCAAAATATATTAGTCTTTTAAAGGAGCATCCATCCATACAGATATGTGTAAAATAATTCTCGGGGCCACCTGAGGCAATTTTCTAGTCAAAAAAGAGAAGGCACTCTATCATAAATGTATGCTTTGACGGGCAAATACATTTCGAAAGAGGCCTTCTCATGGAAACTATTATATCAAGATTATACGCATTAATAAAGGAAACAAACAACTTAGTTGATTTGGAAGAAAGCATTCGACTCTATATGTATGAGGTGTTTGCTTCCCAGATGGGGGAAGTGTTCACACAGATTAATAAGGTGATTAAAGCTGAGAAACAGAAGTTGGGCTGGACTGTCGAGCGTGAAGATTGGAAAACGGTTCAATTCACGTTTGGGGCAGTTCGTTTTCGGCATACATTAATGCATGACCTGAAAGGTGATTCTCACTATCCCTTTGATGAGTGGGCTGGTCTTCGGAAAAGTCAACGATACAGTCCCCTGACGGAGGTAAAAGTGGCTGAATTGGCTAGTGAGAGCACGTATCGTGCATCAGTCCAAACTTTGAAGGAATGGACCCCCGTAACGATGAGTCATCAAACAGTCGGGAGTATCGTGAAGCGTGTTGGAGATGCGCAGTCCCAGGCTGATGTGGAACTGGCGGCTGAACTGGAGGAAGCAGCGTCCCTTCCGGAGGGAAAAGAAGTTGACTATTTATATACAGAGGCAGATGGCGTTTTTGTCCGTTCTACAAAGAAAAAGAAAAGCCATGAGGTCCGGCATGCGATTATGCATGAAGGCTGGGTCAAAAATGGCAAACGGGTCTCACTCAGCAATCAACACGTAATCATGACAACGAAGCCGACTGATGACTTTTGGAAAGAGGTGCAGTCATATGCGGCCCATGGTTATTCGCTGGAGAATACGCAGGTTGTGACAAATAGTGATGGCGGGCAGGGCTACACAGCTGAACGGTTCCAGGAAGCCTTTTCCCAGTCCCGTTATCCCGTGTTGAATCAACTTGACGCTTACCATGTAGCTCAGGCGTTAAATCGGGCATTAGGCGGTGAAAAGAGTGAATTTAAGGACGGGATAAGAAAAGCGTTAAAACAACACGATTGGCAACAGTTCATACTTTGGCTGGATACATACGAAAGTACCCTGGAAAACGCAAAACAGGTAGAAAAGGTAAACGGTTTTCGAACTTACATTCAGCACAATTGGGATCGTATTTTTGACTGGCGTGAGAAAGTGGAAGACCCGCCAGAAGACGCACGAGGCTTAGGGGCTATGGAATCCAATCAGCGTCGCGTTTCTTTCCGGATGAAAAGACGGGGGATGCATTGGAGCGTAGAAGGCAGTGAAGCTATGGTGAAAGTAAAACAGGGTATCCTCAATAACACGTTGCGGGATGTTTATCTCACATCCCAAAAACGAAGCGCACGCAAGCAGCGAGACGTTGAAAAGACCGTTCGCATGACGGAGTATTTGAATCAGCCAACACGCCCATCGATTGGCGCAAAAGAAGGTTCCATCAGTTTATATACAGCCCATTCATCAGCGATAGGAAACTTGATGAAGAGTTTTAGGTAATACCCTGCATGTTTTTGTCAGGTTCCGGGTTTTGGAACGTGACGAAAACATGCAGGCCACCAAGCGACAGCGCGGTAGCCGGAAAACGTGTACAAAAATAGAGTGCCAAATATATTGGTGTGACAACCACATCGAGAAAAGATTGACACATACTCCATACAGATCAGCATGGACTCAAGAGGCCGGGCATTGGATAATATCATGATCGAACGCTTTTGGAGAAGCCTTAAGTACGAAGAAGTCTATTTAAAAGACTATGGCTCCCCAAGAGCAGCCAGAAGCAATATAAGAGACTACATGAACCTTTATAATCATGAACGGCCTCATCAATCATTAGATTATCAAACACCAGCATCTATTTATTTCAGATAGTCCGTTATCCTTTCCATCTTGGCGCAATTATCTTTCCTGTGCCAGAACCTGTCAAGGGGAAATACGCCCTTGACAGAACCTGACACAGGAAAGAGCTGGTTAGTAAGATGGGAAAGGGAAAACAATGATAACCCCACCTTATTTTTATAAAATTTGTGTCTTGACGATGGGGTCCACCTTATTCCCTTATGCTCTTTTCTAACTTTTAAGCCCCTGAAGGAAACCCATTTTTTACAGCAGTTTAAACCACTGCGTATAAATGGGCACTCGCTTCTAACTCGAGTGATTGTTCCCTGCCATACTTAAAAAACTGTTTCTTTTATGCTGCATCACTAAAAGACGTTTATTGGATAGAAATGCACCAAAAAAATCAATTGAAAGCATCTGTAAGTGCTTTCAATTGATTGCATGACCAAAACACTATATAACGTTAAAAACGCTCTGAAAATGCTTTAAAATAGCTTTAAGCTAACCATACTATCTTCAAGATAGAATTGTCTTCCAACTACTGCTAAAAACAGGGAATAAAATATTGAACAGGATAAGGAGAAATTGTCCCCACAAAAGCTGGGGAAACTAGGCAGAGCCTGTTTTTCCGCAGGGACATTTTTTATTACGATGGCGTACATCTGGCATACAGGTTGGCGTACACGTGGCACATGCTTTTTATTGTATTGGTACACTCGCAACCTATTAAAAAACAGGATAAAATGGCAATATAATCTTTCTATATGGAGTATGTATATACTCAGTCCTCTTCCAGCCAGTTATAATAAACGGATGTGTCTCTTTCCTGTCCGTCATTTTCAAGAAGATCTTGCAGATACCCGTACAATTCTTTTTCTTCCTGAATAAATTCATTTGCTTGTTTTGATGTTAATGTTTCATTTACCTGTCGATCTATGTCCTTGATTCTAATGATGTATGTTCTGGCCATATCCCGGTTCTTTGAATTTTCCAAAGCAAGATAATCAAACATTCTTCTCTCCACTTCATCATGAATTTCGCGCAATAGGGATATTTGTTTATCTGTTGCCCCTGCAACCTGTTTGTCAGTGGACCAGTGCAGCGTGAATCCTGTTATTTTATTGCCTATTTTCGTTTGGGTATACCATGCTTCCAACTCTGTGAATTCGTTTATTTCACTAATAGCAATATTCAACACTGCATTTTTAAATAACGCGGTACTTTTTTGATATGATTTCTTATCCTCTACTGCAAATAAATTCATCAAGGCATCTTTAGATATTTCCTTATGCCAGTAACCATAATGCGCTTTCAAATAATCATATAAAATCCAGCTGAACCCACTTTTAAAATTGGAAGTAATGGTCAAATCCGTCAATACGTACTTCTTTTTCAGCTCCAGAATATAAGGAATCATTTTTTTATTCCATTCAAATGTGAAGTGACCATTCTCATATTCAATAGAACTAAAAACATTGGTAAAGCTGAATTTATCATTTTCTAAATCTTGAGTGCTGAATCTAAGAGTAGAAACTTTATCGCTATCCTCATAAGCGTCATCTGTTTTATAATCTTTTATTCCAAACTTATCTTGGAATTCATACTTCCTGAATTCCGTTTTTCCATTTTGTTGTGTGGAAAAGATCGCATAAGCCAACAACTGCATTTGATTTAATGTCAATCCCTGATTCAGTTTTGCCATCGATAACTCATTGCTTTTTTTGATTGTGTTCGAATAATCAATTAAGTGTTCAGTTTTACTGTTCCTACCCAAAATACGACCTCCATATCTAACTACGCCTGATATGTAATTCCTCTTTTAAATAAATTACATTAATATAATGTAAAAATCAATATATTACAGGTAAAAGGGGGTAAAAATTACAGTATCGGGGGGTAAAAATTACAGTATCGGGGGGTAAAAATTACAGTAAATCGCTATACCCTCTGATATGACAACCTAAAAAATGCCGACAAGGTAATAAAGGTAATAAAGTATTATAAAAATAAATATCTCGCGCGCGTACGCGCGGGGAAACAATCATTTATTTCATCATCCTTAACCCATCCAAACACATTAACAAGAGTTATGTTTTTCCCAAATACGTATTTATGACATTAATCCTCTCATGCCCGACCTCTTTGGTGACCATAGCTGCTGCTTCCCGGAAACGACGGCCATGCAGCATCTCCCGATTCATCCGGTCCTGCACATAGTTATAACGCAGGCCATGAAACGTGAGTTTGTTATAGCCATCATCATGGGAACGCCTTTCCCGTCCTTCCTGCGTCTCGACGTTTTCCCGGTGCCGACCGAGGTATTTCTCAATTCGATTGATCGCATGATGGGTTTTTTCAGTCGGTTGCACAAATATTTTTTCACCACGTTCCACCGTCCGCAGACGCTCGGTCAGCACGTTCTTCGCTTCTTGGGAAAGGGGCACTTGCCGATGTTTGCCGTTCTTTGCTTCGTTTTTGACGTGATAAATTCCCGTCCGGAGGGCGTTTTCAGCCTGTGAACGGTGCATGGCCACGGCTTCCGCCACCCGCAGTCCCATGGTACGACTTAAAACCATTGTATCCCGCCCATCACAAGCTGTCCGTTGTTCAGTCCCATCTCCCCGGCTTTGTTTATCCGCAAAAGCATACATATTGTTATATTCTTCATTTGTCCAGGAACGATCCCCTTTTGCTTCCGAATCGAGTTCAATCCCATGCTGCTTTTCCAGCTCATTATTGGAAGCCAGTTCATGTTTGGCATGAGGAACCATATCATGCAGGTAGCGTATCGCCCCCAGATCATTGCGTATCGTTTTGGTTGCGACGCCGGCTTCCTGCCTTGCTTGGATAAACGCTACCACGTGCTTATCCTGCAGATTGCGCAGATTTTTCATCTTAAATGCCTCGTGGACAAACGATAAAAATTGCTTGCAGCTGCCCCGATATCTGGCACGGGTTCCATAGGAACCTGACCGTGTATGCTTAAATAACTTGTCTGCCTGTGCCTGAATCGGAGATTTACCTTTTGGTTTCTCTGACATAATATCTCTCCTTTTGTCATAAATGGTCCCATAATCAACACAAATCTATTGTGAGCGTTTCTGAAATCAAGTAAATAGGAAACATCCTATTGAAAATAGAATCTTCACAAAGGGTGTTTAAAAAGCTTGTGAATGCATAGAAACTTTGACTCTATCAAAAAAGACATACCCCGGACGACGGCAACCATCGTCGTCCTCGGGCCATCCCCGGACAAACAATCCGGGCGCAGCCCTCGTAACGATGGCTCTTATTCGAGGTTGCCGGGGCCTGTCTCTTTGCCTGAATCATAGACAAAGAGACAGGCCCCGGACGAAGCATAACGGTATGCGTGCATATGACATGAATGATGAGTGCTCTGCTGGTACATTCTCTTGCGAGTGGGCATGTTGCCCTGTACCAATGGCAAATATCATGCGGGTGCATGCAGCTGGCAGCCCAGCTCATTTGCCACTTACCATGTTGCTCTTCCCAACCCAAGAGCAACACAGCGAAACAATCTATGTTAATCAGCCTGTCTCCTTTTTAAATGGACCTCCTTTTCCTGTTTGGAACACAAAATGAGCAACGACGGGCTGAGTATCGTCCTTGCTTTACGTGTTCGCCTTTTTAATTGTCTTTTAAGAATAAAAATATCGACCGTCGTTAGACGCTCGATTGCCTTTGAACCATTCTCTTGTCAGCCCTATCAACCCTAGCGGTTACTGGCGGGTTATTGCACGTTGCCAGCCAAACATAGGACACCCATTTGAAAACGACACACGCCACTTCTATTTTTAAATAAACCTTTGCCTGTTTCAACGATCCTCAGATTATTAGCCCAAGGCGCAAACGCGACTTTTGTGACGGAGTTACCAGTACCGTCCAATCCATCTTCTCCCTAAAACGAGAGTTCATGGAAGCCTTATCCTTATGCCGAATCTCCTTCTCAAGTGAAGGGGTGACGACGTCTGCTTCCATAGCAGCTTAAAAACAATAGTCTTATACGTCAATCATAGCATTATTTCTCCCATGATAACAAGCCATCATGAACCATTGCATGAAAAAACCAGCACATATAAATACCACCTTTAGCTAAGAAAAATCACTCGAGTCAAAAGCGAGTACCCATTTATACGCAGTGATTTTTTCACAAAAATAACAGCGTTTAACATGGGTTTCCTGCAGGGGCTTATGGATAAATAACAAGATCATTTTTTTGGTTGTGATAGATTTGTAAAAACCATGCCATTAAACACTAGCATCCTTATGAAATACACAGAAAGCGCACAGTGGTTTTTAATAGACTAATAGACCTTTCATACCTGAATTAAAAAAACGTTTTGTAACCCCTTTAAAACGGCTTTATAAAAGCCTTCTTATTACAGGATGTATAAATCACTTTCCGAGGGAATCATCATTAGTAATCTAATCAAAAATTTAGCTTGGAAAAAAGACAGGAACGCATTGTAGAAAAGGCACCGAATGACCTTGTTAATTAGGTTGTTTAAGTGATACATACCTATTTGTTTGAAGAACATTATGAATAAACAGAAGCCACATAAAAATCCTTTTTTGTCTTTTTCACAGGTGACCAGAAAGGATTGCAGGAGAATGAGAATATCACCTTCCCTAGAAGTATTAATACAATAATTGTTGTATTAGGTTTTAAATGGCTTTATCTTCTTTTGACGCAGGTACTCCAGCACCGCAAACATAATCTGTTCGTCTTTGCTTTCGTAGGTCGTATCCAGCAAAATGCGCCGACCGTCAAACAAGGCAGCGTCCAGTAAATAGGGAATTCTGGGAGTGGCATACCCTCGTTTATGCTCACGGATACTTTCCCATGCGTAGGTTTCAAACGCTTTGGACAGCCCCATATGCGCCACAGCATCACGCACGTGGGCTTTTTTTACGTCCAGAACATCCTCAAATATGTTTTTCCCTACTAATTCCCACCACATCTCAGCCCGAATGGCCTCGCGGTCTGTTTCTTTTGCATCATTTGTTGTATTGAATAAAACAACAGGGGTATCATCCGGCATGCGGGATTTTATGAACTGCAGGAGATCATCTTCCCGAATCAGCCACCCTTCTTTGCGGGATTTAGGCGGAATTCCTTTGATGGTGCCTTCCCGCAGCCATCGGCGGACGCTTTCCATGTGAGTCGTGATTTTGTAGGTTTTTAACAGGGAAAAGGCGTCCTCAACATTATACATTGTCATCCATCCTTTGCAATAAATGTTGTATTAATATAAGTATAACAAGTGCGGCTGTTCATGCAACATTTATTGTAAAAATATCTTAAGATGACGTCGGTGTCTTAAGACAATGTTTGTTGCATTAATCATTTCACAACATAAGTTGTATTAAATCAGATTTCATTCTCATAAATGGCGAATGGCGGGGGGAGGTAAATATTAGCCCTTCATATACCGTTTCAATGTTTGGTAAAAAGCTTCACGACTGCCGGCCAAAATGATAATAATGAGTTCGCCATCATCATTTTCGGAAATCTGGTAAGCCAACCGATACTGCGTTCCATTGTAATGGATGGCGTAAGTATAAATACCGGCTAAATCCCCCGTCTTAAGGTCTCCAGCATAGGGATTCAGCCGGATTGTCTGAATAGCATGATCAAACTGTTTTTTGAGTGGTTTTTCTTTGAGTTTTTTAAAATAACGTTTAGCTGGATTCAAATACGTAACGGGTAACACGAAACTCACTCCCTTACATCACCAAATAGGGATTCTGTTTCTTCGTCACCTGTTCCTGTAAACTGTTGGGCAGCTTGATCAGCTTCGGCGATTAACGTTTCCACAGCTGGACGAATTTGGGCTTTGCGTTTTTGAAATTCCGTGAGAAGTTGGTCCCCTTCATAACCCTCTTGTAAGAGATCTTTCAAAATGTCCTCTGAAAAATCTTCATCAGTTGGAGCTGGACGGAGCACAATTTCATCGCCACGTAGCTCGCAAATGAGGGATTCCTCAATCCCCAATTGCTCGAAAAAACGTTTGGGAATCGTAATTTGCCGTTTTTCTGATACACGAATGTGTTTAGATGCGGCAGGTTGAGGTCCCATGTTTGTTTCCCTCCCATGCTTATGAATGACATTCATATCCATAGTCATAGTATGCCCTCCTTGTGTCAAAAGAAACTTATTTCTTTGTTCTTTTTTCTTTGTTTCATTTTATCATACTATCCGTCAAAAAACAGAGAAACAGCATAACAAAAGCCCCCAAAGGATAAATAGGGTGTTTTTACCTAACGCCCCTAAAAGGTCTATTTCGGAATATTCAAATTTAAATTGAACTTTGTCAAAATGGTTACGCCCCTTTTGCAATACTTCAAAATGAATTATGTTGTATTTTTGAAATGCAAAAAGCTTGGTTTAAAGCATCTTTCAAAAAGTATACTTTTTGAAAGGCTAGTTTGTAATTCAAGCAACTCTGATCCCCACCCTTTGAGAAAAAACGGGCAAACACCGCATCTTTGCAACATTCTAAGAGCATGGTAATTAGTCAGAGTATTTTGAATTGGACCTTTTCGAGGGGACGGGCAAAAACACCCAAATAACGATTATCCATGAGATTTAATTCCTGAAAACTTATGACGCCCTTACCCTAATCGGAAATCGTTCAAAGTGTCGTCGATCTCATCCTTCCGGATCCCGATATAACGCTTGGTGATGCTTGGCTGGGCATGGTTGAATATCTCCTGCAGAATGGCCACGTCTTTAAATTGCTTGTAATGGTGATACCCAAATGTTTTTCGCATGGTATGCGTGCCAACATCATCACGCCCCAGAAAGTCAGCTGCATCATCCAGTATTCGGTAGACCTGCGTTGTCGTGATATGGCCGTCACCCTTTTGGCTTTTAAACAGGGATTCGCCCGGGTGTCGGCATTCTGTATAGCGTTCAATTTCATCCTGAAGCATGCTTACATTGACCTCACGTCGTTTAGCCGTCTTGCCTTCGTACATCACAAACTGATTCTTTCCCTTCACATCACCGACGGTCAGCCGGATGATGTCATTCACGCGTAACCCGGTGTTAATGCCGATAAGGAAGATCAGAACGTCACGCTGGGCCAACTCCGGGCGCTTGGGTGCCCCTTTATTGCCTCGTTTAATAGCCAGCTTCATTTCGTCGATTTCCTCTTTGGTTCGTAACGGCTGCACATTGATAATCCGTTCGTTTTTGGCCATGGTTTCCCCTCTCCATTTATGTATTGAAATGTAATATATAACCATAAAATAGTACATTTATAGTTATGATAAAATAAAAACCCTGTCAATTTAATTGCTATTTTACGCTTTTTTAGTCGCTATTCTGCGCCGGAAGTAAATACGTAAAGGCTAATTTCTCTTTCGAATGAGAGGAAAATTAGCCTTTTGACATGGCAGGAATGAATCCGTTTATAAACGTACACTTTGTGAAACATGCTTTAAATCTAGCTTTTTATGTTTCAAATACACAACATAATTCATTTTGAAGTACTGCAAAAGAGGTGCAGCCATTTTGACAAGGTTCAATGTGAGTTTAAATATTCTGAAATACACCTTTTAGGGGCGTTGGGCAAAGATACCCAAGTTTTCCCTAGCATTTCGCGGTTAATCCAATCCTGCAGATAGTTATAACGCAAGCCATGAAAGGTAAATCCCGTTATGGTCACGATCATTCATGGCCCTCTTTCTCCACCTTTCTATGTCTTGCATATATCTCTGTGACGGCCGAGATACTTCTCCATTCATGTTAATTATTGTTTTTAGATAAGTCATAGAATAAAACTTTCTTTATATAGAACGATAGTCCAATAAGTAAAATCATAATCCCAACTATGAATGTAATTAATGGGATATAGCTACTTGTTTCATGAGCTGGATAAAAATCTGGCAAGCCAACCATAAGAATTTTTCCGATGCCAGACAAAGCAATAATTATTAGTCCTGAGCATGTAAATATTGCTGCAATATATTTTTCCAATTATAACCCCACCTTATGATGTAGTTCTCATAATAATTCTAGACAGTTTAGGATGCGATGTCTATAACCTGAATTATTCACAGCTCAAAACTAAAACGCCATTATGGTAAATTGAACGCTGCACCAGCGTTCTTGGATTCCAAAATCGTGAAAATAGAACCAAAGCAACTAAAACATGGCGATATCATCAGCTTACTGCCGATTTTGGACATACGTCTCCTGTGTCTGGGCTTGGGCTTTAAAAAATGACCTATATTTTTACACTATATTTTTACCGTCTTATGTCGGCTTCATAGCCTGTATTCGTTGCAGCACCTGCCAAAAAAGTTTCGGATAGACAAAGCTGGAAGCCAGTTTGAAGTAAAACGATCGTCCCGATCGAACCAGCTTGCTGGCTACCTTGATCAACTTTGTGCGAATGGTCTGGATCTGCATGTTCTGGTGACCATCGGGGAAGCAAAGCGTGCGCAGCCAATTGGTTAAATTATAGGCCAACAGGCTCAACATCATTCTAACCTGGTTGACTTGAAAGTCATGACTGCTCATACGATCCATATAAAAGCCATTTTTTGCTTCCTTGATATAGTTTTCCATTGTCCCTCTTTGCTTGTAGGACTGGACAATCGTTTCAGGTGAAAATGTGTCACCCAAGTTCGTGACAAAAAACCCATGCGTGAAAAGCAATTCACCTGCCGGACGAATGGATTGGATGACCACTTTTCTTGGTTGGGACCAGGACCCAGCCTGATAGTGTATGGTCTCATAATAGCACTCGGTTTGCGTGGCATCGGCTGGTGTCGTATTGGGATGAAGTTCGGCTGCAATGCGCTTCAAAGCAGGGTTGGCTTTCAAACGAATCACGTAAAACACGGATTCACGTTCACACAGCTCATACAGGGCTGGAACGGCAAAACCGCTGTCACCGCGCAGGAACGGTGTGGTTGTCGGAAACACGTTATTATAGTGCTGTATAACAGGTTCGATAAAATCAACCACCCCATTGGACGTATAGACACTGCCCGGACGTAGATCTGCTTTCACAAAGTCACCTGTGATCCCGTCAAAAGCCACCAAAGGATGGAACCCAACGGTTCCATAATGGGTGTTGTAATTCGCTGCTTCCTGATTACCGTAGGTATCAGCGTGGGTGGAATCCAAGTCCAGGATCAGGGCATCGGACGCCCTGTATCGGTGCACCCTGTCCAACAGGTCCTGATTGGCCTGATTCAGTTGATCAATCGAGTTGGCATCAAATCGTTCAAGAAAGCGTGACAGACTAGGCTGAGAAGCCAGAGCTTTCGTCCCAATAATTTGTGTCAGGACAGGATCATTTGTCAGTTGATCGGCGGCATCATCGCCATCGTATCCGGCAATGATCTGGTAGATTTTTTGACGCAATAAGTCCTGATTGGCATGAATATGGTAGTGTCTTTCGTCGTTCAGCACCAGATATTTCGCCAATGTCCGGGTGAAACCAATAGTTTCGTCAAATTCCCGAAACAGGAATTCACCGGTATCCGATGACAGGTCACCCCCATCATGCGACAATTTAATTTGACGGTTGAAATCAAGCGTTATTTGCGGTAAAGTAGCCAATATAAGAACCCCTTTCTGTTGGTTTCTGTTGGTACTTTAACTGTAACAGAAAAAGGGGTTCTTTTTCATTTATTAGATGAATATATGATTTGGTCAAACAACCTGACAATCAAGGGGTTAAGCTATACCAGAGTGTTTTTGTGAATAATTCAGGTTTAAATGATCTGAGGGCATTTCTGTACCGGCTGATAAACTTCCTACTGAAATGGAATAAAGTCGACACACAGCCCTGCTTTAACTATTACATTTTCGGTTCGAATTATCACTTTAAGAATTAGTTGTGATACAAGGGAGGCTTTGCCTAGTATATTACCTTTGGTGATATCAATTTTCCCTTATGTTCTTCTAACTTTAAAGCCCCTGCAGGAAACCCCCATTTCATACAGCAGTTTAACCACTGCGTGTAAATGGGCACTCTCGTTTAACTCGAGTGATTTTTCTTTGCCGTTCACTCTTTTTAGGACTAAAAAAGCCGTTTCTTTTTAAAACCGTTCAACTGATTATAAATGCGTCAAAAAATCATTTTAATGCATTTGTGAGCGCTTTTAATTTCTTTGATGACGTTATATCATCTAACGTAAAAAACATCCAGCAAAGGCTCTTAAATAGTTTAAAGCTATTGGTACTATCTTAAAGATAGATTTATCTTCCAATTACTGTTTAATTCAAAGAGTTAAAAACAGCAATAACGATATACACTTTTTGTATGTATTCACTCATTCCTCATCTTCCAGCCAGTTAAAATAGATGGATGTGTCTCTTTCCTGTCCGTCATTTTCAAGGAGATCCTGCAAACACCTATATAATTCTTTTGCTTCCTGAATAAATACATTTGCTTGTTTTGATGTTAATTTTTCATTTACCTGTCGGTCTATTTCCTTAATCCTAATGATGTATCTTCTAGCCATGTCCCGACTTTTTGAGTTTTCTAAAGCGAGGTAATCAAACATCTTTCTCTCAACTTCATCATTGATTTCACGCAATAACGTTAATTGTTTATCTGTAGCACCCGCTTTACGCTTTCCGGTAGACCAATGTATTTGAAATCCCGTTATCTTTCGTCCGGATTTTATTTCTTTATACCAAACTTCAAATTCTGTATATTGATTGATTTCATCAATTGCTAAATTAAGCGCTTTAGTTTTTAACAATGATGTATTGCTTTGATAACTTTTAACATTTTCAATACCGAAAAGTCGCATAAGAGATTTTTTTGACAATTCCTTATGCCAATAACCATAATGCGCTTTCAAATATTCGTATAATGTCCAGGAAAAGCTACTTTTAAATTTAGCTGCAATAGATAAATCTGTCATCACATAATTATCTTTTAATTCTAAAATATGAGGGAGCATATCATCAGCCCACTTAAAAGAGAATATTCCTTTTTTATATGTAATACGTTGGAAAACTCTTAAGTAGTCAAATTCATCTTCTTCTAAGTTTACTGTTGCAAATCCTAATTCATATAGCTTTTTAGTATCTTCATTCGCATGTTCTGTTCGATACTCACCAAGACCAAACTTTTGTTCAAAACTAGCCTTGTTGAAAATATTCCTTTTACTATCTTTTTGGGTTGAATAAATTGCATAAGCCAACAACTGCATTTGATTCAATGTTAGCCCATGATTCAACTTAGCCATCGAAAGCTCATTACTTTTCCTAATACTAGATTCATAGTCAATTGTTTGTTCCTTATTATTTTTCATAAAGAGAGTCCCCCTCCTATTTTTGAATTATAACTTTTTGTCTTTTACAAATGCAACTTTATTTAAACTAAGTTTTAATAAACCCGACAAAAAGTTTTAATAAACCCGACAAAAAGTTTTAATAAATCGCTATGATCCCTGATATGTCAACATTAAAGATGGAGACAATATAATTAATATAATAAAATCTTTAAAAGATAATAAATATGCGCGCGTGCGCGATACTATCTCCTTAATTTAAAAACTTCTCAACATAGACAGAAACATCATTTTTTACCCAAATAAACATTAATAACTTCCAGTCGGTTATGCCCGACTTCTTTCGTGATGATTTTTGCTGCATGCCGAAAGTTTCGTCCATGCAACATTTCCCAGTTCAGCCGATCCTGTACATAATTATAACGCAGGCCATGAAAAGTGAGTCTGTTATAGCCACCTTCATGGGAACGCCTTTCTCGGCCTTCCTGTGTCTCGAATTTATTACGGTGACGCCCAAGATATTTTTCGATTCGGTTAATCGCGCGATGCGTTTTTTCTGTCGGTTGCACAAAGATCTTTTCACCACGCTCGACAGATTGCAGTCGCTCGGTCAGCATTTCCCTCGCTTCCGAAGAAAGGGGCACTTGGCGGTGCTTACCGTTTTTTGCTTCATTTTTTACTTGATAAACGCCAGTCCGGAGTGCGTTTTCAGCTTGTGAACGGTGCATAGCCACAGCCTCAGCCACACGCAATCCCATGGTACGACTTAAAACAAACGTATCCCGTACATCACAAGCTGTCCGTTGTTCAGCCCCACCTTCTTTGCTTTGCTCATCAGCAAAAGCATACATATTGTTGTATTCTTCGTTTGTCCAGGAACGGTCGCCTTTTGCTTCTGTTTCAAGTTCAATCCCATGTTGCCTTTCCAGTTCATCATTAGAAGTCAGTTCATGTTTGGCATTAGGAACCATGTCATGGAGATACCGTATTGCCCCCAGATCGTTCTTGATCGTCTTGGTTGTTATCCCTGCATCCTGTCTTGCATGGATAAAGGCCACGACATGTTTATCCTGAAGGTTGCGTAAGTTCTTCATCTTAAATTCCTCATGAACAAACTGTAAAAATTGCTTGCAGCTGCCCTGATATCTGGCACGTGTTCCGTAGGATCCTGACCTTGTATGCTTAAATAACTTGTCAGCCTGTGCTTGAATTGGTGATTTTCCTTTCGCCATCTAAACTCCTCCTTTTGCAAAATGGACATACCTCGGACGTCTGCAAATAACGTTGTCCTCAGCATCTCCTCAAAAACGGAAATCGGTGTAACGCTTGGCGTGTTCGTTTTCAGCTGAGGTGTCCGGCGGCGGTCTCTTTGCCGGGATTTATTTAAAATAAATCCCGGCAAAGAGACCGCCGCCTTCCGCATCAACAAAATGTTGCAGCTTAGCAAATATGAAATTAACGATGAGTGATCTGCTGGTACGTTCTCTTGCGAGTGGGCATGCTGCCCTGTACCAATGACAAATATCATGCGGGTGCATGTAGCTGGCAGGCCAGCTCATTTGCCACTTACCATGTTGCTCTTCCCAACCCAAGAGCAACACAGCGAAACAATCTATGTTAATCAGCCTCTCTCCTTTTTAAATGAACCTCCCTTTCCTGTTTGGAACACAAAATGAGCAACGACGGGCTGAGTAGCGTCCTTGCTTTACGTGTTCGCCTTTTTAATTGTCTTTTAAGCATAAAAATATCGACCGTCGTTAGACGCTCGATTGCTTTTGAATCATTCTCTTTTTGGCACTATCAACCCTGGTGGTTACTGGCGGTTTGTTGCACGTTACCAGCCAAAAATAGCACATACATTTAAAAACGACACACGCCACTTCTAAATTTTTAAATCAAACCTTTGCCTGTTTCAACGACCCTTAGATTATTAGCCCAAGGCGCAAACGCGGCTTTTGTGACGGTGTTGCCATTGCCGTCGATCCATCTTCTCCCTTAAAACAAGAGTTAATGGAAAACTCATCCTTAAACCAAAGGATACTTAGATCGAATCTCCTTCTAAAGTGAAGGTGTGATGAATTCTGCTAAATAAGCAACTAATAAAATATTATATATCTTTATCCTATCAAGTTGGGAATAGATGTCAATATCTTTTTATTTTCTACTATCTCATGATAAAATAAAACAAAGAACAAAGAAATGTGTATCTTTCTGCAAAGGAGTGGCATACTATGGTTATAAAGGCAGATGCAATTCGAAAAAGTGAAGGAGAGACTATGATGAGACCTCAACCATCTGGGGCGAAACAGATTAGTGTGTCTGAAAAACGACAAATCACGATTCCTAAGCGTTTTTATGAGAAATTAGGAATGACGGAATCCCTTATTTGCGAGTTGCGTGGTGATGAAATTGTATTGCGCCCGGCACCAACAGACGCTGATTTCTCCCAGGAAATTTTAAAGGATCTTATTCAAGAGGGATACGAAGGAGAACAGCTTTTGAAATGCTTTCAAAAGCGAAAAGCTCAAATTCGTCCTGCTGTTGAATCTTTAATAACTGAGGCAGATGAGGTTGCTCAACAGTTTACAGGAACAGGTGACGAAGAAACAGAATCCCTATTTGGTGATGTAAGGGAGTGACCTTCATGTTACCTGTTGCGTACTTGAATCCAGCCAAACGCTACTTTAAAAAACTCAAAGAAAAACCACTTAAAAAACAATTTGACGAAGCGATTCATCATATCCGGCTAAATCCTTATGTCGGAGAACCAAAGACAGGGGATTTAGCCGGTATTTATTCTTACAATATTCCATACAAAGGAACACAGTATCGGTTGGCCTATCGGATCGCTGAAAATGACACAGGGGAATTAATTGTTGTTATTTTAGCCGGAACCCGGGAGACCTTTTATCAAGAGTTAAAGCATTTTATGAACTCTTAATACATACAAAAACAAAACCATATAAAAAATAATCACTCGCTGATTCGCTCGATCTTTAGTTTTTTGCTACCGCAAAAATTACCTGCAGGGGCTTGTAAAATTAAAACCTCTTCTGCGACTTGTTTGCAAATGAGATTCACTTAATCAAAAGGTAGTGCAAAAATACATATTACGATTGCGGGTTGTATCACAATAGATTTTGAGCTGAGGAAGCCACAGAGAAAGCGGACAGTGAATTTTTGATAGATTAATAGACTTAATACCTGAAACAATAAAAAACACTTTCTATGCCCCTTGAAATCGTCTTTAAGGACATTATGTACCTTTCTCTTACCTTTTAGTATTTTTTGTATTCTATTAGGACGTTAGATCCAAATTTCATATTAGATATATAAAATATTGTAAATTTTTAGTACACTGCAGTTGAAGGCGCCTTTAAAATTAATATTGAGAGGAGATTTATCATTGAAAAGGTTGTTATCCATTGGATTAGCTGTACTTTTAGTTTTTACAATGATTCCACTTCAATCATTTGCGTCTACAAATGACTCAAGTAAAAATGTAACTTTAACTACTCTTGAAAGGACAGATAATTATCAAAAAGTTGAAGTGAAAGCTAATACAAAAAGTAAATCAGGGAATGGAACGTTAGAATGGGTTAAAAACGGGGATAGAGAATATTATGTTGCTAAACAAAATGGAAAGAAGACTATCATTGAACAAAAAGACAATAAAATATATATGAATGGCGAAGTTGTCACTGAAATTGAAAAGGTCGAACCACACAATGAAAATTCAGCAACGATTTCTTCTTCTTGGGAGCAACTCGGTACTTACAGAACTTCTACGGATGTTGACAAAGCTATGGTAACAGAAATCGCAGGACTTATTGCTTCTTTCTTGGGGAGCCCAATAACTGGGGCAGTCACAACACTAGCTTCTTCAGTTTTTTCTATGGCTACACCTACTATATGGCAAGAAAAAACACAATATTGGGATACTGAAAATTATGGAGATATGAAAAATGTTGTGCGAGCATATGAGCATAGTAATTATACTGGATATATTGGTAGCGCAACTCACGAATTTAGAAGTATGCCACCTGGGTACTAAAACAATATGATACGGTGATCTTAAAATCACCGTATCTAACTTATATTATACTTATGTTTGGGAGAGAATCACCATGAAAAACTATAAACCAATTGAAACAATATTAATGGCTATAGTTATTATTCTTTTTACTGCTTCGCTTGCTGTTTTTCCTGAATATGGATATCAATTAATTTTTGCGTTTGCACTCATAACTTTGGTGTATATATTGGTGAAATGGCAAAGAAACAGGACTTAAATAACACATTTTATCTTAAATTCCTTTCGATTTTAGCTTTTAAAGTGTCTAAAAGCTTGTAACCCACTCGCTTAGGTTTATATCCAAATCTGCCGATTAAAATACGCACAGTGGGTTTTGATAGATTAATAGACCCTTTTTATACCTGAAACAATAAAGAACACCTAAACATTGTAATAAATTAATGCAATGTTTGTTGTGTTAAATTTAACGAAACTATGGGTTTTTTAACGTTCGATCATGGTGCCCGCAGTTCCTTAAAACAATGGTATCCGGCTTTTCAAAGTGAAAGGTTAGGCGTATATCCATATTGGCACTTGCTTCAAATATGTAATCCCAACCCTCCATCTTCTTTGTTCGGAGGGAAGGGTGATGCCAATCATGAGCCAGGAAGCGAAGTGCTTTCTTGATCGCCTTTTGTGATTGACCGTCAAGTGCAGCGAAATTTTTATCAAAGCGCGGTTGTCTGCGAAAATTCAATGGTCCGTTACTCCTTTGACATGTCATCAAGATCGTTTAGTGTCTCGTCCAGACTTTTCGATTCCGTTAGACGGCCGGCTTTAATGTGTTCCTCAACTTCCTGCTCTTCCTTTTGCCATTGTTCAGACCAAAACCATGCTTGATCCTTTGGAATGGAAACCATCGGCACAAACACGATTTTGCCATTTTCCAGACGGACCTGGAGATCATCACCTTCGTGCAGATCTAAGGCTTCCACAATCTCACGGGGAACCGTTACTTGTGATTTTCGTTTGAACCGTACATGTTCTGGTTTCATGGCGGCACCTCTTCTTTCTGTCGTTTCTGCCATCATATGTTTCCCCTTCCTGTTTGATTAATACAAAAGTACAACGGTATGAACTGTTGAACTCATTGTATCATATATTCGAAAAAAAGGATAAAACGCTGATAAGAAATATAGCGCTGTCAGCATTTAAAAGCTAAGATGTATGAATCATTTCCCTGAATTATGTGTATACTAATATATACAAAATGAAAAGGGAGTGCTATAATGAACTTAGATTCTCACAAAGGAGTGTATGCCATGACGACTGCACAAAAATGGGGCAATAGCATTGGTGTCCGTTTACCTTTTAAATTAGCTCAAAAGTATGACATTGCGAATGGGACAGAAATAAACGTTATAGAAGGCACAAACGAGATCATCATTAGACCTGCCAATGATAAGCCGACATTAGATGAATTGTTATCGCAATGTTCAGGTAATAATCCACACGAGGAATTTTTCGAGCAACCAGTGGGAAGGGAAGACATTTAATATGCAGGTTCCAGATAGAGGGGATGTCATTTATTTAGACTTTAATCCCCAGGCAGGAACAGAACAAGCAGGGCATCGCCCCGCCATTGTGCTATCACCAAAGAAGTTTAATGAGGTCACAGGGTATGCGTCCGTTTGTCCCATCAGTCGAACAGAAAGGAATTGGGGATTTCATATTCCTGTTCCGAAAGGTTTGGCAGTTGAGGGTGTCATCATTAGTGATCAAATCAAAAATTTAGATTGGAAAAAAAGAAAAGCACGCATTGCAGGAAAAGCACCTAACGACCTTGTCAATAAGGTTGTTCAGGTGATACATACCTATTTGTACGAAGAGCATCAGGAATAAACATAGGAATTGAAAAGAATATCCATCTGTAATACAACAGTTATTGTAATAATTTAATACAATATTAATACAATAACTGTTGTATTTATTTTAAATGGCTTTAGTTTTCTTTTGACGCAAATATTCCAGCACCGCAAACACAACCTGTTCGTCTTTGTTTTCGTAGGTCGTATCCAGCATAATACGCTGGCCATTAAATAAGGCAGCGTCCAGTAAATAAGGAATTCTGGGGCTGGCATACCCACGTTTGTGTTCCTGAATGATTCCCCATGCATCCCTTTCAAATGTTTTTGAAAGCCCCATGTGATTGACCGCATCACGCACTTGCGTTTTCTTCACTTCCAGCAAATCTTCAAAGATGTTTTTTCGCACTAATTCCCACCACATCTCAGCCCGAATTGCCTCGCGGTCCGTTCCTTTTACATCAGTTGTTGTATGAGGTGACGCAACGGGGATCTCGTCCGGCAGTCGGGATTGTATGAAATGCAGGAGATCCTCTTCTTGAATCAGCCAGCCTTCTTTACGGGATTTTGGCGGAGTCCCTTTGATTTTTCCTTCCCGCAGCCATCTACGGACGCTTTCGATATGCGTGGTTATTTTATAATCTTTTAAAAGGTCAAAAGCCGTTTCAACCGTGTACGTTTTCAATGGAATTCCCCCCTTGCTCATATTACAACAATTGTTGTTATAATTATATTAAAACATTTGTTGCATTAAAGTCAAACGATCATTCATTTTCGTGTTGAACAGGATAAGGGGAAAATGTCCCCACACAAGTCGGGGACCCAGGCAGTGCCTGGTTTTTCCATGATGTCATATTTTTGAGCCAAGGCGTACATTTGGCGCCCTTTATGGGGTACACGTGGCACATACTTTTTAGTGACTCTGCCAATCGCTTAGCCCTCTAGCCCAATCTAAAATCGTTCAGTGTATCGTCAATCTCATCTTGTCGGATACCGATATAGCGCTTCGTAATGCTTGGCGCTGCATGATTGAAGATTTCCTGCAGAATGGCCACGTCTTTAAATTGCTTGTAATGGTGATAACCGAACGTTTTCCGCATGGTGTGCGTGCCAACATCATCCCGATCTAAAAAATCAGCTGCAGCGTCCAGTATTCGATAGACTTGCGTTGTCGTAATGTGACCGTCGCCCTTTTGACTTTTGAACAGGTATTCGTCTGGATGTCTGCCTTCTGTATAGCGCGCTATTTCGCTCTGCAGCATTGAAATATTAACTTCACGGCGCTTATTTGTTTTGCCCTCGTAAATAATAAACTGATTCTTTCCCTTTACATCACCGACTTTGAGCCGAATGATATCATTTACACGCAGACCCGTGTTAATACCGACCAGAAAGATTAATACATCGCGCTGAGCAAGCTCCGGCCTTTTAGGTGTCCCTTTGTTGCCCCGTTTGATGGCCAATTTCATTTCGTCGATTTCCTCTTTTGTTCGTAACGGCTGCACATTGATAATCCGTTCGTTTTTGGCCATGGTTTCCCCTCTCCATTTATGTATTGAAATATAATATATAACCATAAAATAGTACATTTATAGTTATGATAAAATAAAAACCTTGATAAACCAAGGTTTAAAATGTATGCTTTTAACTATTTTATTACATTTTTAATGATAAAAAAGATGGAACAGCGTGGATTTTCGTTTCATTTTGGATTAAATTATAGGTGAAAATTGCTCCCATCAAGAAAAAGCCCCTCTCTCGAAAGAAAGGGGCTGCCGTTCATAGTAAAGGTTAATGGCAGACGGCAACCTGCATCTCTGGTAATGACACAATGTGTAGCGCGTGGGGAACCTTTCCCACCTCATTAACCCTTACTGAACATTAATATTGCCTTGTTAATTATACAAGGGCGTCACTCAAATGACACCCTTACCCAATACATAAGTTGATCATTCCCTGTTTTAGCATAAAAATGAGAACGAGAACTAGGTATTAATCAAATTGCTCGGCAAACTCCCAAAATCCCGGCGCCTGTTCAAAAACATCATTGTAGAAGCATTCCGTGATTTTCGTTTTTAGCTCCTGTTCCAGATCCTCTCGGTTCTGTTGTTCGGTTTGATGGAGCGACTTTTGGATTTTAGGCTCCAACGTTTTTAAAGCTTGTTCCACGTCAGCTGTTGTCATGGCCATCTTGCTCCTTTTTTAGATGGTTTTCTAGTTTTTGCAGTGCTTTTCGATGCAACTTGGATACGTTTTGCGGTGAATCGTTGAATAAATCAGCTATGTTGTTGTTTTGTACGCCATGCACGTATTTGTGCGTTAAAATGCTTTTCTGTTTGGGCGTCAGGGTTTCGATGGCTTGATATAATTGGGGGTCTTCCACACAGTCCGTCACTGTCTCACAGGCAATCATGTCGGCGATATCCGGCGATGACTGGTAAAGCATGTCCTTGTGTGTAGCCCCATCGTTTTCCTCATGCAATGGTTGATCCAATGTTAAGGTTTCGCGATAGCGATGTTTTTTCTTGGCTTTATCAAAGTTCATCGCATTATAGTGAATGACATTCGATAAATACGTCAGCGTTTTCACATGTTTATAAAACGTCTGGAACGCCTCGTTCACTTGTTTCATGTTTTGCTGAGTCGGTGAACAGATAGCCCGTTTCACAAGTTTGTAATGGGTTTCGTCCTGTAAAAACGATTGAATGATCGGCTGCTGAAAGAATTCAGGATGGTTCTGCCGGAATGCTAGGCATTTCTCATGACATCGCTCGTCGTTTTCCTTCACACATATCACCTCATGATTTAAAGAGACATGAAAGTCCCAAAAATAAACCACTTATCGAAAAAAAGGGAACAAACGTTCTATAAATCTATATTAGCATTTGTTTATGTTCGGATACAGGATTTTTTGAAAAAAGGTTGATTTTGAACGTCTTTTTGCTTCTTTAGATAAGAAAGGAGGAAGCACCTATGCAATGTCATGACTGGGTAATGAAACGGCCTCGGAAAAAGGTGGCGGCATGGGAATTTCCGTCCAAAGAAGGAATCAATGATGTCGACTGACTTATCGGCTTGGACGTCCTTATTGGAAAATGTGGGGTTCCCTATTTTTATTGCAGCTTACTTGTTGCTGCGTTTTGAAAAGAAGATCAATAACTTATCCGATACGCTGGACGAACTGAAAGAACTGATTCGAAACCATAGGAAATGAGAAAGGGGAAAAGAAGATGATTTGTCATGAACAAGCCATTCAACGCTATTATCGTATATTAACGACTTATCTAACCATGGCCAAGCATTTGGACTCTTGTTCCCGGGAAGATGAGGCATTTTATCAGGATATGTGCGTGTTATTAGCTAAAAAGATCAAAGCCATACAGGCTGAACTCGCTGATAACGGCTTCGCTTTCTCTCGGGAACTGACCGTACCTTGTGGCGATGCTTTTGTAGCAGATGAACAGGAAAAAAAGGAATAAACGGTTGATATTTTGCCTCCTTCCTTTTCTTTATAAGAAAAAAGGGAGGTGTTTTTATGACAGTGATTGTGTTGGATGCCGGCCACGGAGGATATGACCCCGGAACGTCAGGACGGAGGATACTTTTGTGGGACTAAGCGAGCGAACCAGCATGGCCAATGCTCATAATGCCGATCTGTTTGTATCTTTCCATCATAACGCCGGTGGAGGAGAAGGGTTCGAGAGTTATATTTATCCAGGATTCCGCCATACCAAAACCGGCGACATTCAGCGTATCATACACGCATCTATCATGGAGTTTTATGCTTCGTATAGTCTACGGGACAGAGGCAAAAAAGAAGCCGATTTTTCGGTTCTTCGAGAAACCGACATGCCGGCCATTCTGCTGGAAAACTTATTTCTGGATTCGGCGGTGGATACGTGGCATTTAAAGCAGCCCTCCTTTGTGAGGGAATTAAGTACAGCCATTGCTAAAAGTATTTTAAAAGCTGTGGGATAAAATTTTTAACAAAAATATTGAAAAGTGGTTGTTTTTTAGCCCCTTCATAACTCTTTATGTAACACACAGCATTTGGTGGCATAGCCAAGCGGTTAAGGCAAAGGTCTGCAAAACCTTAATCCTCGGTTCGATCCCGAGTGCCACCTCCAAAAAACCAATCAAAGGAGGGTTAAAATGAAAAGTGAACAGAATAAAAAAAATGTTTCTAAAAAAGCAAAAACATCAGGTGGTATGTGTTCATCAAGCCGTGACTGTTGTCATTTACGAGGCTGTTTAGCAACTTATTATCATGTGTCAGGTGAACTTTGGGAATTCGGAGAATGTGGATGTAGTGGAGACAATTGGACTTAGTGTTAACAGTATGTACAAATAAGAAAGGATGATTTAAGGTGATTGGAAATTTGATTGATGGAAAACACTTACGAGGAAAGGAATTAAATCAAAAGCTCAATGAACTATACGAAAAGGAGCCTTTTAAAAATCTTATTGCAACTATGCAAAATCAAAAAAGTTTTGAAGTTAATGATTTAAACCCTAGAAAGGCATATGTATTTGATGCTGAATTCCGAGAAGAAGACAACATGCACTTTTTTAGCTCTTCAATTCTTCATTTAGTAGATGAAAAGGAAAATATAAGCATTCTCTATAATGAATTGCCCAATGTTCAGGATCACTATTTCGGACAAATTTTGCAACCAAACTCAAATGCATTACATGAGTATTTATATGATGGAGGCAAGGTTCAAAATAACCAAAAGAACACTGAATTAAATAAACTAGCTTTTAGTGATGACTATGAAGAATTACCAGATAATAAAAATTATAAATCTGGAAATTTATTTAACGATCAAATAGAAACACAATCATGGTTCACAGGTGATGGCTGTCTCCCAGGGGGTTACCAACATTGTGGTGGTAATTGCGGATATGATCTGGATCATGGTGGAGGGACTCCTATTAATGACACTGATGATTGTTGTGTAGCTCATGATAACTGTTGGAAAACTTACGGGGATTGGGATTCATGTTGCGATAAAAGATTGATAGAATGTGTAGCTGGGCATACAACAGTTGCAGCAGCGAGTATTAGGGAAGTATTTACACCAAGTTCTCTTAGATGTTTATTTGGCTAAATTTAAAAAAAACGCTACTAATCGTAGCGTTTTTTAAATTCAAGGTGTAAATTCCTCTTTATAGAAATGTCTGAGTTTTACTCCAGCTCAAGAGAATGCTTATTTAGGGAAAAGCGCCCATTTACTTTAAATCATGATTAATGTAAAAATTATTAAAACAATTAAAGGGAATATAGTAAAAAAACAATTTAACCCCTGTAATAGCCATATTAAAAGCGTGTTCTTTTTTGTTGCATAATGACTAATATAAGACAAAGAAATTAAACCAAATATAGGTGTTAAGAACAATAGTGGTGCACCGTAGTTCGGAGGTGAGGCATCTATTAATTCCTCAACCATGAAACCAACTGAAATAACGTTGATACCCATCAGTAATAATGGAATCCATAAATGAAATTCTTTCAAGTTATTAGACATAATTACTTCTTTCCCCCTAACTATTATTTCCGCTTCTCCATATAAAGTTGCCGTAAAGTAAAACCATGTATTTTATTTTAATGAATGCATCACTCTCTAAATTAAGTTAATTACAGACACATTTGACCATTAAATTTTGTTGAACGTATGTTAGGTTGTTCAGAAGAAACAATCCGCAATAGATTAAGACATATTGTAAAGTGGCTATACTCTTGTTTTCATTGTCAACTAGAGCTTCCTTTGCTACCTCGTTTAAATAACTTATGAAAGAATCCTTTGTTGTTTTCCTTATTATTTTCTGCAGCTATCTGCTTTCGCGTTTCCAGTGATTCATTAATGGACTGCATTAACGCTTTATCACGTTCTTCCAGTCGCTGATCTATGTATTCCTGCTGCTCGTCCAGCCGCTTTGTCAGCCCTTCTATAAGTTCATTCTGTTTATGTATCATGCTTTTTAATTCCATTATGTCGTCATTATGCGGCTTCGTATCGTTGTGTGTGTCAGTCTGATATGGCGTTATGCCTTCCTGCTCTGATTCGTTCCCATTATGCCACAGAATAACAGCCTCTGCCGATTCTCCCAGCGTCATGCCGTTATCCTTAAACGTTACAAGTTTCCGCAACGTTATGATGTCTGCATCCGTATAATAACGCTGATTCCGGTTATTCTTTTCAAACGTATATCCCAATTCTTCCAGCATGATACTGTACTTGCGTATCGTGCTGACTTTAAGCTTTAATAAATCTGCTATATCTCCCGGATTATAGACCTTCATACGCTCACCGCCTTTGCTATTCATTCTAGCGTTACAACGGTATAACGTAAACATATAACACAAAGAAGCTTTAAGGAATGACTATTCGTTATAAGTAAAACGCCTATCAGAATTATTATATTGACTTCAGAACGCCCTAACTTGAAGTTAGGCAGACATGACCTAGATTGAACTAGCCCGTATCCACACGCCGTTCACGATATGTACAAACTATGTACAAATAAACGCTATACCATGTACAAAGTCTGCACAACTTCAAAAATAACGATATCACCAAAAAACTTGGCTCTGCCAAGGATAGCACGAATGTGATATCAGTTTTCTATAATGGACCCAAGATTTTAGACACGAAAAAAGGAGATGTTAAGGTAGGTATATGAAACGCAAAAGATATACACCAGAATTCAAATCACAAATCGTGTTGGAAATCTTGAAGGAAGAAAAGGCAATGAGTCAGATTGCTTCGGAACATGGGATTCATGTGAACCAGCTTCATAAATGGAAAACGCAGTTCCTGCAAGAAATGCCACAGGTCTTTGAGAAACAAAACAAAGACTTGGAAAAAATGAAAGCTGACTATGAAGAAAAGCTGGAAAGCCTCTATTCGGAGGTTGGTAAGTTAACCACGCAATTGTCGTGGATCAAAAAAAAATCTGGCATCTACAACGACTAGACGGGAACGCATGGAAATGGTGGACTGGGATGATCCTGAACTGCCCATCTCTTGGCAGGCCGACCTGCTTGGGATCAATCGTTCCAGCCTTTACTACAAGCATGTTCAGCCGTCACCGGAAGAGGTTGCCATTAAACATCAGATTGATGAGATTTATACCAAACACCCGTTTTTTGGCTCACGCAAGATTAATGAAATACTAAAGAATAAAGGAGTGAATATCAACCGTAAAAGAGTGCAACGTCACATGCGTGAAATGGGTATACAAGCCATTTATCCGGGTCCTAATTTGAGTAAACGCAATCTGCAGCACCGTATTTATCCATATCTGTTGAAAGGAGTGACGATTACCCGTCCCAATCAAGTCTGGAGCATTGACATAACATACATTCGCCTGTATAACAGCTGGATGTATCTAACGGCCATTATCGATTGGTATTCTCGCTACATTATCAGCTGGGAATTAGATCAGACGCTGGCAATTGACTTTGTCCTGGATGCCGTACAACGTGCATTCACGGTTGGTATACCAGAAATATTTAACAGTGACCAAGGCAGTCATTTCACCAGCCCAAAATATATTAGTCTTTTAAAGGAGCATCCATCCATACAGATATGTGTAAAATAATTCTCGGGGCCACCTGAGGCAATTTTCTAGTCAAAAAAGAGAAGGCACTCTATCATAAATGTATGCTTTGACGGGCAAATACATTTCGAAAGAGGCCTTCTCATGGAAACTATTATATCAAGATTATACGCATTAATAAAGGAAACAAACAACTTAGTTGATTTGGAAGAAAGCATTCGACTCTATATGTATGAGGTGTTTGCTTCCCAGATGGGGGAAGTGTTCACACAGATTAATAAGGTGATTAAAGCTGAGAAACAGAAGTTGGGCTGGACTGTCGAGCGTGAAGATTGGAAAACGGTTCAATTCACGTTTGGGGCAGTTCGTTTTCGGCATACATTAATGCATGACCTGAAAGGTGATTCTCACTATCCCTTTGATGAGTGGGCTGGTCTTCGGAAAAGTCAACGATACAGTCCCCTGACGGAGGTAAAAGTGGCTGAATTGGCTAGTGAGAGCACGTATCGTGCATCAGTCCAAACTTTGAAGGAATGGACCCCCGTAACGATGAGTCATCAAACAGTCGGGAGTATCGTGAAGCGTGTTGGAGATGCGCAGTCCCAGGCTGATGTGGAACTGGCGGCTGAACTGGAGGAAGCAGCGTCCCTTCCGGAGGGAAAAGAAGTTGACTATTTATATACAGAGGCAGATGGCGTTTTTGTCCGTTCTACAAAGAAAAAGAAAAGCCATGAGGTCCGGCATGCGATTATGCATGAAGGCTGGGTCAAAAATGGCAAACGGGTCTCACTCAGCAATCAACACGTAATCATGACAACGAAGCCGACTGATGACTTTTGGAAAGAGGTGCAGTCATATGCGGCCCATGGTTATTCGCTGGAGAATACGCAGGTTGTGACAAATAGTGATGGCGGGCAGGGCTACACAGCTGAACGGTTCCAGGAAGCCTTTTCCCAGTCCCGTTATCCCGTGTTGAATCAACTTGACGCTTACCATGTAGCTCAGGCGTTAAATCGGGCATTAGGCGGTGAAAAGAGTGAATTTAAGGACGGGATAAGAAAAGCGTTAAAACAACACGATTGGCAACAGTTCATACTTTGGCTGGATACATACGAAAGTACCCTGGAAAACGCAAAACAGGTAGAAAAGGTAAACGGTTTTCGAACTTACATTCAGCACAATTGGGATCGTATTTTTGACTGGCGTGAGAAAGTGGAAGACCCGCCAGAAGACGCACGAGGCTTAGGGGCTATGGAATCCAATCAGCGTCGCGTTTCTTTCCGGATGAAAAGACGGGGGATGCATTGGAGCGTAGAAGGCAGTGAAGCTATGGTGAAAGTAAAACAGGGTATCCTCAATAACACGTTGCGGGATGTTTATCTCACATCCCAAAAACGAAGCGCACGCAAGCAGCGAGACGTTGAAAAGACCGTTCGCATGACGGAGTATTTGAATCAGCCAACACGCCCATCGATTGGCGCAAAAGAAGGTTCCATCAGTTTATATACAGCCCATTCATCAGCGATAGGAAACTTGATGAAGAGTTTTAGGTAATACCCTGCATGTTTTTGTCAGGTTCCGGGTTTTGGAACGTGACGAAAACATGCAGGCCACCAAGCGACAGCGCGGTAGCCGGAAAACGTGTACAAAAATAGAGTGCCAAATATATTGGTGTGACAACCACATCGAGAAAAGATTGACACATACTCCATACAGATCAGCATGGACTCAAGAGGCCGGGCATTGGATAATATCATGATCGAACGCTTTTGGAGAAGCCTTAAGTACGAAGAAGTCTATTTAAAAGACTATGGCTCCCCAAGAGCAGCCAGAAGCAATATAAGAGACTACATGAACCTTTATAATCATGAACGGCCTCATCAATCATTAGATTATCAAACACCAGCATCTATTTATTTCAGATAGTCCGTTATCCTTTCCATCTTGGCGCAATTATCTTTCCTGTGCCAGAACCTGTCAAGGGGAAATACGCCCTTGACAGAACCTGACACAGGAAAGAGCTGGTTAGTAAGATGGGAAAGGGAAAACAATGATAACCCCACCTTATTTTTATAAAATTTGTGTCTTGACGATGGGGTCCACCTTATTCCCTTATGCTCTTTTCTAACTTTTAAGCCCCTGAAGGAAACCCATTTTTTACAGCAGTTTAAACCACTGCGTATAAATGGGCACTCGCTTCTAACTCGAGTGATTGTTCCCTGCCATACTTAAAAAACTGTTTCTTTTATGCTGCATCACTAAAAGACGTTTATTGGATAGAAATGCACCAAAAAAATCAATTGAAAGCATCTGTAAGTGCTTTCAATTGATTGCATGACCAAAACACTATATAACGTTAAAAACGCTCTGAAAATGCTTTAAAATAGCTTTAAGCTAACCATACTATCTTCAAGATAGAATTGTCTTCCAACTACTGCTAAAAACAGGGAATAAAATATTGAACAGGATAAGGAGAAATTGTCCCCACAAAAGCTGGGGAAACTAGGCAGAGCCTGTTTTTCCGCAGGGACATTTTTTATTACGATGGCGTACATCTGGCATACAGGTTGGCGTACACGTGGCACATGCTTTTTATTGTATTGGTACACTCGCAACCTATTAAAAAACAGGATAAAATGGCAATATAATCTTTCTATATGGAGTATGTATATACTCAGTCCTCTTCCAGCCAGTTATAATAAACGGATGTGTCTCTTTCCTGTCCGTCATTTTCAAGAAGATCTTGCAGATACCCGTACAATTCTTTTTCTTCCTGAATAAATTCATTTGCTTGTTTTGATGTTAATGTTTCATTTACCTGTCGATCTATGTCCTTGATTCTAATGATGTATGTTCTGGCCATATCCCGGTTCTTTGAATTTTCCAAAGCAAGATAATCAAACATTCTTCTCTCCACTTCATCATGAATTTCGCGCAATAGGGATATTTGTTTATCTGTTGCCCCTGCAACCTGTTTGTCAGTGGACCAGTGCAGCGTGAATCCTGTTATTTTATTGCCTATTTTCGTTTGGGTATACCATGCTTCCAACTCTGTGAATTCGTTTATTTCACTAATAGCAATATTCAACACTGCATTTTTAAATAACGCGGTACTTTTTTGATATGATTTCTTATCCTCTACTGCAATAAATTCATCAAGGCATCTTTAGATATTTCCTTATGCCAGTAACCATAATGCGCTTTCAAATAATCATATAAAATCCAGCTGAACCCACTTTTAAAATTGGAAGTAATGGTCAAATCCGTCAATACGTACTTCTTTTTCAGCTCCAGAATATAAGGAATCATTTTTTTATTCCATTCAAATGTGAAGTGACCATTCTCATATTCAATAGAACTAAAAACATTGGTAAAGCTGAATTTATCATTTTCTAAATCTTGAGTGCTGAATCTAAGAGTAGAAACTTTATCGCTATCCTCATAAGCGTCATCTGTTTTATAATCTTTTATTCCAAACTTATCTTGGAATTCATACTTCCTGAATTCCGTTTTTCCATTTTGTTGTGTGGAAAAGATCGCATAAGCCAACAACTGCATTTGATTTAATGTCAATCCCTGATTCAGTTTTGCCATCGATAACTCATTGCTTTTTTTGATTGTGTTCGAATAATCAATTAAGTGTTCAGTTTTACTGTTCCTACCCAAAATACGACCTCCATATCTAACTACGCCTGATATGTAATTCCTCTTTTAAATAAATTACATTAATATAATGTAAAAATCAATATATTACAGGTAAAAGGGGGTAAAAATTACAGTATCGGGGGGTAAAAATTACAGTATCGGGGGGTAAAAATTACAGTAAATCGCTATACCCTCTGATATGACAACCTAAAAAATGCCGACAAGGTAATAAAGGTAATAAAGTATTATAAAAATAAATATCTCGCGCGCGTACGCGCGGGGAAACAATCATTTATTTCATCATCCTTAACCCATCCAAACACATTAACAAGAGTTATGTTTTTCCCAAATACGTATTTATGACATTAATCCTCTCATGCCCGACCTCTTTGGTGACCATAGCTGCTGCTTCCCGGAAACGACGGCCATGCAGCATCTCCCGATTCATCCGGTCCTGCACATAGTTATAACGCAGGCCATGAAACGTGAGTTTGTTATAGCCATCATCATGGGAACGCCTTTCCCGTCCTTCCTGCGTCTCGACGTTTTCCCGGTGCCGACCGAGGTATTTCTCAATTCGATTGATCGCATGATGGGTTTTTTCAGTCGGTTGCACAAATATTTTTTCACCACGTTCCACCGTCCGCAGACGCTCGGTCAGCACGTTCTTCGCTTCTTGGGAAAGGGCACTTGCCGATGTTTGCCGTTCTTTGCTTCGTTTTTGACGTGATAAATTCCCGTCCGGAGGGCGTTTTCAGCCTGTGAACGGTGCATGGCCACGGCTTCCGCCACCGCAGTCCCATGGTACGACTTAAAACCATTGTATCCCGCCCATCACAAGCTGTCCGTTGTTCAGTCCCATCTCCCCGGCTTTGTTTATCCGCAAAAGCATACATATTGTTATATTCTTCATTTGTCCAGGAACGATCCCTTTTGCTTCCGAATCGAGTTCAATCCATGCTGCTTTTCCAGCTCATTATTGGAAGCCAGTTCATGTTTGGCATGAGGAACCATATCATGCAGGTAGCGTATCGCCCCCAGATCATTGCGTATCGTTTTGGTTGCGACGCCGGCTTCCTGCCTTGCTTGGATAACGCTACCACGTGCTTATCCTGCAGATTGCGCAGATTTTTCATCTTAAATGCCTCGTGGACAAACGATAAAAATTGCTTGCAGCTGCCCCGATATCTGGCACGGGTTCCATAGGAACCTGACCGTGTATGCTTAAATAACTTGTCTGCCTGTGCCTGAATCGGAGATTTACCTTTTGGTTTCTCTGACATAATATCTCTCCTTTTGTCATAAATGGTCCATAATCAACACAAATCTATTGTGAGCGTTTCTGAAATCAAGTAAATAGGAAACATCCTATTGAAAATAGAATCTTCACAAAGGGTGTTTAAAAAGCTTGTGAATGCATAGAAACTTTGACTCTATCAAAAAAGACATACCCCGGACGACGGCAACCATCTTCCTCGGCCATCCCCGGACAAACAATCCGGGCGCAGCCTCGTAACGATGGCTCTTATTCGAGGTTGCGGGCCTGTCTCTTTGCCTGAATCATAGACAAAGAGACAGGCCCCGGACGAAGCATAACGGTATGCGTGCATATGACATGAATGATGAGTGCTCTGCTGGTACATTCTCTGCGAGTGGGCATGTTGCCTGTACCAATGGCAAATATCATGCGGGTGCATGCAGCTGGCAGCCCAGCTCATTTGCCACTTACCATGTTGCTCTTCCCAACCCAAGAGCACACAGCGAAACAATCTATGTTAATCAGCCTGTCTCCTTTTTAAATGGACCTCCTTTTCCTGTTGGAACACAAAATGAGCAACGAC
>NZ_VCIA01000001.1:3300000-3596949 GCF_005887555.1 Lentibacillus cibarius | reverse complement strand
GGCCTCACATTAATCGTAGACGGATCACTTAGTTGGATGGGCTATATGCTAATGCTTTCCCACGGTGCGATGGCCATCCAGGGATTACTGTATACACCATTTTATGCGGTGAAATTGCGGCATATTATTTTTGCATCAATATGGACATTGCATAACGACGTGATTGATTACGTGTTTGAACAAATGCCAGTATATTCATCCCTGACAACGTATATGAACGAAATTGGCTACTTCACTTTTTGGCTTAGCATACTATCCATAGGTGTTAGTTATTGGCTGACGATTAATCGGAAAAAGTCGATTGGTTAGTTGTTATATATTGGATTAGCCACACATACATTAGTAGTGAAGATGTTATGTGAGGTGACCACCATGAAACGGACTTTTACTATAACGCGTATGCTAATCGCCAGCATCGGAATATGTGCCTGTTTGCTATTGACATCGCCAGTTGTTACCTCTACCAAAACGACAGCAGTAACAACGGGAAGTATAAAAATGGTTCCTTTCTACTGGATTGTAGGCATTGTTGGCGGATCCATTGCCGTTACATTAACGTATGTCGGTTGGAAAAAGTATAAAGGAGAAGAAAAGAAAAAGTCAGATGAAGATTCAGATAGTTGACTACATACTATCGTTTGACTATAATTGACCTTATAAGAATATATTAATATGATGGAGGATGAAAATGATAGGTGGTCTAGGCGGATATTTAATATATATTGCACTGTTGATGATTATACCCTTATGGGCACAATCCAAAGTGAAAAACACGTATAAAAAATACGCAAAAAAAGCAACATCATCACAAATGACAGGTGCAGAAGTTGCTCGTAAAATTCTAAACGACAATGGAATTTTTGATGTACAGGTTCGTGAAACAAAAGGATTTTTATCCGATCATTATGATCCAAGGAAGAAAACAGTGAATTTGTCACGCGATAACTTCCATGGACAGTCGATGGCTTCATCTGCCATCGCCGCACACGAGGTTGGACATGCGATACAAGATGCACAAGACTACGCGTTTTTGCGTTTTAGACATGCATTAGTCCCGCTCGCTAATACTGGTTCCAATTTTTCCTTCTTCCTTATCCTAATAGGGATTTTTTTCCAAATGAGTGAGATGCTATTACTTGGAATCATTTTTATGTCGGCTGCAGTTCTTTTCCAATTAGTAACACTGCCCGTCGAATTTGACGCTTCCAACAGAGCGATGGCGCAGCTTGTTTCGACTGGTATTATCCGAAATAATGAGGAACGAGAAACGAAAAAGGTGCTTAACGCTGCTGCAATGACATATGTGGCCGCAGCAATGGTCGCTGTTGCGGAACTAATTCGGTTCATTATGATTTATGCAGCAAGTAATGATTAACAGTTTATATTTATAAAAAGTGCCGCAATCCTTTTAGGATAGCGGCACTTTTTTCTTTAAAAATAGCAAGATAGCTGTTTCTAGCGTCATTCATTTAGTGGGTTTTTGTTTTCATCCAGTGTAAATCCTTCTCCAACTACATCATGAACGGAGCTTACAGCGACAAATGCATGTGGGTCAATATCGTTGATGATATTTTTCAAACGGACAATCTCATTTCTGCCAACAATGCAGTACAGTACCTCACGAGCCTCTCCCGTGAAACTTCCTTTGCCGTTCAATATAGTAACACCACGATCCATTTCCTTAATGATATGGTCGGCTATTTGATCGCTTTTGCCTGAGATGATGACAGCCCCGCGTGCAGCATACGCACCCTCCTGAATAAAATCAATCACTCTGGCCCCGATATAAACGGCTACAAGTGTATACATACCTTGTACCATATCCAAAAATGTGAAGATGGATGTTGCTATAACAACAAAGTCAAACATAAACATGGTTCGCCCCATACTCCAGCCAACATATTTATGCACAATCCTGGCAATGATGTCAACGCCACCTGTTGTTCCGCCATAACGAAAGATGATACCAAGACCTATGCCGATAAATACACCCGCGAATAATGCAACCAGTGTCATGTCCGACTGCATGTGCATTGAAAAAGGATTGATTTGAAAGATGGATAAAAATAAAGACACGGCCAATGTTCCAATAATCGTATACAAAAATGTTGTTCGTCCAAGAAATTTCCAACCAATAAAAAATACGGGCACATTAAGGACGATATTTGAAATAGCAGGATCCAAGTTCCACAAAAAATAGAGCAGCAGTGTTATACCGGTAAATCCACCTTCACCAAGATTGTTTTGCATATTAAAATGGACGATGCCAAAGGAAAAAATGGCAGACCCTAGAAGGATAAAAGCAATATTTTTGACTCTTAACCCAAAAATCACCTATAATCACTCCAATTTTATTGAATTTCATCATTTACCAACGATAAGTAAGCAGCGAATGGTTATTTAAAATTACACTTTTTCTATTATAGACAATTTAACTGTAAAGAACAACGAATCCTGCAACGTGTATGAGTTGTCAAACCGATGTCTTTTAGCTACCATAATAAGAGATTATATCAAACAAAACTGGATAGGAGCGTTACATATGCCAGCATCTGAAAAACCGATTTATCATACACACGAAATCCAACAACGAGTTGATCGGTATATAGGACAGTTTAAGGAAGGTTACTTCTCACCGCTCAGCTTGATGGCAAGATTAACTGAAGAAACAGGTGAATTGGCCCGTGAAGTAAATCATTACTATGGTGAAAAACCTAAAAAAACTTCCGAGCAGCCAAAAACAATGGAAGAAGAACTAGGTGATATTATTTTTGTTCTGGCATGTTTCGCCAATTCACTTGATATTGATATGGCAGAAGCATTTGATACAGCCATCAGAAAGATTGAAACAAGAGACAGGGACCGGTGGACGAAAAAAGATTAAGTTGTAAAACAGTTCAATCTTAGGCAGGAGGCTAATCATGGATAAAAAAATAATCATTGCAGGACCACGAGGGAAAATGGGGACAGAAGCTATTCAGATGGTTCACAGTGAACAAACATTTGAACTTGTTGCCTGCATTGACCGAAAAAATGGCGGAAAACAATTACAAGACATCGAGGGACTTCCGGATTTAAGCGTTCCGATATACGAAAATCCTGAAGCTTGTTTTCATGAAATTGACGCGGATATATTTATTGACTTAACCGTTCCAGGATCTGGCTTCGAACATACTAAAATGGCTTTATTATATGGTATATGCCCAGTTGTTGGCACATCAGGCTTCACGGAAGAACAAATCAGTGCCTTAGAGGATTTGTCGATGACACATGGGACAGGCTGTATTATCGCACCAAATTTTGCTGTCGGTGCTGTTTTAATGATGCAATTTGCAAAAACGGCAGCAAAGTATCTTCCTGATGCAGAAATAATTGAAAAACACCACGACCAGAAACTTGACGCACCATCTGGAACGGCAATCAAAACCGCAGCTATGATGCAAGAAACACGTACAAGCAAACAGCAAGGACACCCCGATGAGAAAGAAACGCTTGCTGGCGCAAGAGGGGCAGAGACGGACGGGATTCATATCCATAGTGTCCGGTTACCGGGACTTGTCGCACATCAAGAAGTGCTGCTTGGGGGACCAGGCCAGGGACTTACCATCAAGCATGATTCCTATAACCGTGCTTCGTTCATGGAAGGAATTAAACTATGTATCGAAAAAGTGTCACAATTAGATAGGCTTGTTTATGGGTTAGAAAATATACTAGACTAGGCGGGATTTCAATGAATATTGCACTGATTGCACACGATAAAAAGAAAGACGATATTATTCAATTTGCAGCGGCCTATACCGATGTACTAAAAAAACATCACCTGTTTGCAACCGGGACCACTGGAAAAAGAATTACCGAAGCAACTGGTCTATCGGTCCATTGCTTCCAGTCCGGGCCATTAGGTGGCGATCAGCAAATTGGTGCAAAAATTGCCGGCAATGAAATGAATGGGGTCATTTTTTTCAGAGATCCATTGACGGCACAACCGCATGAACCGGATGTTAGTGCTTTAATGCGACTTTGTGATGTTCACTTAATTCCGCTTGCGACTAATCCTGCAGCAGCTGAACTGATGGTTGATGCATTGGCTGCGGGAAATTTTAGCTGGAATGAAAACCTGAAATCTGAGCGGCAAGCGGGTAATGATATATGAAAAAGATAGGAATCACATGTTATCCAACATTGGGTGGTTCAGGAGTCATAGCTACAGAACTTGGAATGAAATTGGCGGAACTTGGTCATGAAATTCATTTTATTACATCCAGCTTGCCGTTTCGTTTGAATCATGTCCACCCGAATATCTATTATCATGAAGTGGAAGTCAGCCACTACCCTGTTTTTCAATACCCGCCATTTGATCTTGCGCTTGCCAATAAGATGGCTGAAGTGATCGATCAAGAAAAACTTGACATTCTTCATGTTCATTATGCGATGCCACATGCCATCTGTGCTATATTGGCGAAAGATATTGCGGAACGGGATATAAAAATTGTTACAACATTACATGGAACAGATATCACAGTTCTTGGGATTGATGATTCTCTTAGGAAGATGATCCGGCATGGCATTGAACAGTCTGATGCTGTTACCGCCGTTTCGCACAGCCTTGTTGAACAGACGCAGGAAATGCTTCAAATCAATAAGGGGATGGAAGTCATATACAATTTTGTTAATGAAGCAAACTATTCCAAAAAAACACTCCCGGGTATCCGTGAACAATATGGTATAAAGCAGGACGAAAAAGTGATTATTCATATTTCTAATTTCAGGAAAGTAAAACGCGTTCAAGATGTCATTTATACATTTCATAAAATTCATGCTAACATCAATGCAAAACTTCTTCTTGTAGGGGACGGACCTGAATATTCAGCGATATATCAGTTAGTACAGCAATTAGGGCTCACCGACGATGTTCTATTTTTGGGTAAACAAAAAAACGTTAGCGACCTCTTTTCGATTTCCGATTTAAAACTGCTCATGTCCGAAAAGGAAAGTTTCGGTCTTGTACTTTTGGAAGCAATGTCCTGCCAGGTGCCTTGTATCGGGACAAATGTGGGTGGAATGCCTGAAGTAATCAAGCATGGCGAGACAGGATTCATCGTTGAATTGGGTGATTCAGACAGTGCTGCGGCGTATGCTATTAAACTGCTGGAGAACGGGAAAATGCTTGAGCAATTTTCCGAAAATGCTTTAACCCATGCGAGAGAAAAGTTTTGTTCGGAGACGATTGTTCAGCAATATATTGATTTATATGATAAACTGATTAAACAAGAATGATGAAAATGGTGATACTGTGGGATTACCTGAGAAAATGGCTCAAGCCGCTGATGTTTTGGAAATATTGGAAAAAAACGGGCACGACGCTTATTTTGTAGGTGGATGTGTCCGGGATTTGTTATGTGGTCATGAAATTGGTGATATTGATATTGCCACATCAGCAACACCAGATGCTGTCCAGAAAATCTTTGACAAAGTAATTCCAGTTGGATTGGAACACGGGACAGTAATTGTTCGATATGCCCATCAATCCTATGAGGTGACCACGTTTCGTATGGATGGTGACTATTCGGATCAACGCCATCCCGATTCGGTCTATTTCATACAAACAATTGATGAAGATTTAAAAAGACGTGATTTCACCATGAATGCAATGGCAATGGATAAAGATGGAACGATCATCGATATATATAATGGGCAACAAGACATTGATAGCGGGTTAATACGAACTGTTGGCAATGGGCACGACCGATTTAAGGAAGATCCATTGCGTATTATCCGCGCAGTCCGATTTGCGAGTCAACTTGGATTTTCGATTGCACCTGATACATTACAAGCGATGCTATCCGTTAAACAGGAAATTGAAACGATTGCCATTGAACGAATCGCGCATGAAATGGAGAAGCTTTTTCGCGGGGAGCATGTACAAACCGGTATCCATTATTTACGGGAAACTGGGATACATAATCATCTACCGGTCATCAAAGATTTCCCTCATCTAATGGACAGACTGCCGGGACCTATGAGACCGCTACATTCATTTGGTGCCGTCATTGCAATGTTGCACAGACTTGAACCAGCAGTCAGCATTCAAACATGGATCAAAAGCTGGAAATGCTCCAACAAAGTAAAACAGCAGGCACACGAACTAGACGCAGCTCTTGCCCGTTTGCAATCAGAAGGTCTCGACCGTTGTCTTGTCTATCGTCTCTCAGACAGCTGTTACAAGGATTTTACGGTTCTGGGAAAGTTTTTCTCAAATGTATCCATCACTGAGAAAGACATACGTGACATGAAACAACTTCTACCAATTAAATCAAAACAGGATCTGGCAATAGATGGGAATGACATCATTCATTTTTTCCCAGATGCAAAAGGCGGCCCATGGATAGGAGAACTGTTAAACGATATCGAACAAGAAGTGATAATCGGAAACTTACGGAATGATAAAAAGGCTATAAGGGATTGGATAAAATGACATCCACACGCTACCGGCTACTTGAACTGTTAAATACGAACGGAAACAATTACATCTCCGGGCAAAAACTATCAGAGGAATTGAACATATCCCGCAGTGCCATATGGAAACACATGAAAGACCTGGAAAAGGATGGGTATGTCATTGAAGGTGTACGCCGAAAAGGATACCGAATTGTGCAATCACCCGATAAAGTAAGTGAAAACACTATACGTTGGGGCCTTGGTACAGACTGGCTCGGGAAAAACGTGATACATAAGGAAGTCGCTGATTCTACCCAATCCATTGCTCATAAGGAAGCCCTTCATGGTGCACCCCATGGAACAGTTATTGTTGCCGATGAACAAACAGAGGGGAAGGGAAGAATGAACCGACAATGGCATTCAGCCAGTAATAAAGGAATCTGGATGAGCATTATATTACGGCCGAACATGAATCCCGGTTCAGCTCCCCAGCTAACCCTAATGACGGCTGTTGCGATTGCCGAGGCTTTATCAGAAAATATATCGGCTAAACCAAAAATAAAATGGCCAAATGATATTTTGATTCACCATAAGAAAACTGCAGGAATATTGACGGAAATGCAAGCTGAACAGGACTGTATCAAATATGTCGTCATTGGCATAGGGATTAACATCAATCAAACAGAGGCGGATTTTCCTTCTGAATTGAAGAATTTTAAAGCAACATCAATCAGGCTGGAGACAGATGTGTATTTTCATGTGAAAGATATTATCCAAAAAATCTTGCTGCGATTGGAACAGGTATATGATGGGTACATGCAAACTGGCTTTACGGACATCAAAACCAAATGGGAACACTATGGTTATAAAATTGGTGAAGACATTCGCATCAAAACACTAAGGCATTCATTTAACGCCACATTTTTGGGAATCGCAGCGGATGGGGCACTACTAGCTCAAATGGAAAACAATGAAACAAAAAAAATATATTCAGGTGAGATTGAGTGGTTTCATGATGGAAGGGACAAATGCTAGGCGTTATAGCCTTTCTGATTAGAAATCGCTGCAACATGTATTAAAGAGGGTTAGGTGGCATTATGAACAGTAAATACGTTGTGATTGATCTGGAAACAACAGGACATTCCCCCGCCAATTCGGATAAAATTATCGAAGCAGGTATTGTCGTTATTGAAGATGATAGTATTACAGAGGAGTTTTCTACGTTCCTTAATCCAAATATGGCAATCCCGTCTTTTATCACCAATCTAACGGGTATAACAGATGACGACGTCCGCCATGCACCTATTTTCCACGATAAGGCACTTGAAATCACAGCACTGTTTGAAAACAGCTACCTGATTGCACATAACGTTGCTTTTGATTTAGGCTTTTTGAATGAGGAATTAGCATTACACGGTTTTTCCCAACTTAATAATCCAGTGATCGATACAGTTGAGCTTGCCCGTATTCTTTATCCGCATGCCCCTGGGTTCAAACTGGGCCAATTGGCAAATTTTTTACAGATTAAACATAATGCGCCACACCGCGCATTGACTGACGCTCGTGTAACGGCCGAGCTTTTCCTTAAATTAAAGGAAAAATTGCAAACACTTCCTTTTGAAACGATTACGCATTTATTAACGTTGGAAAAAGGGCTGCAATCCGATTTATACAGACAATTGCAGGAGCAAAAACAAAAATTGCTCTTTTCCACGCAGGAAGTTGATACAATCGAAACTTTCAGGGGACTGGCAATCAAAAAACAGGCCCAAAAGAAACAGGAAACTATTCATGTGGATACATCGTTTGGTCATTATTTGGATGCCATTTACGAAGCGAATGGTTCAATGCAGAAGCATATGGACCATTATGAGAAACGAAGCGGACAGCGAGAAATGTCCGAAACCGTGTATGATGCATTTCAATCGCAAAACCATGCACTGGTTGAAGCAGAAACGGGAACAGGGAAGACATTAGCATACTTGCTTCCTGCGATTTATGAAGCAGTCAGTAAACGGAAACGAATTCTCGTTAGTACCTATACAACGCAGCTTCAGTCCCAGCTTTTGGATGACGAAATCCCGTTAATTCGGCGTCTTGTGCCATTCCCATTTCGTGTTGCATTGTTAAAAGGAAGGCAACATTATATCAGTCTTGAGAAATTTGAACGCGCACTTGCATACGAACAAGATGACAACTATGATATCATCCTTACAAAAGCAATGATCCTTGTCTGGCTGACCGAAACCGAGACGGGTGATATCGATGAAATCCAGCTTCCTTCTAGCGGTTATTTATTCTTCAAACAGGTGTCCAGTGATATGGAAGGAGCGTTGGATCCTTCATCTCCTGATTTTTTCCGTTCGTACTATCTAAGAGCTCGCAAAAATGCACAGCAGGCGGATATTTTGATTACCAATCACGCATTATTATGTACCGACATGGCCAATGACTATCAGTTACTCCCGACTTATGAAAAAGCAGTAATCGATGAGGCACACCATTTTGAGGAAACGGCAGCCAAGCATTTTGGAGCTGCACTTGATTATGTTTGTTCACAAAATATACTAAACCAGGTGGGAATAACCTCAGAAAATTCTTGGCTTGGAAGATTGCTTGCAGATAACCCTGAATTCCTGGAAGTATTTAGAGCGGAAAAATGGAATGCTATGTTCACAAACGCGAAACAGGAAACAGATGATCTGTTTCGAATGCTATTTCAATATGTGCTGGAACAAAGACAGAAAGATAAATCTTTAAGTGATATTGGCCGACTCCAGTATCGTTTTGACGGGGAAAAAGAAGGTTCGCGACAATGGAACACTGTTATCGAGATGGCTGCAAGGCTAACGTATTATATCCGTGATTTAATTCATTTGCTCTCACCACTTACGCAGCTCAAAACTATAGAAGCTGACTTAGAAGAGGAACTTAATAAACATATAGAGGATCTACAATCCATTATCAATCGACTGGAACGCTTATTTTTGACGAAAGAAACCAGCCAGGAAGTCAAATGGATTGAAATTGAGGCTCATGGGGCCAAAAACGCCGTGTACCTTTATTGTGAACCTGTTGCGATGGCTCCGCTGCTACAGGATGGCTTTTTTCAGCAAAAAGAGAGTATTATTTTAACAAGCGCAACACTAACCATGAGGAATTCATTCACTTTCATGCAAAACAGGCTTGGGTTGCCGGGAGAAAAGGTAATGACTGCCAAAATTAAATCACCTTTTTCATATGAAAACCAAGTTCAGCTCATGGTACCGGATGATTTTCCTGACATTAAGTATGGTAGGCTGGATGATTTTGTTGAAGCTGTCAGTGAAGCAATTATTTCAATGGCACACATAACTGATGGAAGAATGCTTGTACTGTTCACTTCCTACGATATGTTGAAAAAGGCATATTACTTATTGAAAGAAACGATTGACGTCAATCAATATATGTTAATTGCTCAAGGCATCTCAAGTGGGAGTAGATCTAGGTTGAAAAAGAATTTCCAGACGTTTGACAACTCCATTTTGCTAGGAACGAGTTCTTTCTGGGAAGGAGTTGATATTCCTGGTGAGGACTTGTCTTGTGTCATGATTGCCCGTCTTCCGTTTCAGCCGCCGAATCATCCCGTTTATGAGGCTAAATCAAATTATTTACAAGAAACAGGTAAAAACCCTTTTATTGAATTGGCGCTACCGGATGCAGTTATCCGGTTTAAACAAGGTTTCGGCAGATTAATCCGCTCGGCAAAAGACCGCGGTATTGTCTTTGTATGTGATAACCGTATTAAAAAAGCACGATATGGTAACTACTTCCTGGATTCCATACCAGGTGTCCCGGTAACTTTTGATTCAACACAGGCAATACTTGAAAAAGCTGAAGAATGGTTTTAGAAAAGTTACAGCCCGAAGTATTTCTAAAGTTCGACTTTCCCAGCCTGGAATGAATCATCGCAATATTCTGATGTTATCCATTGAATTTTAGTTCCAATCCGACCTTTGATCACATGTAAAAAACTGATGCACCGCTTGATGCATCAGTAAAGTTGGTAATGGAATGGGGCTGGAAAATTTGTTGAAATAAATAAAAAGAAACAAATTCACTGTAATGCTTGTTATACTGTAAAATATATGCTCAGATATTTAATTTCAACCGTATGTTTAGTATTTGCACTGATTACAGCACTATGAATAGCAAAATGTGATAAAACAAGAAGTATTTGACTGGAGGAAGAGGAATGAAACTGCACAAATTTGCGGAACGTGGCAATAATGAATAATCGATTTCCCTGGTTTACTGTTCCGGGATGGCTAAAATGGCTGGCAGGAATTATATGTCTAGCTGTCGTTTTCTGTCTGATTACAGTTGTTTATCTGTATCAGGCAACACAGCAAGAACGTACAGCGTCTTTTAAACAGGTGAAACAAAAGGTTCTAAAAGAAACAGCTATAAATACGATTGACCGTATCGAACGCTTTCATGGAAGCGATGCTTATCATATCATTTATGGTAAAATGGGTGATCAGCAAGCTGCCATTATGTTTTACCCATTTAACGAAAATAATACTGACAGCGTAATTGTTAATCGTTCCGAAATAATACCGAAAAAGACCATTCAGACAGACTGGCGTGATCATTGTACAAACTGCATGTTGTTTGATATCACACCAGCGCTTATAACAAATGACAAATTGCCAGCATGGGAAATCACTTACGAAAATAGTGCAGGACGTTATATAATGGAATATGTATCCATGAATGATGGTAAACAAATTGAATTAATGGGATTTAAGCGGATGTTTAATAAAGGAGGATGATTAAATGGAACTGGCAAACAGGGTGAAGACACTTTCCCCATCAGCCACTCTGGCTATTACAGCTAAAGCAAATGAACTGAAAAGTAAAGGTTACGACGTGATTGGACTCGGTGCGGGTGAACCGGATTTCAATACACCTGACTATATTCTTGATGCGGCAGCAGACGCCATGAGAAACGGTTTTACTAAGTATACACCTTCCGGGGGAATACCGGAATTAAAACAAGCCATTACAGACAAATTCCAACAGGATAACGGACTTTTGTATAGCCCTGATGAAATTATTGTTACAACAGGAGCTAAACATGCTTTGTACACACTGTTTCAGGTTTTATTGAACAAGGGCGATGAAGTAATCGTACCTGCACCTTATTGGGTGAGTTATCCGGAACAGATCAAATTAGCTGAAGGAAAACCAGTGATTATCAATGCAGAAGAAAAGAACAGCTTTAAAATAACACCTGAACAACTTGAAGCGGCCATCACTCCGCAGACGAAAGCTGTTATCATTAATTCACCGAACAACCCGACAGGTATGGTTTACAGTAAAGACGAGCTGCATGCGATCGGTGATGTATGTCTAAAGTATGGCGTTCTTATCGTGTCTGATGAAATTTATGAGCAGCTAATTTATACCGATGACAGCCATGTTTCGATTGCGGAACTATCATCATCACTAAAAAAACAGACCGTCATCATTAATGGTGTTTCCAAATCACATGCAATGACAGGCTGGAGAATCGGGTATGCTGCAGGGCCGACGGAAGTGATCAAGCCGATGACCAATCTTGCATCCCATTCAACATCAAACCCAACGTCAATCGCACAATATGCAGCACTTGCCGCTTATCGCTCAAGTAGTGATTCCAATACGGAAATGCGACAAATTTTTGCGGAACGGTTAGAAATATTTTATGGGCTTTTGAATGATATACCAGGTATCACCTGTGTAAAACCTAAAGGAGCATTTTATCTATTCCCGAATGTTTATGAGGCCGTAAAAATGAATGGATTCGAGACAGTTGATGACTGGGTGAAGGCCTTGCTTGAAGAAGAGAAAGTAGCACTTGTTCCAGGGACAGGTTTTGGCGCATATGAAAATGTTCGATTATCGTATGCCGTTTCCACCGACACTTTAAAAGAAGCGAGCCAGCGTATAAAACGATTCGTGAAGAACCATCAATCCTAGCTTATCGGAGGTAGCATTTGAATGAAAACAACTATTGCACAAGTACCAGCATATGAAGGACAAGAAGTAACTATTGGTGTATGGCTGACCAATAAACGATCCAGTGGTAAAATTGCATTTCTGCAGCTGCGAGATGGAACCGGATTTATGCAAGGCGTCGTTGCCAAAAATGATGTCACCGAAGAAGTATTTCAGCTTGCTAAAAATTTGAATCAGGAATCATCCATGTACATAACCGGAACAATTGTGGAAGATAAACGATCCCCATTTGGTTATGAAATGCAGGTGAAGGGTATTGAACTCATACAAGAAGCTTCAGACTATCCTATAACGCCAAAAGAACACGGAACAGAATTTTTGATGGATCACCGTCACTTGTGGCTCCGGTCCAGTCGCCAGCATGCTGTGATGAAAGTCAGAAATGAAATTATCAGGGCTACGTATGAATATTTTAATAATAATGGATATGTAAAAGTTGATGCACCGATTTTGACCGGTGCGTCGGCAGAAGGAACAACCGAACTGTTCCATACCAAATATTTCGACGAGGATGCTTATTTATCCCAAAGTGGTCAGCTTTATATGGAAGCAGCTGCAATGGCTTTGGGTAAAGTGTTCTCATTCGGCCCAACATTCCGCGCAGAAAAATCAAAAACACGTCGGCACTTGATTGAGTTTTGGATGATTGAACCAGAAATGGCATTTGTTGATCATGACGAAAGCCTAGAGATACAAGAACAATATGTGAGTTTCGTCGTGCAATCCGTTTTACAAAATTGTAAGCTTGAACTACAGACACTAGGACGTGACACTACAAAATTGGAAACAGTTCAGGCTCCTTTTCCAAGAATAAGTTATGACGATGCCGTACAGTTATTGAAGGAAAAAGGTTTTGATGATATTGAATGGGGCGAAGACTTTGGTGCACCGCATGAAACAGCTATAGCGGAGAGTTTTGACAAGCCGGTCTTCATCACCAACTATCCGGCAGATATAAAAGCGTTTTACATGAAACCTGATCCGGAGCGCCCGGATGTTGTACTGTGCGCTGACCTTATCGCACCAGAAGGATACGGAGAGGTTGTTGGCGGTTCACAACGAATCGATGACCCTGAATTAATGAAACAGCGCTATGAGGAACACGATTTATCAGGCCCGGCGTACCAATGGTATCTGGAGCTGCGCCAATACGGAAGTGTACCACATTCCGGATTTGGATTAGGATTGGAACGGACGGTTGCTTGGATTACCGGGGTGGAACATGTACGTGAAACTATTCCATTCCCAAGACTGTTAAACCGTCTTTACCCTTAACTTTCCATATGGCAATATGACTGTTCTTCTTCAAAATCCCTTGCATATAGCGCAAGGGGTTTTATCTTCTTATATGATAGGTTGAGAAATGAGGTGTATCAATTCCTATGACTAATTTCATTTCATTTCAGGATATTTTGTTAAATCAAGTACAATTACCTGCCAGACTGCTTGAAAGGTATGTATCACTCGGTCTGAATGAAACAGAAGTAATGGTCATCTTGCAGCTTGTCCGCTTTATGCAGGCAAACAATGAATTCCCCACGCCGGAAGATATAGCTGGGCATATGAAAATAAGTGAGAAGGAATGTGCCAACATACTACGGAAACTTATCCAAAATAATCATTTATCCATTGAGCAACTGAAAAATGATCGTAATCAAATCACTGAGGCGTATAGCTTAAATCCACTCTGGGAACAATTATTTGCCGAACAGCAACAGAAAACGGCACACGAACATGAGGGTACGATTTTTGTATTGTTTGAACAGGAATTTGGCAGGCCGTTGTCACCATTTGAAATTGAAATGATCAATACGTGGCTCGATGAGGATGAACTGGCTCCCGCACTGATAAAAGCTGCGTTGCGTGAATCGGTGCTGATGGGCAAACTAAATTTCAAATATATTGACCGTATTCTTCGTGAATGGAAAAAGAAGGGGATCCATTCTGTCGAGCAAGCGCGGGATGCGAGCAAAGCTTTTCACGGAACCGGAACTATAAAGAAGGAATCCGCTGAGGAAAAACGGGATACGTCCATTTATTATAATTGGCTGGAGGAGGAGTAGGAGGAATGCTAAATAAGAAACAAGTACAACACTGCCTTGAAGTCATGGAAGAAATGTTTCCGGAGGCGCAATGTGAATTGAATCACCGCAATCCATTTGAACTTGTCATCGCCGTCCTATTATCCGCTCAATGTACAGACAATCTTGTAAACAAAGTAACAGCTTCATTATTTGCAAAATATAAGACACCCGAAGATTATTTAGCGGTATCACTAACGGAATTAGAACAGGATATTAAGTCAATCGGGCTATACCGAAATAAGGCAAAAAATATTCGAAAACTATGCCAAATGCTAATCGATGATTATGGTGGGGAAGTGCCACGGACAAAAACAGAATTGATGAAGTTAGCCGGTGTTGGTCGCAAAACTGCCAATGTTGTCGCCTCTGTTGCATTTAACGAGCCGGCAATTGCAGTTGACACCCATGTTGAACGTGTTGCTAAACGGCTTGGGATATGTCGTTGGAAGGACTCAGTACTTGAAGTGGAAGAGACATTAATGAAAAAAGTACCAAAAGAAGCATGGGCGGACACACACCATCGGATGATTTTCTTTGGCAGGTACCATTGCAAGGCAAGGAATCCGCAATGTCCGGAATGTCCATTGCTCGATTTATGTCGTGAAGGACAAAAACGAATGAAGAAACACGAAACAATCGAAAACTGAGGGTCAAAGGCGCAAGTACGTCACGTCCTGTACAAAGTTGTTGTACATGGCTGATTTATAGTTGTCCGCAGCAACCCTGTTTTCTAGATGAGAAACAAAAGAGGCCGCTTCTGAATTGGAAGGCTACCTCTTTTGTTCTTTTTGTATCCACCGTTTTACTAGTTTTTTCAGTTATTCATCGTCACTATTATCATCATCGTCATTACCATCATTTGAAACAGTTTCGTTAGAATCAGATATGGTCACTTTTGTGCTTTTTGCTTCACCTTCATCTCCTTTGCTTGCACCGTTACGGCCTATAGGTACAACAGTTATGGTATAGGATTGCCCTGACTGTACGCCATCACCCTCAATAACAATTCCCTTGGTAGCTACAGTTTGTGTCTTTATTTGTGTTCCATCACGTGAAACGACCACTTCATATTGGGCAGGGGGACCATTGTATTGCCAACTAACATCAATACCTGCACCAATTTGCCTAGCACGCAATGAACCGACCGCTGGAATATTGCCTTTTTTGTCCTCATCTTCATCATCTTCTTTTTCTTCTTCGTCCTCTATTTCCTCATCATCTTCTAAATCTTCAGGGACTTTAACAGTTGCCGTTACCGGTTCGCTCTTGTTGGCTTTCGTTTTATTATTTATAGCAACAACCTCAATGTGATATTTAGTTCCTGGTTCCACATTCGAAATTTCCATTGCTGTTTCTTCTGTGGAAGACAGTTTTTGCTTTTGGCCATCACCAACGCGGGCACTAACTTCAAATGAAATATCCTGCTCCGTTTCATAGTCCCATTCTACTTGAATAGTGGCAGAATCTGAATCGAATGTTGCTTCCAGATCTTTTACAGGATCCAGCTGCTCAAAACGCTCTGATGTTTTGGATGGTTCTGTACCTTTGACAAATAATTCGGTGACGATTTTTGAATCAGGAGTATAATCGCTCGGCAATTTCGCCGGTCTTGAACCTTTTTCAACTGCGACTTCTACGACTGAATCTGGTTTCGTAAAGTCCGGCGTCTCTTGATCCTTGGACAGTTCGGACATAATATGCTTAAACAATGAAAGTGGCACTTTCGTTTCTGAGCCTTTCAACCCAATGTCGTTATTGTCATAACCGGTCCAGATGGAGATGGTGTAATTCGTGCTGTATCCGCTGAACCATGCGTCAGGGGAGCCATCTACTCCAGGCCTTGTAGTGGTTCCTGTTTTTCCGGCCAATGGAAGGCCAGAAATATTAGCTCCAGTACCTGTTCCTTGTGTAACAACATCTTTGAGCATATCTGTAATCATATATGCGGTGGAATCCGCCATAACAGCTTCGGGTTCAGGTTTCAGGTTGACAGTTTTTCCGCTTTCCGGAAATTCGACCTTAGTAACAGCATATGGTTCATTATATATACCTCCGTTCGCAAAAGTCCGGAACGCTCCTGCAACTTCCAGTGGATTTGTACCTATATTACCACCAATTGCATCTGTTAGTGCTATGTCGCTGTCGCCAAATGATATACCTAATTTCTCGGCAAACGCTTTGGCATTTTCACGACCTACTTCATCAAACGTTTTGACGGCAGGTACGTTGAGTGACTGTTCCAGCGCATATCGTGCGGAAACCCATCCAAAGTAAGTGTTTGCCCATGTCTCAATCTGTTTGTCAGTTCCCGCGATATCATATGGACCGTCATCGTTAAGCTGATGATACGTGGACCACTGCATATTCTCAATGGCCGGTCCATAATCCATAATTGGTTTGAACGTTGATCCAGGCTGCCGCTGCATTTGAATTGCACGGTTATACCCACGATTTTCTAATCCGTCGCGAGCACCACCGATTGCTCGTATAGCACCTGTTTTTGTGTCAAGCACTGTGACACCTGCCTGCATATCAAGTTTTTCACCTTCTTCACTGTCCGGATCAACAACAGGGTCGGCATAGTTAATCGGGTTGTCCTCCTTTTTTGACAGTAAAAAGTCCACATGGCTCTGTGCATCAGTATCAATTGTTGTATAGATTTTCAATCCATCGGTATAAATGTCAGCACCATCGACTTTCTGTTTGACTTCCCGCTCCACCTGCTGCAAGAATGCCTGATAAGAAGATGAATCAGGTTTATCATCCGTAAGAAGCGAGGCTATTTTCACTTGTCTTGCTTCTTTGGCTTCTTCCTCTGAAATTTTCCCATGTTTCACCATTAATTGCAGAACTGTATCCATTCGTTCTTTCATTAACTCCGGATTCTTAAACGGATTATATGCACTCGGTCGTTGCGGTAATCCGGCAAGAATCGCAGCTTCAGGAAGTGTCAGTTCATCTAAATCGGTTTTCCCAAAATAAAGCTCAGCAGCCTTTTTGACACCGTAGGCTCGATTGCCATAAAAAATCTTATTTAGATACATTTCCAAAATGCGTTCCTTAGAATAATCCTGTTCCAGTTGCAATGCCAACCACATTTCCTGGACTTTCAAACTTACTTTTTTCTCGGGTGACAGGAATGATTTTTCCACAACTTGTTGGGTGATGGTGCTAGCACCTTCCGAACCGAACCCATTTGTTATATTCGCAACAACAGCACCGCCAATTCGCCATATATCAATGCCGGGGTGTTCAAAAAATCTGGCATCCTCAGTTGCAGTTACTGCATCAATCAATACATCCGGTAAATCGTCGTATTCAACTTTTGAGCGCTGTTTTGTACCAAGGTCGGCAAACATCTCGCCATCCATGTCATAAAATTTAGATGAAAATGGTGTATCTAATTTGGATGCATCAATTTCCGGTGCTGTGACAATATAATAGGTGAACAATGATCCAACACCGATTCCAATTGCTACGAGTGCAATAAGCGTGATAAATATTATTTTTTTCCATAATGGCTTTTTGGAAGCTTTTTTTTGCTTTCTTCTTGATGTACGTGTTTGGCCGTCTGCCATAATTCAGTCTCCTCCAATCTAGAAATAAAGCTGATCGATTACTGCCAAATAATGAACTCTTGCTTGGTAATGGAACGGGATTGGATATCCTTTTTCCACAATGGTCTCATAACTGATGGATTTTTTTCCGCCGTTAAGCTGTTCGTCCCAATATGGAAAAAATACTTCAGCCGGCATATAGAACGTCTCACCGAAGTTAGAAAAACGGATAATTAGAAAGCAGATGCCCCCGTGCTTTGTCACGGATTTCATATGCCTAACCTGGTGCTCATGAATATTCGCAAGCGGAAAACGTGTTTTATTTTTGGTTTCTTTTGCTTCAAAATCAATATGTTTGTTTCGATAGACACCGTTATAATCAGTTGTGGATGGCTGCTTAAAATAGCCTTCCGTAATGACAGCGGAACTTCTTTTTGGATAATGAACGTTTACTATTTGCACTGGTGTCGGTTTTTTATGAACAATTGCTTTATTCCTATCACGGTAATACGTATTGGTGGCGTTGATGTCCTCTTCAAGTGTCATACCGCGATTACTGAATCCTTGTGACCGCCTTGTGCCTGATAGCGTTTGATACGTATGGTTATTCTTTTTGCCATTTGGATAATGCATGTATTTCCCCCCGTGTATGACAGTATCATACCAAATAATACCTTCGTTGACTATATATCGTTAAGAGAGGTCATATAATGAGTAATAGATGGAGAAAACACCTTCATTATATACTATCTGAAACAAAAAAGCATAACCTTGATAATATTTCCCGTACCAAAGCATATCAAAACTTTTACATGGTTTATCCGGAAGTGAAATGGGCTTTTTTAGCTAGTATGGTATCCCGAAATGCCGGGTGGAATATGATGGACCTTTCTCTCTCTCCGTTTCAAACCTTATTATCTAAAAAGCAGCAAACCCGACTATTCATGACCTACGAGCGCGCGAATTGGCTCATTTTTTCGGATGCATACCCACAACTCCTCGTATATGAACTTTCAAAGCGTTTAAATAAACCGTTGTTTCACTTGTTGCCAGCGCTCCACGTATCAAGGTTTATGGAAAAAGAATGGGAATATTTTTGGAAACATCATGACCAGGACCGTCTGATGACGTCAATGATTATAAATGAGCAAAATGTTATCCATTCGCCTGTTATCAAACAGGAGTATTTTAAGTATCGCGTGTTTTTGCGTCCGCCATACCTTTTGCAGGACATATTATTATTAAATGCAACACTTCTTCCCAATAGATTCGGGACACTGTACGGGGCATTTGTTCATGACTTTACAAATTTAACTAAACGGATAGAGTTAGGAAAGCGGATTGCTTCAATGATGTTTCATCCTCACGTTTACACTTCATTACTTGATTTTGCTTTATCAGTGGAGCACACCGGATCACGCTGGGATTATGAACAGTTTTTTTCAAGGCATTTCGAAAAGGCACCTTTTTTACGAACCGTTTATCCTTTCATAGCTCATCAGGATACAATTCGAAAGGACTGGCATAAAGTCAAGGGTGTTAAACGAAAATGGACAAGTCCTATAACACAACACCCTGACCGTGGAATAAAGAAGGCATTTTATAATAGAAGAAGGCTAATATATGCATATTCTCAGCTCAAAAATATGTTTGGACAGAGACATTCATAAGATCGCATATAAAATATTTTGGCATTTGCACGCAAATAGCGCGCAAATGCCGATTTTTTTGGTAGTACCATTACGTCGATGGTCGGTTAGGACCGTTTAGCTTTTTATCTCGGGTTTGGTTGTGCTTTTCTTGATGAAACTTTTCCGTTTTTTGCTGTGATGGCTTCTTTTTCATGCTTTTTACCTCCTTTCCATATTAGTTTGCCTAAACAAAGCCGAATCTACACTAGTTTTGCCATTATTCTTCTAGTTTTGTCGAGCGAGCAGGGAAGGTCATATTTTCGCCGAAGTTATAAACAGATCATATAATGGGAAGGTGAATCCGATGATGGAAATACAACTGCCTGTTGAAACAGAAGCTAGCTCGGATAAACAAAACTTTGCAAATGCATTAGCATCTATGGCTGATCAATTACGTCTTATGGAGCAAAAGGTTACCATGGCAGCAGACAACACTATAAGGGAACAATTCCAGCTTAATAAGGAAGAGATCAACCGAGCAACATATATTGTAGAAAAACTAGCAAAAAAACATACGCAATTACAGAACCAATTGCAGGAAGAAATCAATGTATCCAACACCGCAAAAAAGTTATCCTGATATCCTCACAGATGCATTATGCGTATATAAATGCTAAACTGATGGCTATAGGGGGAAAATGTAAAAAGGCAGGAATAACGATGGAATTAATACAAGAGACCAAACAATTTAAAAATTATCTGGAAATCCTAGAGGAAAAATATAATGAAAATAAACCACCCGAAAGTAAGAAGGACAGACAATTTTTTCAGATGGTAAAAAACTACACAGCACCAATTTATGACCTTCTAACAGAGTGGGAGAATCATGCATTGCAAGCTGTTAAAGAAAGGCAAGTCAACCTCCACCCTCAGCAAATAACATCAACAAAAGAAAATATGGAACTCTTGATGTTGCACAGCTTTTATATCGACGTTAAACGCAAACGCTATATGGAATTGAACCATTCGATTTATTTCATACTCGATAGACTTCTGGATGAACTACAAAAATAAAAGAAAAAGCTTTACGAACGTACGAGTGCTTTTATAATCACCTCCCATTAAGTCATGAAAGGGGAAAATCGGATATGCCACAGAAAGATAAACTAATTGCCATGGCAAAGACTATACTTGATCAAGCTTATGTCCCATACTCTAAATTTCCTGTTGGCGCTGCAGTGATGACGGAATCCGGCAAGGTTTACACAGGATGTAATATTGAAAATGCCGCCTATCCAGACAGTTGCTGTGCAGAGCGGGTGGCACTATTTAAAGCCATTTCCGACGGGGAACGTTCGTTTTCAGCGATGGCCGTTGTTGCTGATACAAAACGGCCTGTCCCACCTTGTGGCTCTTGCCGACAAGTTATGAGTGAATTCTTTGACAGTAATCTGAACATACATTTAGCGAATGTCCATAACGATGTGAAAACATTAACAATGGAAGAATTGCTGCCGTTTTCTTTCCAATCTGATGATATGGACGAAAGCAAGAAAAGAAGCTGAGTGTTTCAGTTTCTTTTTTTAAAAGATAGGAAACTATAAAATTTAGCGATATAGCTTTTACTTGCAAGGTGAAACCAGAGGCCTAGTCGCACTTATACCCTTGTGGTGAAAGTCAACATCGACTCCAGAAGTTCAAGGAAGCATAAGACAACGACAACTATACATGTTATACTGTAATGTGGACGGGAAAACGTTGCATAAATCGTTTATGTTATTAATAAAATGAAGTGGACATGATCGCTGGTAAATGTAACAAAAGTGCAAATCAACGTTATTTAGAGGTGACTGTGAAATGACTACGAACGGCATTCAACTAACGGGGAAAGATATATTGGAAAAAGAGTTTAAAACAGCAATGCGTGGCTATCATCAGGAAGAAGTAGATGAATTCCTGGATACAATTATTCAAGACTATGAATCATTCCAGCAGGAGATTGATAAACTACGTCAAGAGAACGAACGATTAAAGAAGCAAACCGATCAAACAAGAAACCGTGGATCAGCCCAAAATCATCAGGTTAATTACGATATTTTAAAACGCGTATCGAATTTAGAAAAAGCTGTATTTGGCAAAAAGTATGCTGATTCATAAGGGTGCTGGTTTGTTTTCCCAGTGACAGCACACCATAAATATGCTAAAATATACATAGAATGAAATTGAATACTCACGTAATCGCTGTATAGTAATTCTATGCAGAGGAAAGTCCATGCTCACACAAGCTGCGATGCTTGTAGTGATCGTGCTTGACGAAAACATAAGTCAAGGTAGCCTGTATGGCTAACGGCAGTGAAAAATCCTAACTCTTTTGACATGGATGAGTACACTTGAAAGTGCCACAGTGACGCAGTCGGATTGGAAACGATCCGAGTGGAACGCGGTAAACCCCACGAGTGAGCAACCCAAAATTTGGTAGGGGCACCCTTGATTAGGGAATTGAACTGAAAGAGGGACAGGCAACTAGTCTGTAGATAGATGATTACGACCGCTGTACGAGGCTGACCACCGTGAAAAGTACAACGGAACAGAACATGGCTTACCGAGTATTCAATGGTCAAATCCCCATGAGAAAACCTTATTCGACTGTAGATGCAGTTGAATAAGGTTTTTAGTATGCAGAAATTGATATCTGCGACTATATAATATGATCTAACCGTTAGGTAATCATAGTCATATAACATTCACTCCCAGATAATCCTTGTTTTTGTCCGTGCCCATATATTGTGATAAACTAATTAATGCTTTTAATTTAGAAACGAAAGGAACGACTATATGGCTCAACATGTAACATTAATCGCTACAGCTGCTATGGGACTTGAATCTGTCGTGGCGAATGAAGTACGGCAGCTTGGTTATGAAGTGGAAGTGGAAAATGGAAAAGTAACATTTGATGCACCGATTGTTGCCATCCCGCGCTGTAATTTATGGCTGCGGACCGCTGATCGTGTTAAATTGCAAGTTGGCCGGTTCAAAGCTGTTACGTTTGACGAATTATTTGAGCAAACGAAAGCTTTGCCATGGGAACACAGCATTTCAGAGGATGGAAAATTCCCTGTTTCAGGAAAATCGGTTAAATCAACGCTATACAGTGTTCCTGATTGTCAAGCAATTGTAAAAAAAGCAATTGCCGAACGATTAAAACTAAAATATGGAGTAGCTGGCAAATTGCCGGAATCCGGCGCGTTGTTCAAAGTTGAAGTGTCCCTACATAAAGATGATGTTGTTTTAACAATTGATACATCGGGAACAGGGTTGCACAAACGGGGATATCGTGTCAATCAGGGGGAAGCTCCTTTAAAAGAAACGATGGCTGCGGCACTAATCCTTTTGACCAATTGGAAACCTGAATATCCTTTGGTTGACCCATTTTGTGGATCAGGAACAATTCCAATTGAAGCAGCCCTCATTGGCCAAAATATTGCCCCAGGTTTTAACCGCTCGTTTGCTTCGGAAGATTGGCACTGGATTAGAAATAACCACTGGAATGAGGCTATGGAAGAAGTGGAAGATAAGGCTGATTATGATAAAGCGCTTGACATTACTGGGACAGATATAGACCATACAATGACAGCTGCCGCGAATGAGAATGCACTGGAAGCGGGGCTCGGTGATTTAGTCACGTGGAAACAGATGCAGGTGAAAGATCTTTCTATCCAACAGCCTAATGGTTATTTAATTGGTAATCCACCGTATGGACAACGAATTGGTGATCAAGAGTCAGCAGCAAATATATACCGCCAGTTAGGCCAAATCATGATAAAACAACCTTCTTGGAGTGTTTATATCTTAACCGCATTCGAAAATTTTGAGAAGGAATATGGGCAAACGGCAACAAAGAAACGAAAATTGTTTAATGGGTTCATTGAAACAAACTATTATCAATACTTTGGTACGAAACAATAATACAGGAGGGCAGAAACCCTTCGTTGCTTACGTTTTCGATCATAAAAATCAAGACCGGAGAGTTAACACTCTCTCGGTCTTGATTTATTTTATCCCACTTATTACTTCAAGCTCAAGGTGAGACTAGATTGTAGGGATTGTGTTTTATCAACTATTTCCTATTGGCCAATCAAATGGCGGTGATCCTGGAGGTGAATTCTGAATAATATCCATAAACGGAATCGCATAAGCAATCAAAATTAGCCCTATTGTGAGCCCAATCCACAATTTCCAGTTTTCCAAAAATCTTGGTGTCGGCTCAGCATCAGGTTCTTCTTCTGCAATTGGGAAATCCTCTTCACCTTTAGGTGCAAAAAATACCAGTTGGATAAAAATGTAAACCATAAGCAAAATACCTACGAACAAAATTGTACCGCCAACTGCCTGAGCTATTTGATACCCAATCCAGTCAGAAGCTTGTTCTGTACCACCATATGTTGAATAGGACGAGCGGCGAGGTGCGCCAAGCAATCCTTCAATATGCATTGATCCGGACATGATAGTCATGCCAACCGTCCAAATGACTGTTTGAATAATACCTAGTTTATTAATTTTGGACGTCAATTTCCTTCCTGTTAACGCTGGAATCAGCCAATACGACAGTCCGAAGAAAGTTAAAATAACAGTTGTGGCCACGGTCAAATGAAAGTGGCCTGTTACCCAAATAGTATTATGCACAACCTGATTCAGCTGGTTGGACGCATTAATAATACCACCAGTACCTCCAGGGATAAATGCAAGCATACCAATCATAGGAGCTAAAAACCGAACGTCTTTCCAAGGTAAGTGCTTGAACCAACCGAACAAACCACCAAAACCTTTTTTACGACCAGTTGTTTCAAAGGTTGCAAACATAGAAAATGCCGTCATTAGTGATGGTACGATAACCATAAAAGTTAAGGTAACTTGGACAAACTTCCATACTGGATCAATTCCAGGCTCTGTTAGCTGATGGTGAAACCCAACCGGAATCGAAAACATAAGAAACAAAACAAATGATAAACGAGCTAACGAATCACTGAAAATTTTCCCACCGATAATCTTTGGAATAATTGCATACCAAGCCATATAAGCAGGTAAAAGCCAGAAGTAAACAAGTGGATGGCCAAAATACCAAAACAATGTTCTACTAATCAAAATGTTAATTGTTTCTGCGTAGCCTAATGACCACGGAATAAATTGAACTAATACAGCAGCCGCAACACCTAACGTTGCAATAAACCATAAAAGCATATTAATGACAACCATAAATGCAAGTAATGGGGATTTTTCACCTTTATGCTGCTTTTTCCAAACTTGCAATTGTCTGAAGTTGACAAAACAGGCAATCCAGCTTCCAATAATTACTAGTGCTAACCCAATGTAAAATGCTGGGTGTGCTTTGAGCGGTGCATAAAACGTGTAAAGTACACTTGCCTTGCCTAATAAAATAGTAATCGATGCCATAATTGTTCCGACAACCATGACCCAGAAACCTAGCCATGCTGTCTGTCGCTGCTTATGTGACATTCCGACTGTTTTATTCATTAACGTGTATTGAAATCCGATAATAAAATATGTTGTCAAAACCAGCCCCAATATGACACCATGAACGGTCAAAATCTGATAGTAACCGATTCCCCATGGAAGTGAAAAGGTACCCGAACGAACTAATGTCTGTAGCAGTCCCATCAGTCCGCCTATAAGAAGAGAAATAAATGTAACATACATAAAGGACATGGATAATCGCTTTTCCTGTTTTGACAAGCTCCATGTTCGCTGTTCTTCTTGGTCAGACATTGCTAATGTTTTATTCAGCATCATTCATACACCTCCACTTCAGCAAACATCAGGTGGTGTCCTGTACCACAATACTCATTGCATACTAATGTGTATTCTCCCGTTTCATTTAATTCGGTCTCATAACTACTGATATATCCTGGTTCAACCATCATATTGACATTCGTGCCGGCAAGCTCGAATCCATGAACAACATCCTTCGAGGTCACTTGAAATAATACGGTTGATCCTTTTGGAATCCTAAGTTTTTTGACGTTAGAACCATCTTCGTCTTTACCTAAATCATAATTGAAAGCTGAAGCCACTACGTTGACGATATATTTACCATCTTCCACCTTTGTTAAACCGAGATTTTCTTTTTTAAAAGACTCTTGTGCCTCAACATTTTGCGGGTCAATTGTAATTTTTTCACTAGGTGGTTGTGCTCCTTTGTAAAAAGCCCCAAAACCAATTATGAGAAGGAAAACTACAAGTGATCCAGTTCCAAATAATAACCAGATTCTTTCATATTTGTGTAAATGCATGTTTAACTCCTTTCCTAATCATTTTTTGTATTAACGCATCATGTAAAAAATGTAAACGCCGACCCAACTGACGATAATAAAAACCCCTAAGAGCATAACTGAAATAAAAGTTCCCTTTAGATTGGGGCTTTGATCCTTTTCAGATGAACGTTCATTTTTTGTTGCAAACTTCCCATTTCAAACCCTCCTTTGTGTAACTTAAGTTCTATTTCCATTATAAATAATACTATTTTGTTGTTAAACCCTTTTCACAAGTGTTCATAATTTGTTCAATAACGCGCACAGACGGCGTTCGACTGACTTTTTAAACCCTTATGTTGAAAAAGTTTGTGAATGATCTGTGAAAAAAGATGTAATATTTTCGTGGAAAAGTATCCACACTAAGGACAAAATGTTGTATGTACTAACGCTTGTTACATGATTAGAAAAGGGGGATATGGGGTGGTGATAAGTTCAATTGGTTTAGGCATACCACAACATAATATGTCACAACAAACGGTTAAAACTTTTGTTAGCGACGTGTTTCACCAGTCGGCTTCACAGTTCCTTGAACGAATGATGCCTGTGTTTGATAATGCCTGTATTGATAACAGACAATTCGTGGTTAATCTGGAGTGGCTGAAAAATAATCATACGTTTAAAGAGAAGAATGATTTGTACCAATACTTTGCACAAATCTATTCACTCCAAGCTATTGATGCCTGCCTGAAAAATAATCAGCTGCTAAATGAAAATATTCCATATGAGGCAATTGATATGATCATTTTCGTTTCCAGTACCGGGATCGCCACTCCGTCCATTGATACATATATCATGAATGAACGGCCGTTTCGGGAAGATGTTATCCGAATGCCGCTTTGGGGTCTTGGATGTGCAGGTGGGGCTATTGGCTTATCACGTGCTTTTGATTGGATTAGCGCACATCCGGACAAAAATGTGCTTCTAATCTGTTGCGAGTTATGTAGCCTTACATTTCAGAAAAGCGACTCAAGCAAGAGCAATCTTGTTGGAACCGCTCTTTTCGGAGATGGGGCTGCAGCTGCCTTGTTGATGGGCGAAAGTTCCAGCAACCTATCCAGTATCAAAGATCTCTCGACAAAACCACGAATTATTGAAACAAGCACTAAGACAAAGAAGAACAGTAATTCTGTTATGGGATGGGATGTTACGGATAGGGGGTTGGAAGTCATTTTTTCCAAAAGCATTCCTGCACAGGTGCGTTCATTCTGGAAACGGCATATCCATACATTTTTAGCTCAATTAAGTTTGACGGGACAAAGCATCCATTCATTTATCGCACACCCTGGTGGAAAAAAAGTGTTAGAAGCAATGGAAGATGTATTACAGGTACCGCAAGAGAAGTTCAGACATTCCTATCGTATACTTCGGAATCACGGAAACATGTCATCAGTAACCGTATTATATGTGATGTATGAGTGGATGAAGGAGGGTGTTCCGGCAAATATGCTGAGTATCATATCGGCTTTAGGACCGGGATTTAGTTCAGAATTATTGTTATTGGAGTGGAAAAAATGACTACTTGGATGTGGATTTTTATTATGGCGATTATCGCCCAGCGGCTTGGTGAATTATATATTGCAAGAAAGAATGAAAAATGGATGAAGAGCGTGGGAGGCGTTGAGAAAGGAGAAAAACATTACAAGTTATTTGTGTTTTTGCACTGCTGTTTTTTTGCATCAGTAATAACTGAAGCATCTTTAAATACACAGTCATATATACAGCCTAATTATTTTTTACTGTTGTTATTCTTGTTACTGCAGATTGGAAGAGTATGGTGCATCCATACGTTAGGAAGATTTTGGAATACGAAAATCATTGTGCTGCCAAGGGTAACTGTCATTAAAAAAGGACCCTACAGATATGTAAAACATCCAAACTATATTATTGTTGCAGCTGAATTGTTTCTGATTCCGCTTCTACTTGGTGCCCAATTGACCGCCGTTATTTTCCCGTTTCTTCATATATTATTACTAAAAGTACGCATACCACGGGAAGAAAAGGCATTAACCAGAGCAACTTGAACAAAAGAGGGCTAGCATATATTGCTAGCCCTCTTTTGTTACTTTCGACTTTATACATTCTTAACGCGAAAAAAGCGGCAATCCGCAAGACTGCCGCTTTTCTATATATGGTTTCATGAACGTTATTGTTTTACTACGTTTGCAGCCTGTGGGCCACGGTCGCCTTCTACGATATCGAATGTAACGTTTTGGCCTTCTTCCAGTGTTTTAAAACCTTCTTCCTGAATGGCGGAATAATGTACGAATACATCATTTCCTTCTTCCACTTGAATGAAGCCATAGCCTTTTTCTGCGTTAAACCATTTTACTACGCCGTTTTCCATTTGTAAATTTCCTCCTAAAACCTTTCACGTAAAACGTGTTAATACAAATCAGATAAATGAATTGCAAAAAAGCAGCTTTCCAGAGAAGTAATGGATCACTTGCTACATCCACTTCCTTAGAAGCTGCCTGTCCTTCATGATTCCATTCATCTTCATTGCTTGTGTCTAATATAGCTTATTTTAGACCCTCAGTCAAGAATTTACCCTACTTTATATGATTTTATACATATAACAGTAAAAAAGTGAAAGCGTTCTTATACAAAAAAATGTATTAATACGTTACACTGGAAATAATAAATAGGGGAAGGAGCACCCACAATGAAAACAGATATTGAGATAGCACAGGAAGCCACACTGGAACCTATTGAGGGGATAACCAATGAATTAGGTCTGACAAAAGATGATTGGGAACCATATGGGCACACGAAGGCCAAACTTTCAAATGGTCTGATGGATAAATTGCGTGATCGACCAGATGGGAAAGTAGTACTGGTTACGTCCATCAATCCAACACCTGCCGGGGAAGGAAAATCGACAGTAACTGTTGGACTTGGACAAGCACTTGCAAAACTTGGCAAAAAGGCACTAATTGCCCTGCGCGAACCATCGCTCGGACCTGTTATGGGATTAAAAGGTGGAGCAGCAGGCGGAGGATACGCTCAAGTCTTGCCGATGGAGGACATTAATTTACACTTCACAGGTGATCTCCATGCCATCACAACGGCAAACAATGCATTGGCTGCAATGATTGACAACCATATACATCGGGGAAACAAACTGCAAATCGATCCACGTCGGGTAGAGTGGAAACGGGTTATGGACATGAATGACCGAGCGTTACGACAGATTGTTGTCGGGCTTGGTGGTCCTTCACGTGGTGTTCCTAGAGAAGATGGTTTTAATATAACAGTAGCATCTGAAATTATGGCCATTCTATGTTTGGCTACGAGCCTTAAAAATCTGAAAGAACGAATTGCAAACATTGTTATCGGCTACACGTATAATGAAGAACCTGTTACAGTGAAAGATCTGGAAATTGAGGGTGCGCTTACACTATTACTTAAAGATGCTCTTAAACCAAACCTGGTCCAGACGACCGAAAATACACCAGCCATTATTCACGGAGGTCCATTCGCCAATATTGCACATGGCTGTAACAGCATCATGGCAACTAAAACCGCAGCAAAATTAGGGGATTATGCAGTAACCGAGGCCGGCTTTGGTGCTGACTTAGGCGCGGAAAAATTTCTTGACATCAAGTCTCGTGCCGGTAACATCAATACTAGTGCCGTTGTTATTGTTGCGACAGTTCGTGCCTTGAAAATGCACGGCGGGCTTAATCGTGACAATCTGAAAGAAGAAAATGTGCAGGCGCTAAAAGCAGGTATGGAAAATCTGAAGAAGCATATGGAAACAATTGATTCGTTTGGACTTCCTTTTGTAGTGGCCATTAATAAATTCCCGACAGATACGGATGCGGAAATCAACTTTGTTAAGTCATGGTGTGAATCCCGTGATGCCGACGTAGCGCTAACGGATGTTTATGCAAATGGCGGATTAGGTGGGATTGACCTTGCCGAAAAAGTTATTGCTATTGCTGAGGGTTCCGAAGAAAAAATTCAGTATGTCTATGGCACCGATGAACGCCTTGAAACCAAGATACGTAAAGTGGCCCAAAACGTATACGGTGCTAATGACATTGAGTTATCCGCCCAAGCAAAAAAACAGCTTGCCTTTTATGAAGAACAGGGGTGGGGGAATCTTCCGGTATGTATGGCAAAAACACAGTATTCCCTGTCAGATGACCCTGCATTAATCGGGCGTCCGGAAAATTTCACCGTTACTATCAGAGAACTACGGCCATCTATCGGTGCAGGTTTTATCGTTGTGCTGACCGGTAATATGATGACAATGCCTGGTTTGCCGGAAAAACCTGCTGCATTGAACATGGATGTCGACAAAGATGGAAAGATAAAAGGATTGTTTTAATGGACAATGACAGTCAACTAGTGGCGATACGCAACTATATTTACAACATATTCAGCGACGATGCAAGCGGGCATGACTTTTTCCATATGAAGCGAGTCGCCCGGATGGCGAAGAAAATTGCGAGCAACGAACAAGCCAATCCATTTATATGTGAAACTGCTGCTTGGGTACATGATATTGGTGATCCAAAGTTATTTACAGACAGTACCCTGGCAATCAAGGAAATGGAAGTGTTCCTGCATAAGATCAGCTGTACACATTGTCAGGTTGACCGTGTTATAAGGGCAATAGATGATATAGCTTTTCATAAAGGACGCATTCCAGAGACACTGGAAGGGAAAATCGTTCAGGATGCTGACCGGCTGGATGCGATTGGAGCAGTAGGTATTGCTCGAACGTTCGCTTATGGCGGGTCGAATGGACAATTGCTTTGGCACGACGATGATGCCAGACAGAGGAACACATCGATACAACATTTTTATGATAAATTATTAACACTGAAAGATACGATGAATACAGAAACTGCAAAAGAAATTGCTGTACACCGGCATCAGTTTATGGAGATGTATTTACAACAGTTTTTGCAGGAGTGGCAATAGGTTAAATGCTACATCCCTCTCAAACCGTTAAACGGGATTTCCGTTAAAAGTATTCGAGCAAAAAGTGCCTCCTTTTTGCTCGAATAGATCTAAATACGTACAACACTAAGGTTGTATTATTGGTATCTATCGAACTTATTGTACACTTCTAGCCCCTAAATAGCGCTGTTTCCAATAAGAATCTTCTAGCTTGCTGATTTCAACACCCCGTGATTCTCCAGCATGAATGAATTTTTCATCGCCAACATATATCCCCATGTGGGACGGGCCTGGTTTATATGTTTCAAAAAACACAAGATCCCCGACGGAGGGTTTGCCGACGGGAACGGTGGAGTTCCACGTTTCACTGACCGTCCGAGGAAGCTTGATGTTTTCCATTTGAAAAATGTATTGAATAAAACCACTACAATCAAAACCTGATGGTGACTCTCCACCCCAGTCATAAGGTGTTCCTATTTGTGCGTATGCAGATTCAACAGCACCGGAATGGGATGTACTGCTAACCTTTATTTTCTTCATTTCCTGATCCGCTTCAGATGCTGACTTTTGGGCAACCTGACGGCTATACGTTGCCTGTTTTTGTTCGTGCAGTTTTTCCAAGGCATTATCATCGACCAGCTGCATACCAAGTTTTTCTTCTGCTGCCTCCAGGGCTTTTTGTGTGCGTATTCCATAGATACCGTCAACTTCACCTTCATAGTAATCAAGATGCTTTAGTGCGCGCTGGACAATTGTGACATCACTATGGTTCATTTCCGGATGAATGGTATCAGACATATCTTTTAATTGTTCCTTATATCGTTTGTTCTCTTTATCAACAATTGTTTGCAAAGTTTTTAGATTGGTTTTGCTAGTAATCGTAATCTGGTAATCCTTTTGGAATTTTTTTAGTGCATGTTCGGTAAGTATACGATATTCTCCATCAATCGCTTCATCGAAATAGGACAAATGGTTCCATTTATGCTGCATAGTCCGAACAGCCTCACCGTGTTGTCCGGACACTAGTTGTTCAGCTTTGAACAACTGTTCATCTTGGAGTGCAGGATATGCATCAACGTATACTGCAAACGGCTGACTTAGCACATAGCTATATATAATGGTTTGTTTAACCACATATTGGATTGTACCATTCAGCATGCGAATATCCCCTTTCATGTGTGACTGCTTTTAAGAGATTTATGTAATGGTAATTAGCTATATGCGCATAGCGGGTTAACGATTGTGTTACAATACTGTGTTCTATTATTATGGTATAATGATGAGGATAAGCTTTATAAACGGATTATGATGGGAGGGTATAACATGTTAATCGGTGAACGTGGTTATCTAGATTTATGTAAATACATACTTGAAAACGGAATAAAAAAAGCAGACAGGACGAACACAGGAACATATTCTGTTTTCGGTCAACAGATGCGGTTTGATCTGAGCGAAGGATTTCCGCTTTTGACGACGAAAAAAGTACCGTTTCGTTTGGTTGCAAGTGAACTTCTCTGGTTTATTAAAGGGGATACAAACATCCGCTATTTACTGCAGCATAACAATAATATCTGGAACGAATGGGCATTTAAAAAATGGGTGGAAAGCGACGCGTATGATGGCCCCGATATGACGAATTTCGGTAAACGAAGTCAGCAGGATGCAGCTTTTCGTGAAACGTACCAGAAGCAAATGAACCGCTTTAAGGAGCGCATTCTGCACGATCAGTCATTTGCGGAAAAATATGGAGACTTAGGGGACGTTTACGGAAAACAGTGGCGCGCCTGGAAAACATCCCGCGATGAAACGATTGATCAACTGAAGGAAACAGTCGATTCCATCCGCAACAATCCCGATTCACGCAGACACATTGTAACGGCATGGAATCCCGAAGACATACCGAATATGGCACTTGCACCATGTCATACGTTGTTTCAATTTTATGTAGCGGAAGGAAAACTTTCATGTCAATTGTACCAGCGTAGTGCTGATATGTTTTTGGGTGTACCTTTTAATATAGCAAGCTATGCACTACTGACGCATTTAATTGCACATGAATGCGGCTTTCAGGCTGGCGAATTCGTTCATACGTTAGGAGATGCGCACATTTACACGAACCATGTAGAACAGGTGAAAACACAGCTAGGGCGCGATATACGGGCATTGCCATCACTGGAAATCAACAAGGATAAGGATTCTGTCTTTGATTTTGATATGTCAGATTTTGAACTTAAGGGGTATCACCCGCACCCAGCCATTAAAGCGCCGATAGCGGTATAAAAATCGAGTGAGAAACTTAAACCAAATTTAGAAGGAGGTTTTAACAGATGATTTCACTACTGGTGGCCATGGATCAGAATCAGGTAATTGGATACCAAAATGACTTGCCGTGGTATCTACCGAACGACTTAAAATTTTTCAAACAAAAGACGACGGGCAACACTATTTTCATGGGGCGGAAGACGTTTGAGGCAATTGGTAAGCCTTTACCAAATCGTACAAATGTTGTTATCACACGTAAACAAACAGGCTTCCCGGAAGGAATTGAAGTAGTTCATGACATCGATGCAGTTCTTGAATGGAATCGCCGGCATTCAGATGCAGAAATATTCGTCATCGGCGGTGCGGATATCTTTCGGCAGCTTCTTCCCCATGCCGACCGTATGTACATTACACGAATTGATGAAACGTTTAAGGGGGATACATATTTTCCTTCCTTTAATGAAGAAGACTGGCAGCTAACATCAAGGAAGAGGGGAGAACAAAATGATAAAAACCCTTATACCTATTACTTCCTCCAGTATGATCGGGCTCGGTGAGGTTGACTATGCAAATCAGTGGAATAATTCTTGCAGGCGGGCAATCATCACGGATGGGGACAAATAAATCATTATTGGGAATTAATGGCAAGCCTGCCATCGCTCATATTAATGATGAACTAAGTCACTTCTGCCATTACAGGGCTGTCATTTCGAATGACCCAGCGCCTTACGCTTTTTTGGGGACAGATATCTATTGTGACAGGTACAAACATAAAGGCCCATTGGCAGGTATCGAAGCGGGTTTATATCATTCCAGCAACGATATATGTGCATTTGCTGCGTGCGATACGCCACTTATTAACAGGAAAGTCTACCGCTTGCTTCTAGATGCCATGGACAGCTATGATCATGACGCGGTAATCCCGGTATATAATGAGAAAATGCACCCTCTTTCAGGCATATACCAAAAACGAGTCTTGCCTGAAGTTGAAAACCTATTAGAAAAAGATCAACGAAAAGTGCGAACATTGTTTGAACATATAAATGTGCGATATGTATCAAACTATGAAGGTATCGATGATTATTTATTATTGAAACATTTTTTTAACATGAACTATCCACACCAATATGAAAAAGCAAAGCATTTATAAGTTGTGCGGCGGTTGTTAGACGTGTTACACTTATCTTAGGAATTAGTAGAAGGTTAGCCTCTTGAAAACAAATTATATATAGAAGAGGATGATGATGATGGGATTAGGTAGCATTGGATTTCCAGGACTTATTCTCATTCTGGTTATTGCATTGGTGGTTTTCGGTCCAAAAAAATTGCCCGAGATAGGAAAAGCGGCAGGTCATACATTAAAGGAATTTAAGAACTCAGCCCAGGATTCAACCAGTGATATTAAAGATGAGGTTAATGAAGTCAAGAAGATTGTTAATGATAATAAAAATAAATAATAATGCGGAGTGATGATGATGGGGTTAGGTAGTATCGGTATTCCAGGATTAATTTTAATTCTAATTATTGCTTTGATTGTTTTCGGTCCGTCCAAGCTTCCGGAAATCGGTAAAGCGTTTGGTAGTTCATTAAAGGAATTTAAAAGTGCTACTAAAGGCATTGTATCAGATGATGATTCCAGTAATGATGATCATACATCGAATAAATAATCGAAGCGGCAAGGGTGTAGGGGTAACCTTACATCTTCTTTTATGTGTACCACTAGGAGCGTGAACAAATGGCTGATGAGCAGCAATTTGACAATGAAAAAGAAATGAATGTAGTAGGGCATCTATCCGAGTTACGGAATCGACTAATTGTCACAGCAGTATTCTTTATTTTATTTTTTGCAGCGGGGTTCGTTTATGTAGAAGAAATTTATGATTTTATTGCTGCTGATTTACCCTTTACATTGAGTGTTACTGGTCTAACCGATTTAATATCTGTCTATATTACACTTGCGGGATTGATTGCCATTGTTGGAACATTGCCGATTTTGTGCCTGCAAATCTGGCTCTTCATAAAACCCGGACTGACAAAGCCTGAGCGAAAGGTGACACTATTGTATGTGCCGGTTATTTTCGTTCTATTTCTTATTGGCATCGTATTCGGCTATACCATTTTTGTTGAACTAATTGTTCCGTTTTTGCTTTCATTAAATAATGACATGTTCGTTGAGATTTTTACATATGATCGTTATTTCAAACTTTTATTCCGGATTGTTATTCCATTTGCCTTTTTTTTCGAAATTCCCATTATTGCCATGTTCCTTACACGTCTAGGAATTATTACACCGGCTTTCATGCGGAAATCAAGAAAGTACGCCTATTTAATTCTTGTTATTATTGGTGCGCTGATCACACCGCCTGATTTTATGTTGCAGCTAGTTGTGGCCGTTCCGTTAGTTGTTTTATATGAAATCAGTATTTTGCTGTCTCAAACAGTATACCGAAAAAAGTTAAAAAAACATCAGGAGTTTATGAATGAAGATAGTTAGACATCTCGGAGGTGTACCATGCGTTCGTTTTATCATTATGTACTAACTTATAGAGGGAAAAAGGAACCGGACGATAAAAGTAGACTGGCTAATTGGATTTTCTTTGACCATGATTTTCCGAAGCAGTCTACAGACTACCACGAGATTAGCAACTATTTGGAATGGAACAGTCCTTTCTCGAATGCGTTAGTTGTCTTTGATGACCTTTGGGAAACTTATCAGAAAACTGATTAGACACATTTTCCCTTAATGCGTGTTTTTTCGTCATAAACCAATGCTACACTGTGAAAAATGTGCTGATTTATGCGGTTGCCCGGGAAATATTTTATTTTAACAGGGAATTATCATGAAATCGTCAAACATTAAGTCGTCAGATCGACCACCTATCCAGTATAATGAAACTATAGGATAGGAAAAGGGGTTGATATTATGTTTCCGGTTATTGTCTTCGGTATCATTCTTACAGGTTCTTTTGGTTTTATCATCGCAGCAGAAATAGCTAGTGACTAATGGTTAAAGCCTTTACTGATAAAGTAAAGGCTTTCTTGTTGTTGGAAGAACCCCAATATAGTTGGCTGGCCTAACACCTTTTACACGTTTGTCACGTACAATAATGTAAGTGACCATGATGGAAGGGGAGGATAGTAATGGTATGGCCAATTCAGCAGCAACCTAGTAATTATTATCTAAATCAGCAAGGGAGATTCCCGGCACAACCGCCACAGTTCCAGCCCACAAGTGGTATACAGCAACTTTTAACGCCTCAGAACACCCAGCGTTTATTATCACCAGAGCGAATCAGCAATTTCTCACATAAACTGAGTAGTCTGCAGCAGATTCTAAAAACCGTTCAATCGGCAGCACCAATTATACAACAGTATGGACCCATGCTTAAAAATCTGCCGACGATGTTTCAATTAATGAAAGCTTTAAGTGACAGTGAAGAAGAAGATACAGAAAAACAAGATACATCTGAATCGCTTCCTGAAGGTGAAGACGAAAGCTTGCCTGCAGATATGTATTTGGAAAGCGTTCAAACAGATGCAAATGAGGATGTTGACAAAACAGGTGAATCGGTACCAAAACTTTTTATTTAATATCTCCATTTAGGCAAACGACTTGATTTTTTTCGATAAAAACGAAAAAATAGGGTTACGCTATAGAAATTAAAGTGGGGGTATCTTATGACAACCGAATTGGCAACATTTGCAGGCGGGTGTTTTTGGTGTATGGTCGAACCATTTGACGAGCGTCCGGGTATCCTGAATGTCGTTTCAGGTTATACGGGCGGTAACACCGAAAACCCGACCTATGAGGAAGTGTGCTCGAACACAACTGGGCATGTCGAAGCAGTGCAGATTACATTCGATCCTGAAGTTATGCCTTACGAAGAACTTCTAAGCACCTTTTGGCAACAGATTGATCCAACCGATGCGGACGGACAGTTTAATGATCGGGGTGAGTCCTACCAGACTGCCATTTTTTACCATAACGATAAACAGAAGCAACTAGCGGAGGAGTCTAAGCAAAATATCGAAGCAAGTGGGAAATTTTCCAAACCGATTGTTACACCGATTATACCGGCTAAACCATTCTATAAAGCAGAAGAGGAACACCAGGATTACTATAAAAAGCAAGCATTCCATTACCGTCTTTACAAGAAAGGTTCCGGTCGGGAAGACTTTATTAAGGAAAATTGGCAGCAAAAGGTCGATTCAGCAAAACTGAAGGAGCAATTAACACCTATTCAGTATAGCGTTACACAAGAAAATGGAACGGAAAGGCCATTCTCCAACGAATACTGGGATAATGAGGAAGAAGGAATTTATGTAGATCTTATCTCCGGAGATGTCTTATTCTCCTCCCAGGATAAATTTGATGCGGGATGCGGATGGCCAAGCTTTACCAAACCGGTTGATCCTTACCTTGTAAAAGAAAACACAGACACCAGTCACGGTATGATTCGTACCGAAGTAAGGAGCAAACAGGCTGATTCCCACTTGGGCCATGTTTTTAACGATGGACCGAAAGACAAAGGTGGTCTACGTTATTGTATGAACTCCGCTGCAATGAAATTTATACCGAAAGAAGAAATGAAAGATAAAGGGTACGGGCGTTATTTATACCTTTTTGGATAAGTTTACAATAATATTATTATGTTAACAAGAAACCGAACAGGAGCGTTGACTAATGATTCACTTAAACTGGAAAGAACGTGAAACAGTAAAAATGATTGAATGCATCCATACCGATGCTAAAAAATTCGTCGTAAATAATAAACTGACACCAGGAGAACGATACCATGTCAAAAATGAAACCGATGAATTTTACTTTATTATCGATAACAGCGGACGAATCGGTGGATTTTACAAGGATTATTTCAAGGAGATATAAGCCGACTGCACATGACATTAGCTTATAAAAATAACAGGCACTATTCTGCCTGTTATTTTTAAATTAACTGGAATGATAGGAAAAACTTCGGAATTCTCTATAAGAAGAGGAGAGAACGGTGTTTTTCATTACTTACTACATATATAAATTTGCAAGCATGATCCCCAGTGTTTCCTGATAGATTTCCTCAAACTGGCTAAACGGCAACGGATTGACACCTGTACCCAGTTCGACAGTAAATCCGGGTCTTCTAAATTCTTTTATGAACCAGTCTTTGAAACCGGCATAACTATCAATATAACGAACAGGGCGATATCCGCTTACACGACTGTATTCACTGACTATTTCCTGTGCTGCAGGCGGTTCGAGACCCTCATAGCCCCAGTAAATAACTTCACCTTGCGTATGCAAAGCATTGACTCGCCAAAAGTTTCGTGTATTAGCTAACTTTGCCATGGCAAGCGCTTCTGGTTCCGACAATGGATGTGGTCCCGGATAATCTCTCGGCTGAGGTGAATTGGGCTTTCGGGCTGCTTCGACGTCCCATCGTGCAGGATATTGGTTATTCAAATCAACCCCGGCAATATTCGCCTTCCAATTTGAGAAATCCGGATTTTGATTATTTAAGGCCAATACCTCATCACGGTAAGGGCCAGCTGCAGAAGCGCCATTAAGAACAAGATTCACACCATCGGGGTTGGCCATAGGAACTACGGATAAATTCGTGTTTAAAATAAGAGGGTATACTTGCATTCCTCTTATCGGAAGTCTATTCGTCAATGCTCGTGCATACTCATTTAAAAACCGCATAATGACAGGGGTTGTAATCCATTCGTTAGCATGAAATGACCCATTCAAATGAACCTGTTTACTTCCATTTCCAATCTGCAGTTCGATTAAATCTTTTCCCATAACGGAACGGCCTATTATCTGTTGTTTGATAAATGGATAAACGGTAGTCAGCTGCTTGATGTCACGTACCATTTGATCAAATGTATAATGATTAAAATCCGTTAATAGTAATTGATTGACACGTTGCGGGATGGTGATATGTTGTCCGACTTGTAAATTAACAGGATCAATTAAAGGATTAGCCAATTGGAGCATATCGACTGGTAAATTCTGTTCCATGGCGATGTTCCAAAACGAATCATTCCTACATATTTGCCTGCTAGTTGCAATATAGCCGGGTATTTGCACTGTTTCACCTATAGTTAAATGATACGGATTGGACGACAGATTCGATTGTTCGATCAAGACAAGCGGGATATCAAACAATTCACTGTAATACCAAAACGAGTCATTAGACCGAATGATGACCTCCATAAAAAACCTCTCCCTTTGATAATTCCAATAGTAAATAATATGTATAAAAGCCCAGGAATGTGTTTCAATGCTTGAACTTGCCGACAAAGTTCTGTAATATTATTTGTATAGTTTATTGATTTCGTCCAATCTAAAGGAGGAGTAACGTTGGCATTTATCATAACATCACCTTGCATAAATGAAAAATCAGGGGAATGTGTGGAAGTTTGCCCTGTTGATTGTATAGAAGAAGGCAAAGACATGTTCTATATTGATCCTGATATTTGCATCGATTGTGGAGCATGTGAGGCGGTATGTCCGGTTGAAGCTATTTATATGGAAGATGAAGTGCCGGAAGAGGAAAATAAATATATAGAATTAAACCGCCAATTTTTTGAGAACCGTTAAAGCAGAAATTCAAATTAGACAAAAACCGCTGGAATCAGCGGTTTTTATTTTATACTCATGATCGGGCAATAAAACTAAACTTTCACTTTATAGAAAAGTCATCATAACCTTTTTCATTCTCATTTAGATTAACTTCCATATTCTCCACCCGAATAAACGGGCTGAACCCTTTTTCTAACGCTCGCAAATATGCATGAACCCGCTGTTCATCACCTTCAACTTCCAGCTCAACTGTACCGTCTGCTTTGTTTTGAACCCATCCGGTCAACTGATAATTTTTAGCCTGCTGCTGAGCCGAATATCTGAATCCTACTCCTTGAACGCGTCCACTAACGGTAACTTGGGCTAACATCTTTATCGTCTCCTTTTCATCTTGTCTACTAATATATAGACGCATCGTTCATTTTCAAACGTCATTTTCTTGCATATCAAAACCTGCACCTATTGTCAATAGAAAAATATCGACAATACTGTTGCTATGTTTTTGTGATGATTGTCACATTTTGGTGGAGATTTGTCGTGTCAGATTTGTTTGCACGCTAACCAACGTGATATGCTGAAAAACACGGAATTAAATTCCGGAAAACAGAGATAAGCTGGTGGAAGTTGTTAGATGGCAAGGGCTAGCCGACTTAATCTAGTAATCTCTTCATTATTATTAAAGCATAGGAGTGAATCGTATTGTCAGGTCCAGCTTTAAAACGTATCGACAGCCATTCTGCTATTCATGAAGCAACATTGAATGAGGCGATAGAGCTGACGAAAATGCTCGAAAAACTTGTCGATAACAGTCAAGAAGAAAAAGCAATGGAATTATCATATGTGCTTCTTGAACAATGGGAAACAAGAACCCTCGCTCACGCCGAAGCAGAAGAAGAAGGTTTATATAAAGATCTCGTTGAAGATAATCCGGAGTTAAAGGATGACATTGTTGCGCTGACACGTGATCACGATTTACTGCGGCTTCTAGTCGCTGAAGTCAAACAGTTACTGCCGGAACACGGCGTAAACAGTGATGTCGTACAACGATTTCATTCATTGATTATCGTTGATCAACTGCATAATCAAAAAGAGATGGAAGTGCTCCCGGATCACTGATCCAACTTATTCACTCAGGAGGTGAAACATCTTGCATCCCGAACAAACTGCATCCAGTAAAAAACGGACACTACGCATTATTCTTCCGGAACTATACAACTTTATAACAACAAAATTGGAAGAACTTTACAATATCCACCCATACGATATCCAAGTTTATGCTGTGAAAGAAGCGTCCGGGTACAAACTGTTCCTTTATTACGGGGATGGATATGCTCATCAGAAATCCCAATCATTTACAGACGAGGCCTTGCAAAACTTTGATACGGAACTGTTGGAATTCATTGAAAGCGTTGGGGAATCATGCAAAGAAGTGATGATTGCCGATTATTACCGGATGATGAAACCGTAATAGGAAAGGATGACTAAACATGTTCATGTTTGAAGATGAAGCAAATAATGTTGAGGATCGAGAGGATTTAATAGCGATTTTGAAGATGCGATTTGGTGAAATTCCACCAAAAGTCATCGAGACCATTTATGACATAAAAGATTACAATACATTGGAACGCTTAATACTTGTTGCTTCAAACGTTCCAAGCTTAAAGATTTTCCTGGAAGAAATGGAGGCAGGCAGTGGTAGTTTCAAAATTCTAGGGGAGCGATTTAACCCAATTGAAGCGACACAGGACGGTGAAGCAAATGAAAAAGAATAAAAATAAACTATTTGAAAGTTTAAGACATATTAAAGCGGGAAATCGAATTAATGATGGCTGGACGGAAGAGAGCACCCGTCCGCGTGATTCAGAAGATATATATCGGAGACGCTGGCAACATGATAAAGTTGTCCGGTCAACACATGGCGTCAACTGCACCGGCTCATGCAGCTGGAAAATCTATGTGAAAGACGGTATCATCACGTCCGAAACCCAGCAGACAGACTATCCGAGTACCGGCGATGATTTTCCGGAATACGAACCGCGCGGCTGTCCAAGAGGGGCCAGCTTTTCATGGTACACATACAGCCCGATACGCGTGAAATATCCATATGTGCGCAGTGATTTGTTTGCACTTTGGAAAGAAGAGCGTGAAGCAGGTTTTGACCCTGTGGAAGCATGGCAGAACATTGTCAGTACACCTGAGAAACGTGCCCAATATGTCCAAGCGCGTGGAAGAGGCGGTTTTGTTCGTGCGACATGGCGGGACATGAGTGAGATGATTGCCAGTGCTTCTATCCATGCTATTAAAAAATATGGGCCGGACCGTGTGGCAGGATTTAGTCCAATACCGGCTATGTCGATGGTCAGTTATTCTGCTGGTACACGTTTTCTTTCGTTAATCGGTGGTACCATTCTAAGCTTTTATGACTGGTATGCCGACTTACCACCGGCTTCTCCGCAAGTATGGGGGGAACAAACAGACGTTCCGGAAAGTGCTGACTGGTTCAATTCCAAATACTTTATCATTTGGGGAACCAATCTACCGCAAACGCGGACACCGGATGCCCACTTTATGGTAGAAGCGAGATATAACGGAACCAAAGTTGTCGGTGTCAGCCCGGACTATGCGGAATATGAGAAATTTGCCGATATTTGGCTCCCGGCACGCGCCGGTACGGATGCTGCCCTGGCAATGGCTATGACACATGTTATTTTAAAAGAGTTTTATGTCGATAAAGAGACACCTTACTTTACCGATTACGCTAAAAAGTTTACCGACTTGCCTTACCTAGTAACCTTGAATGAACAGAATGGGGAATATCGCAGTGATCGTTTTCTTCGCGCATCCGATTTGAATGATGAACACGAACTCGGCGAATGGAAAACACTTGTGTGGGATGCTGTAGCTAATACACTGGAAGCTCCAAATGGCAGTATGGGCTTTCGCTGGGATGGCGGAAGTAATTGGAATCTCCAGCTTGATAAAAACGATGGTAGTTTCATAGACCCAGAGCTAAGTTTCATTAATCGCTATGATGATACGGTCACAGTAAGTTTCCCTTATTTCGCGGAAAAAGAAGGGGACATTGTTAAACGCGGTGTACCTGTAAGAGAAATACAGGATGTTAACGGGAACCGTGTAAAAGTAACAACCGTTTATGATTTGATGATGGCGCACACTGGCATTGACCGTGGTCTACCGGGTGACTACCCATCTAATTATGATGATCCAAAACCATATACTCCGGCTTGGCAGGAGTCAATTACAGGTGTTAATAAAAATCATGTCATCAAAGTGGCGCGTGAGTTCGCTGACAATGCTGAACGGACAAAAGGGAAGTCGATGATTGCTATGGGTGGCGGAACAAACCATTGGTATCACAGTGATCAGATTTATCGTGCCATTTTGAACCTGGTACTTCTGACAGGCTCACAAGGTGTCAATGGCGGCGGCTGGGCCCATTACGTCGGACAGGAAAAAGTACGCCCACAGGAAGGCTGGCAGCAAGTTGCCTTTGCCGGTGACTGGCAGAAACCACCGCGTCACCAAAATGGTACATCCTATTTTTATTTCATCACCGACCAGTTCCGTTATGAAAGCCTGCCGGATGATGCTGAAAAGACGGATTGGGGAGGTAAGTATAATGACATGCACCCAGCAGATCTGAACGCACTGGCTGCAAGACTTGGATGGTTACCTTCCTTTCCGCAGTTTTCACAAAACTCTATTGATCTGGTTAAAGAAAGCCGTGATCGAGGGGCGCAAACGGAACAAGAGATTATTGATGATATCGTTAGCCAAATAAAAGACAACGAAATAGATTGGGCGATTGAGCATCCTGACGACCCAAGAAACTTCCCGCGGGTGTTTTTCAACTGGCGTTCCAATTTGCTTGGAGACAGCGGAAAAGGACACGAGTTTTTTGTTAAACATCTAGTCGGGGGTGACAACCAGGTAATGGCGGAACCGGAAAACTCATGGCAGCCGGAAACCGTCAATACGGATGGGGAAGCACCTACGGGTAAAGCGGATCTTCTTGTTAGTGTCGATTTTCGTATGACAAGTTCCGGACTGTTTTCTGATATCGTTCTACCTGCCGCGACATGGTATGAAAAGAATGATATTAGCAGTACAGACATGCATCCGTTCGTTCACCCGTTCAATGCAGCTATTTCACCGCCATGGGAAGCAAAAAGCGACTGGAATACATTCAGGGAAATTAGCAAAGTGTTTTCAGAACTAGCCGAAAAACATCTCCCAGCAACGGAAGATTTGGTTGCTTCACCGCTTGGTCACGATTCACCCGGTGAAATCGCACAAGCAATGGGGAAAGTAAAAGACTGGCGTAAAGGCGAAACCGAAGCTATTCCTGGAAAAACGATGCCAAACTTTAAAGTGGTCGAACGTGACTATCCAAATGTTTATCAAAAAATGACAACAGTTGGCCCGCTAATAAAAAATGGTTACGGTGGCAAGGGCGTTACCATCCCTGGTGAGGAAGTTTACGAGGAATTAGGCGGACGTCTCGGCAAATCGAAACGTGAAGGCATCGGGAAAGGCAATCCGGATTTATATACGGACGAACAGGCCATTAATGCCATTCTATTGATGTCCGGCGCTACAAATGGTAAACGGGCAGTCGCCGGATGGAAGTCACTCGAAACCAAAACCGGGCAAAAGCTTGAAGATATTGCAAAACCGCGTGCAGAAGAGGATCATACATTACGTGATTTAACCATTCAGCCGCGACAAGCAATTTCAACGCCAGTCTGGAGCGGTTTGGAGAAAGACCATCGACGGTACTCACCGTTTACAGTAAATGTGGAATACAACATCCCATGGAGAACACTGACAGGAAGACAGAGCTTCTATCTTGATCATGAAATGATGCTTGATTACGGTGAAGGACTGCCACTGTATTTGCCTCCATTAAGACATGGACCATTCCTCAAAAAGGAGGAAGGTGTGGAAGAAAATGAAAACAAATCGATTACGGTAAGGTATTTGACACCACACCAAAAATGGGGCATCCATACGATGTTTACGGATACAACCAATATGTCGACGTTGTTCAGAGGCTGGCAGACTATCTGGATGAATGAGGATGACGCAGCATCTATCGGGCTTAAAGATAATGACTTTGTCGAAGTTTATAACCGGAATGGCGCCATCGCAGCAAGGGTAGTCGTCACATACCGGATACCAAAAGGAATGGCGTATATGTACCATGCACAGGATCGAACAATGGGTGTTCCTGCCACCTCCATGAACAAAAAACGTGGTGGAACCCATAACAGTGTCACAAGAATCACGCCAAAAGGAACACACATGATTGGTGGTTACTCGCAGTTAAGCTATGGGTTTAACTATTACGGGCCAACTGGGCATCAGCGGGATACCATAGCCGTCATCAGAGCATTGAAGGAGGTAGATTGGCTTGAGAATTAAAGCACAGGTAGCGATGGTCATGCACTTGGATAAATGTATCGGCTGCCACACTTGTTCCGTAACCTGTAAGAATACGTGGACAAACCGGCCTGGAACAGAATATATGTGGTTCAATAACGTGGAGACCCGTCCGGGGACCGGCTATCCTAAGCGTTGGGAAGATACGGAACGCTTTAAAGGTGGCTGGGTTTTGAAAAATGGTAAACTGCAGTTAAAAGCAGGTGGACCTATTTCTAAGCTGATGAACATTTTTTACAACCCGGACATGGCTAGTATGGAAGACTATTATGAACCTTGGACATACGATTATCAGCACCTAATTAACAGCCCAAAAAGCGAAAATCTTCCAGTGGCACGTCCGCAATCAATGATCACAGGAGAGTATATTGATAAACCGGAATGGGGGCCCAACTGGGATGATGACCTGGCAGGTGGAACCGAGTCCGTTTCTCAGGATCCGACTGTTGAAAAGTTACAGGAACACATATCCACAGAATATGAAAAAACATTTATGATGTATCTGCCAAGAATTTGTGAGCATTGCCTGAATCCATCATGTGTGGCATCCTGCCCATCCGGTGCCTTATATAAACGTGATGAAGATGGCATTGTTCTAGTGGACCAGGAAGCGTGCCGCGGCTGGCGCTTCTGTATGAGTGGGTGTCCATATCACAAAGTTTATTACAATTGGAATACCCACAAAGCTGAAAAGTGTAATTTCTGCTATCCGCGGACAGAAGCGGGACTTCCAACCATTTGCTCAGAAACGTGCGTCGGAAAAATCCGCTACATCGGTGTTGTTCTGTATGACGCAGATAGAGTGAAGGAAGCAGCATCAGTGGAGGACCCGCAGGATTTATATGAATCCCAATTGTCCGTATTTCTTGATCCATTTGATCCTGAAGTCATTGAAGAGGCAAGGAAGTCAGGTATCAACGACGAATGGATTGAAGGTGCACAAAATTCACCGGTTTATAAAATGGCAATGAAATGGAAAATTGCGCTACCATTGCATCCGGAATACCGGACAATGCCTATGGTCTGGTACGTGCCGCCGCTTAGCCCAATCATGAATCACCTTACAAATGAGGACGATTTAAACACGGACGGATATATTCCAGCCGTTGACCAAATGCGAATCCCTATGCAGTATCTAGCATCGATTCTCGCCGCCGGGGATACGAAAGTTATTCGGAAAGTACTGCTGAAATTAACGGCTATGCGGGTATACATGCGTGGAAAAACAGTCGGTGGTGTCGATTCATTCAGACAGAGTGAGCTGCTGAAAGAAGCTGAAACGGATCCGGAAGAAATAGAGGATATGGCACGGCTTTTGGGTATTGCCAAATACAACGAGCGATTTGTTATTCCAACCGGACGTAGGGAAATGGATGATGATTTGTATTATGAGCAAGGCGCCTGCAGCTTAGAGGATTTGGCACCGCCGGAGGGTCTTACAACATACGCCTCCGGAAGAAAAACTGCACCGGAACAAATGGTTACATTTACATCCGGAGGTAAAAAATAATGGAACAGCAAGAACGCACCTTTCTCATTGTCGGCGCCCGTCTGCTAGCATACCCGGAGGAAACATTCCTTGATGAGCTTGAGGACATAAAGGATGAGATTAAGACTAACAACATTTCACCTGACAAGCAGCAAAAAATGATCGATGCTTTACAAGCATTTAATCATTATACAATCAAGGAGTTACAGACAAAATACGTATCGACATTTGACCTTCGAGCAAAAAATGGGTTGTATCTAACAGCCCATGAGCTCGGGGATAGTAATAAACGAGGTGCCGCACTGATTAAATTACAAAATATAATTAATCAGGCGGGCTACGAACGGATAGACGAAGATTTATCGGATTATATTCCGATGCTTCTGGAATTCTTGGCTGTCGCACCTGACAGCAGTGATAATGAGCGGCTGATTAGGCGTCTGGGGATTGCCATCTATCGTATAATGAGCAACCTGCCAGAAGAAAACCCGTACCGACAGTTTCTGCAATTATTAATGGATGCCGTTTTTGCAGAGCCGACAAAACAGGAAATGGAAAAGCTGGAATATGAACGAGAAGAAGCCGATTTGGAAGAACTACCATTTCCGATTATGTATGGGTAAGAACAAAGGCGTCAGCGTCCTTGCAGGCTAAAACCGTCACGTCCTGTGCGTTCAAGCCGGACGTGGCTTATCTTGCAAGTAATTATTATATCGCTAAATTTGAACATACTATCCGCGAGAAATAGACTTTCACGGGTAGCGTTACAACAAAAGGAGGGTTATCGTGTGAGTGAAATTTTCTGGTGGGTCATCTTCCCATATGCTACATTAGTTATCATGATCGTTGGTTTATTATATCGCTTTGCATTTCGGCAATTAACCTGGGCTGCACCATCTACTGAATTTTTTGAAAAGAAGTGGCTTCGATTTGGATCACCATTATTTCACTGGGGGATTATTTTTGCGTTCTTCGGTCACATCATGGGAATTGTCGTCCCAATGGAATTTTACGAGGTGATTGGGGTATCGGACCATTTGTATCATATGGGTGCTGTGTACGGCGGATCGTTAGCAGGCATCATGACTGTTGCTGGTTTAATCATTCTTTTAATCCGTAAAATAGTTATTGATCCCGTGAGAGTCCATGCAACATTTGCAGATTTTTATTCTGTCATTGCACTTGTGATTGTTGCAGGTATTGGAACCTATATGACTGTTTTTGGAAATTATACACCTGAGGAATTTGACTATCGATCAGCAATCGGACCATGGTTTAGAAGCCTATTTGTTCTGGACCCAAAATATCAATTAATGACCAACATACCGTTCATTTTTAAGCTGCATACACTAACGGCTTTTGGACTTTTTGCTTCTATTCCATTTACACGGCTCGTTCATTTTTACAGTATACCACTGACATATCCGAAAAGGGCACCACAGCAATATCGCTCAAGAGCACAATATCAAAGGAAAAGTAGCTAATGCTGCAAAAAAGAACAGATGGAAAATACACCATCAGTTCTTTTTTGCTTTTAATGAGTGACCGTTATTTATAGCAACGTAAATACAAAAGAACCTTTAAATAAAGTTGATTTGGAGCAGCAGTCATAAGAGATGACTGCTTTTTAACAATGAGTGAACTTTTTCACAAGTTGAAACAAATAATGAAACGCCGAGGCCGAGATTGATCAGCGATATGGCGTAACAACAACATAACAATCCAAGATTAAAACACGGTAATGGACTGGATTATCGGAACAGGAGCTTTCAAATACATTGACGAACGGCAAGGATTAGCAAACCATAAAATTGGCGTATTCAATCCTCATAATATATATAACATATATAACTTGGTTTATTCTAAGCGCGAGTTTTTGTCTCATCTCACTATCACAAGTATACTTCATTATGAGATGAGGCAAATGTCCTTTTGCAATCACTTCCTATAATATATATTATGTAAACTAGAATAAAAATATTTTGGGAAGCTAAATTGTTAGCTTCCCCCCTACTTTTAATATTAGTTGTCAGCCTGATTATCAATTTAATATATATAATAAACACTTTATTCGCTATTTCTCACTCATATTAAAAGACAAGACCCGATCGTTTTTGGGGTTGTAAAGAACTGCACCCTGAACCGTGAAGCGGTCTTGCGAAGATTGCAAAACATATTCATATGTTTCTTTCGTTTGTTCTGGTGAGATTTGCGTTTTATCAATGAAATTATATTCATCTACTCTATACAATGGATAGGCTGTTTTTGCAATATCCATTAAGTATTTTCCCCATTTTTTCTGTGTGAAGTCATGTACAGGTGTTATTTTAACATTCATAATCCCTTGCTGCAGATTTACTCCCAGTGCTTCAAAGGCTTTTCGGTGCAAATTAATTTGGTTTTGAGAATATCCTGGCGTTTCATCAACAACTGTCACCAAAATTTCTCTGCTAGTAGCTGGATTTCGTACTTTCAGCATTTGCCCGCATTGATATAAAGAATTCGTTCCGACCGCAACAGTCATGTATTGATTGGTGGACCACGGTATTCCACATTTGGTAACTGCTCCACCTTCTGTCCACGTAGCCTGCCCGTTTATTGTCTGTTGTCTGTAATGTTCTTCAAAAAATTGGGAATCAACGTTATTCATGTTAGCGTTAGCGGGAAAACCATACTGATACGGGGCAAAATTCGCTGCTGAGGGATAATAATGATTTTGACGATACATGTTTTTTCCTCCTGTCAGAAGTGAACTCTTTGTTACTGTATGCGCCAAAAACAGGTCCGTGACGAATCCTTTCACTTGAAAAACTTATATTATATTGATAATTACTTCCGTCTTAATCTTGTTCCAAATAATAAGCGGAGGGGGCACCCCCCCACTCATTATGGTCCCACTACTATTCATTAAACAAATTCATACTTAAATAGCGTTCCCCAGTGTCAGGTGCCATGCATAAAACATTTTTCCCTTTTCCAAGCAGTTTGGCAGTTTTTATAGCGGCTATAACCGCCGCTGCACCCGACAAACCAGTAAATATCCCTTCTTTCCGTGGAAGCATTTTAAACATGTCAACAGTTTCTTCATCACCAACCTGGATGATTTTGTCGTAAATTCCTGTATTCAAAATCTCAGGCACAAATCCTGGACTGGTTCCCACTAACTTGTGTTTACCTGGTTCACCGCCTGACAATACTGGAGATCCTTCAGGTTCAGCGACAGCGATGTGTAAATCAGGTAGTTTTTCCTTCAATACTTCACCTGTACCGGTAATTGTTCCGCCGGTACCCGCAGTAGCAACAAATGCATCCAACTGTCCATCCATCTGCTCGTATATTTCCAGCGCTGTTGTTGAGCGATGAATGTCAGGATTTGCGCTATTTTCAAATTGCTGAGGGATGAAGCTGTTTGAAATCTCCTGCTGCAGTTCTTTGGCTTTTTTAATTGCACCGGGCATTTTCTCGTCACTTGGGGTCAAAACCACCTTTGCTCCGAACGCCCGCAAAATGTTCCGCCGCTCTTGTGTGCTGTTATCAGGCATTACTAAAATAGCATGGTACCCTTTCGCTGCAGCATTCATCGCAAGGCCAATCCCGGTGTTTCCGCTCGTCGGTTCAATGATGGTATCACCTGGTTGGATGCGTCCTTCATCCTCCGCTTTTTTAATCATACTATACGCTGCACGGTCTTTCACGCTTTTGCTTGGGTTAAATGATTCCAGTTTTATAAAAACAGAAGCTGCATCGTCCGGAACAATGTGATTCAACCGGACAACTGGAGTTTCCCCAATGAGTGCTGTCATATTTTGTACTGTTTTCATAAATAAGCCAACCTTTCTATGTTAAGCTTTTCCCTTTATTATAAAACATTTCCATGTCCTTTGCCGGAACGAGCGAACCACCTGTCGCCCATGCAATATGGGTAGCATGTTTATCGTCTGTCACTTGACTAGTATACGGCCATACCCGCTGTGGGCCAACCAATCCAGCGGTTGCAGACGGCTCAAGATAAACGTCCTCGCTATCCGCCAGCGTGGCCAACAAGCGGTATAACGTATGATCCTCCATCGTATAAATACCACTAATTAACTGATCACTTATGGCGGTAGCAAATCGGGATGGCCGACCTACTGCGAGTCCATCCGCTTCCGTTCTATTATCGATGCCAAAATCCTACACACTGACTTCATCCATCTTCCCGGTTACTAGTCCGATAAGTACCGATGGCGAATGGACTGGTTCGGCGAAAAAGCAATGGACATGATCGCCAAATACTTTTTTCAGTCCGAATGTAATTCCACCGGGCGAACCACCAACACCACACGGAAGATAGACATATAACGGATGATCACCATTAACTGTTATGTTCCTTTGCTTCAGTTGTTTCTTTAAACGTAATGCAGCGACACTGTATCCGAGAAATAAGTGCCGGGAATCCTCATCATCGACAAAATAACCGTTAGGATTGGCGTTGGTTTTATCTCTACCGGTAGCAATCGCTCCACTGACGTCACCGGAGAATTCAAGTACATTAGCCCCCTTTTCCCGCAGTAAATCTTTTTTCCATTGTTTTGCATCGGCTGACATATATACATATACATTAAACCCAAGTTTAGCACTTATGATACCAATACCCAAACCGAGATTGCCAGTTGAGCCAACACCAATAGAATACTGACCGAAAAAGTTTTTAAACCTTTCCTCTGAAAATACAGCATAATCATCATTATCACGTAGCATTCCGGCTTGTTTAGCGATTGTCTCTGCATGTTTCAGCACCTCGTAAATGCCGCCCCTTGCTTTAATGGACCCTGCGATTGGTAGTTTGTGATCACATTTTAAATAAAAGTCACCCGGTATTTCAGGGAACAATTGATTCTTAAAACTGTTTATTTCTTTTAGAGGTGATTCGATTATACCGTTCGTTTCGCTTGTATCGGGAAATTCGTTAGCTAAAAATGGCGCAAAACGTTTCCACAGCGACTCTGCTTCTTCAATGTCTTCCATCGTTAACGAAAGATTCTGCTTCTCCATTTTTTTACGTCCTGGATTTGTCCAAAATACAGGTTGCAAATCCATCACATCTTTCAGAATGGGATAGGTGTTACGCCATTCTTTGATTTGCTCGTCAGAATATACCATTTATACACCCCACATTTATTCAGTCTTCCTTTTCAACATTCCATTAAAACGAGGTAATCCCCTACGTCATAACCTTTCAACTAACAGGTAGACAACTCCATCCGCATTATTCATATTGCTTTATCATCCATTTTACTATAATTTGGCTGAATCGTCTGTTTAAGTGACACAAAGCACATTTAAATTATGCTATTTTTGCTAAACTGAAAATACTCACATAACTAATGAAAGGACGTATGTACTTGATTAAACAGCGATTATTATTAATAACAATTGTATTGACGTATTTGTTAATTGTTTTTGGTGGCTATGTTGCATCATCAGAATCCGGAATGGGATGCGGACCTGACTGGCCACTCTGTAATGGGAAAGTTATTCCACAGTTGAGCGGCGATACGCTGATTGAATTCGGTCACCGTGTTATTGGGGCTGTACTATTTTTCATGACTGTTTTTCTTTTCGTAAACATCAAAAAAGGAAACGGTCACTTGCAGGAACAAAAAGCTGCTAATTGGGTGATTTTGCTTTTGACACTACAATTGGTGATGGGGGCTGTCGTTGTTTTTTACCATCTTCCGTCTATCATCATCACTGTTCACTTATTAATTGCAATGATTTTTATAGCACTATTAATATGGCTATGGCGGCATGAGTCTGCCAAGTCTATTCAGAACACTACTATTGTGACCCATTTGAACATGGCGATTGTGTTATTATTCCTTACGATTGGACTTGGCGCATACATAAAACATGAAGAACTGGGGCTATCATGCGGCTGGCTGGAATGTACGGAGCAATCATTTTTTCCAGACACGTTTGCCCAACTTCTTCAAACTTCACACCGATTATTGGCACTCGTTTCAGCAGTATATATTATATTTCTTGTCTTTAACGTATTCAGGACCAATGAAACCTTCCTGAAAAGGCGTATGCTGCTTATTCTTGGTGTTGTCATCATACAGATGGCTGTTGGTGTCATGACCATTCTTTCGTTCCTATCCTTGTCCATGGCTGTGTTGCACTTGGCAATCGGGACGCTGCTGTTCGCAATGATTTTGGAAGTCAGAGTTATATGTTACAAGTAAAAAAGTGGAACGCATCAGTCAAGGTGCGTTCCACTTTCGTCTCAGGTTACTAATTCCATTAAATTAGGAAACGCTAACTCGGCAAATGCCTCTTCTACTAGCAACGGCTCATAGTGCCATAAAGCTTCGTCCGGCGTGCAACTGACAGTAACATCACACCTGATCGCTGCAAGTTTCTTTGATAATTGAAGCATATCAATATTCTCTCTTATCTTACGCTCTGTACCATTGGGCAAACATTCCAAATTAGCAAGAAGGTTATCAATAGTCCCATATTCTCTCAGCAATTTCAGTGCCGTTTTTTCCCCGATTCCTTTGACACCGGGATAGTTGTCCGAGGAATCTCCCATTAGTCCTTTCAAATCAATTATTTGTTGCGGGTGGATTCCTTTTTTATCATAAAACGTGTCACAATCAAACAATTCATAGTTTCCAATTCCTTTTTTCATAATCGCAACACTGATTCCGGCATCAACAAGCTGCAGCATATCCTGATCACCCGTCAAGATCAAGACTTCGTGGTCGGAAGAAAATTGTCTCGCCAGTGAACCAATACAGTCATCTGCTTCAAAATTTTCGCGACCAACATTCGGAATGTTAAATGCTTGTGTAACCTCTTTTATCAGATCAAACTGGGGAACAAGCGCTTCAGGTGGCTTGGGCCTATTCCCCTTGTAGTCTGGGTACAACGCTGTGCGGAATGTCTTACTCCCCATATCCCAGCAGCAAATGACATGCGTTGGTTCGAACCGGTGTACCGCATTAAAGAAGTACTGCAAGAACTGATAGACACCATTTGTTGGAATTCCATCTTTCGTGTACATAAAATTGCCGGAAAATGCTGTTGCATAAAAGCCCCGGAACAGTAAAGCCATTCCATCAACAAGCAAAACCTTTTTGTTTTTTGCCATCTTTAACTCTCCAGTCCTTCGTATGTTGCCAACATGGTTTCAAGCGTATGGTACTTTTCGCTCAGAATATCTATATCCACTGGCTGCTCTGTCAGCATAGCTATTTGCCGGTCTCTATAACCCTCCACGTGATGATAGATCATTTGTTTCATCTCTTGCATAATTATATTCCATTGATTTATATACGTTTCTTGCATCAGCTGGTGATAGTCATCTATATACTGTCTGGCATATGGATATAAACGATCATACAATGCTTCTTTCATCACTTCTTTTTCATTTTTGGCAAAGAAAGCTTTTGTTCCCTTAAATAGTTTTAACTCCCGCTGGAATGTTTGTGCCCCCAAGTTTTCAAATGCCTGTTCGTAGGCAGGCGTTTCCAGCTCGGGTGCCTCAGCATCGGGAAGCATAAATGCAGAATCAATATCATTACTCTGGCGCACATAATAATGGTGAACTTCCTGTTTTATGTCTGCGATAAAGGATTCCATTCTTAGGGAAACCGCTCGCAATTCCTGCATCAATTCATACCCAGTGTCATTTAGTAGGTTTTGTAGACAATGCTCCAGCTGCTCCATGGCACCCTTGCCGGTATCAGTGAATGTTGCTGGATTAAACGTTTCCTTAAATAAATCGTGAAAGCGAATGGACAGTCGTTCCAGAACATAATATAACTGTTTTTCCAGTTTCTGGCTAATTTTTTGTGTATAACTCGCTGCATGCAACTCATCTGCCAGCTGTTTTAAACTCGTCTCCTTTGATTTTAAAGACGCATGGAACTGTTCTTTTTCCTCCTCGTTCCATTGCAGCGCATCCATGTAGTGACGCACTTCCTCCGTCGCTCGGTGCATATCCCTAACAGCCGAGTGTTTCGTGATGGCCGTCAATTCCTCATGGATAAAATGATCGAACGCCGCTTCAAATACGGCCATTTCCTTGTTAAGCGGGGTGCCATTAATTTTTTCATCTAATGATTGTTTGCTGGAAACAGCGTATAGCTTCGGAAACCTGATACCGTATGTTACTAGCTGCTCTTCAATATAACCACGTACAAAGTCAAGTTCTGTCTGATCCGTCGCCAAATCTGATGCATTCATGACAAAAAACATTTTATCCTTTTGAAATGATTCTTTCACTCGACCAAGCTGCAGTAGAAAATCTCTATCTGCCTTTGCAAAAGCATGGTTGTAATAAGTAATATAGAATATCGCATCAGCGTATTTAATATAATCAAAAGCAACTGACGTATGCCGTGCATTTACAGAGTCGGCTCCTGGTGTATCAACTAACGTAATCCCTTGTCGTGTGATAGGGCAATCATAGTAAAGGTCAACGGAGGCTATAAAACTAGCTTTCTGTTCATTTGTTACGTAATCTTTTAATGCATCAATAGGAACAGCAATTTCTTGAGCAAGACTATCACACATCTCCTCGTAGCCTTCCAGCACCGCATGAAGGAAATCCTTACTTGTTTTCGCTAAGTCTTCATGCATATGCAAATGTTGCTTCCTGATCCATCGCAGTAACTCATCCAAACTCATTGCATCTGGTACATCAAAATGCCTGATAAGATTTACAATGTCTTCTTTCAGTACATCCTTATCTTTCAGAGTCACTACTGCCGTACCATGTCCATTCGTTTCATTCACCGGGTTTATCCGATTGATGACAGCAGTCGTCGGATTCGGAGATGAAGGAAGCACATATTCTCCCATTAACGCATTGGCAAAAGAAGATTTACCAGCACTGAATGCACCGAATAAAGCGACTGTGTATGTGCGGTTGCGCAGGCGTTCATGTTTTTGGGACAAGTCCTGGATAAGAGTCTGAAAGCCAGGTAGTCCCGAAAGGATATCCATTGCCTCGTTTAGCTGATCAAGCAATCGGTCGATTGGCAGTGTATCTTTTTTCTCTGGTTGCGAATCAGGTATGTCTTTTGTTGGACGATCCACCGGTTTTGGTGCAGCATTTATGACATCCGGCTTATCAATCTCTTTGTATTGTGTTTTAAGTGCTCTATTCATTTTTGCCAATGATTCTGCTGATGGTTGTGGATTGTTCAGCACACATTCTAGCTCATTGCAAGATTCGCTTAAGTGGTGTTCCAGCATTTCCAGCGCTTCTTGTTTTTGGTGTGTCTGTTCGAGTTTTTGCCATTCCGCTTCGTAAGCAACTAACTCCTGATTCAGATTTTCTTTCAGTTTACTGTCTATTAACTCCCATAACTGCAACGCTTTTTGTTTAAATTTTTGCTTTACATCTGCAGTGACATCTCCTGTATAAACCAGAACATAGTCCCCTGTAATTTTCGCGCCCGGCTTGATCAGATCGCGAAGCATGCCTATATCATAAGAAACAGCGATATTCTGTACTTTTTCCATGAGCAGCGGATCTTGAAGCTGATAATGGGTAAGTAATTCCGTCCATTTGTCACGAAGCTTCCAGCGAATCGATGTCTCCATATTTTTCTGCAACGTTTCCAGGAAATCCTCGGAACGTTTTGTTCGTTCTGCTTCGGTCTTTTTCTTTGATCCAAACAATCCAATTTTAAAATCTTTCTGCTGTGCTTCTAGAAACAGCCGCGCTTTCTCACGCAGTTCTGCGGGCATTAAATAAGCATTTTTAAGCGTTGTATTTAATTCATGCATAAATGCCTCTTCCACTTGTTGTGGTACTGCCCTTAATTCGCTGATTGCCTTGTTCACATATTCCATTCGTTCACTGAAGTTTTCTCCTGCCTCTGCCTCCTGTAAACCTCGACTGGTTAATTCATGTTCATGCATTACTTGCAAGTATTCTTTATGTTCCTCTTTTAATTGTCCAACTGATCGCTTAATATCATAGACTTCCTGTTTTTCTGTTGTCATAAGAGAAACAAGTTTGGATTTAATAGCAGAAATCTCATTTTCTTGCAAGTCCTGCTCGGTTAAAGAAGAATAATAGATTGCTTCCGGGCTCAGTTTCCATTGATCAAACGTTTGTTTAATTTTTTTAGTGAATTCCTCAAATGCTAATTCCTTGGCGTTATGCTTATCAATCTGATTAATGATAATAAAAACAGGTATCCCGTAATCCTGCACCTTTGTCAAAAATTGCAAATTGACCTCAGACTGTACATGGTTATAATCCATCACGTAAAACAGCACATCTAATAGGTGCAGTGATGATTCAGTAATTAACCGGTCAGCATCGTCCGCCGCATCAATACCAGGCGTATCAATGACCGTGCACCCCTCAGGCAAAGTAGACTCCTGCAAATGGATTCCAATCTTTTTCACATTCCCCTTCGTTCTGGCATGTTCCTTAATATTCTCCATATTATATGGTTGCTCATAGGTATAGATGGTGCCATCATCAAAATACAGATGTGCACCTGCATGACCGGATTGAATCATAACGACGTTAGCGCTTGTCGGTATCGGGCTTTTCGGCAATACGGACGTTCCCAGCAAATAATCAATCATCGACGATTTACCGGCAGAAAAGTGCCCGGCGAAACCAATCATCAGCTTCGAGCTGCCCCATTTTTCATAAACCTCTAATAGCTTATCAGCATTATTGGTATCACCGTTATCCATCATTAGCTGATAAAAAGCAGCAAAATGTTGTTCCGTGATTCGACTTTTTTCTGTTTTTGTTCGCATAGCGTTGTCTTTTTCCCCTTTTATTTACACTTCTTCCAACCATTATACTTATTTGAATAAGGGATTTCTACCCCGTCAATCAGTTGACTCAGCTATTATTTTCGTGGAAATGAAACGGATGATATCACCACGGCTGACAACCCCCATAACTTGCTTATCCTCATTGACGACCGGAATTTTTTTAAAATGATGATTGGAGAAAATAGAAATAGCCTTTTCAACATCATCATCCGGATGGACCGCATAAATATTTTTCTTCATAATATCTTTTGCTTGATGATCAACACAGGAGGTAATTTTATTTTGGAAATCCTCGTGCTCGTTTACGATGACAAGCGAAAACATATCATAGATGGTTCGTCCTTTCGGTTGTAAATGGCGAATAATATCCCCGTCACTAATCATTCCTTTTAAACGGTCAGTTTCATCAACGACTGGAAAACCGCCAATCTTATTATTTACTAGAATTTGCAATAGCTGTTTAATTTTCGTTTCCTCATGAACCGAAATAACATCAGTGATCATAAATTCGTTTATTTTCAATGCACTTCACTCCATTCAATTCTGTTTGTCGTTAACAGTTTATTTCGACACATTACAATCGTACCACTAAGTTTAGAAAAATAAAACGAAAGCTAGCCGCTAATTCTAGTTTACATAATAATATTATGGTCAATATAAACTTGAAATAATCCCCAGCCAAATCAGGTGGCTGGGGATTATTTCAAACAGGATAAACACCATGTTTTCTATCCGTGAATATGATGTTTTTAGAATCATATACACGGTAGCGTTCAATCAGCTCATCTCGTAGTTTATCCGGGTCAATAACAGCGTCGATTACCATTTCTGAGGCCAGTCGGTAGATATCAATATTATTTTTGTACTCCTCCTGTTTTTCTTTAATAAACGTAGGCCGTTCCTCTTCTGGTAATTCAGCAATTTTGTTGGCATAAACCGCATTTACCGCGGCCTCGGGACCCATGACCGCAATTTGTGCAGTTGGTAGTGCGAGACACGCATCAGGTTCAAAAGCCGGCCCAGCCATTGCATAAAGTCCGGCACCATAAGCTTTGCGAACGACGACGGATATTTTCGGAACGGTCGCTTCACTCATCGTCGCCAGCATTTTGGCCCCGTGACGGATTATCCCAGCACGTTCAACTTTCGTACCAATCATGAAGCCAGGAATATCCATTAAGAACAACAACGGAATATTAAACGCATCACAAAGCTGAATAAATTTCGCAGCTTTATCGGCTGAATCCGGGAACAAAACACCACCTTTCATGCGTGGCTGATTAGCTATAACACCAACGGCTTTTCCATTTATCCTAGCAAGCCCGGTGATTAATTCCGGAGCAAATTTCTTTTTAACTTCACAAAAACTATCTGCGTCAATAATCGTTTAATCAAATCATGCATATTAAAGGCAGCGTTTTGATTTTCCGGAATGAGATCTGCTATGGATTTTTCATAAACTTTTACCTCTTTAGGTTCTACTGTATCCGGTTTATTCCTAAAATTAGCCGGGAAGTAGTCTAAGTAGCGCCGTGTATAGTCAATGGCTTCTGCTTCCGTTTTGACGAGAACATCACCAACGCCTGAAACAGAACAATGCATGCTAGCACCGCCCATTTCCTCAAGGCTTACCTTTTCACCGATGACTTTTTCAGCCATCCGTGGTGATCCCAGATACATCGATGCATTCCCTTCCACCATCACAACGATATCACAGAAGGCCGGAATATACGCTCCACCTGCAGCTGATGGTCCAAAAAGCAGACAGATCTGCGGTACACGCCCGGACAATTTAATCTGATTATGAAAAATACGCCCCGCACCACGCCGGCCCGGAAACATCTCTACCTGATCGGTTATTCGTGCACCCGCAGAGTCAACTAAGTAAAGCATCGGTATCTCCAGCTTTAACGCAGTCTCCTGGATACGGATAATTTTTTCGACGGTGCGTTTGCCCCACGATCCGGCTTTTACTGTGGAATCATTCGCCATGACACACACATCCTGGCCGTTAACCCGACCAATGCCTGTCACAACACCATCTGAAGGTAGCGAATCATCCATGCAATTGGCAAAAAAAGCATCTTCTATATCGATATCATTATCAAATAACCGTTCAAGCCGCTTTCGGACAAATAATTTTCCCTTTTCTTCATTTTTTCGATGGTATTTGTCCTGACCACCCTTTTTAATTTGTTCAGTTCTCTCTTTAAATTCATCCTTATATGTCATACTGTGTCCCTCCTGCTTCACTTTCCTTGGTATACAGGTTCTCGTTTTTCTTTAAATGCCTGCAGCCCTTCTATACGATCGTCGGTTGGGATAGTTTCGTTATAACATAGACGTTCAATGGAAAGCCCGGTAGAAAGATCAGTCTGTATCCCCTTATTAATCGCGGCTTTTGCCTGTTTCAATGCGATCGGACCGTTTTTAGCAATTTGTGCTGCCAGGCTGTATGCTTCCTCCCATAATTGAGATGGGTCTGATATTTGTTCAATAACCCCATGTTTTAAAGCCTCCTCGGCCAGAACAGGCTCTGCGGTAAATATCAGCTTTTTAGCTTGCCCAGTACCTATTAGTCTTGTGAGACGCTGGGTACCACCTGCACCGGGAATGATGGCAAGTGATGTTTCGGTCAATCCCATTTTAACGCCAGTCGCAGCAATCCGGATGTCACAGCCAAGTGCAAGTTCTAGTCCGCCGCCAAATGCAGCGCCATTCATAGCTGCAATAACCGGCATGTTCATGCTTTCAATGTTATTAATGGTTCTACCGATTTTTTCCACAGCCTGTACTACCTGTTTCTCCGTCATACCTTTACGTTCCTTCAAATCTGCACCGGCACAAAACGCTTTCTGACCTGCTCCGGTTATGATTGTCGTACGAATCGTATCGTCGTTATTTATTTTTTCAATATATGCATTCAGTTCGTCGAGAAGCGGGGCTGACAAAGCATTCATCGCTTCCGGTCGATTCAATGTTACAACTGCAATATGATTATCAGTTACGCTATAGTTAATCAGTGGAGCCATAATATTCTCCTTTCATGACTTTGTACCTAATTGCCCGGACCGCTCCAGACATGTGGAACTTTTCCGGGCAACAGGCATGCATGCGCTATTATTATTCTATAATGGCAATAACGTCCCCTTCGTTCACAAAATCACCTTCTGCGACCTTTAATTCTTGTACCGTTCCGTCGGATTCTGCCGGAATTGGTATTTCCATTTTCATTGATTCCAGAATAACGATATCCTGATCTTCTTCAACGGTTTCTCCTTTACTAACTTCTATCTTCCACACACTTCCGGCCATCGATGCTTTCACTTCTGTCATTTTCATAACCTCCTAGTTTGTTTTCACCATTGGTAAGTAATAGTTGTCAATAAATGCTGTCGTCGTGTTTCCATTTAAAAACTGGTCATGGTTTACCACTTCTATTAGCATTGGTATGTTGGTTTTAATTCCTTCCACTTTATAATGTAATAGCGCCTGTTTCAAAGCAGCAATTGCCTCACCTCTGTCTGCTCCCCGCGCAATCAGTTTACCAATCATTGGGTCATAGAACGGTGTAACAGTAAAATCATCCGTTACAGCTGTTTCATTACGGATATTCTCACCATCCGGCAGTTCAAATGCGGAAATATAGCCCGGCGAAGGGAAGAACGTTTCCGGATCTTCTGCGTAAATTCGTGCCTCGATTGCATGGCCGCTTCTTGCTATGTCCGATTGTTCATAGGCTAGTTTTTCTCCGTTGGCAATGGCAATTTGCTGTTCAACGATATCCAGCCCGGTTACTTCCTCTGTTACAGGGTGTTCCACCTGGATTCTTGTATTCATCTCCAGAAAGTAGAAGTGTTCCTGCTCATCAACGATAAATTCAATTGTTCCTGCATTTGTATAGTTTAAGGCTTTTGCTGCTCTTACAGCTGAATCGCCCATTTCCTGGCGTGTAGTTTCGGAAATAAACGGCGAAGGAGCCTCTTCAATCACTTTCTGATTGCGACGCTGGATAGAACATTCACGATCATATAAATGAACAACATTGCCATGATGGTCTGCCAATAGCTGTATTTCGATATGTCTGGCATTCTCCAATTTCTTTTCCATAAACATCGCACCATCACCGAAAAATGATTGTGCTCGTTTCGCATTGCTGTCAAATGCCTTTTCCAGCTCTTTATTCGTGTGTACCACTTGCATACCGATACCGCCACCGCCTGAAGCAGCTTTCAGCATGATAGGATAGCCGATTAATTCAGCTATTTCTTTTGCTTCTTCCGCATCGGCAACAGCCTCATCCGTACCCGGTACAATTGGCACGGCGGCATCTTTCATAGCTTTACGTGCTGCAATTTTATTCCCCATTTGTTCTAGCACTTGGCTAGATGGACCGATAAACAGGAGACCGGCATCTCGGCATTGACCAGCAAACTGACTATTCTCACTCAAAAATCCGTATCCGGGATGAATGGCATCTGCACCCGCTTGTCTGGCAATGGAAATGATTTTTTCGGCGTTGAGATAACTTTCCTGGACACGGGGAGGTCCAAGCAGATAGCATTCATCCGCCATGGATACAAATGGTGCTTTCTGATCTGCTTCTGAATACACGGCAACAGTAGCTATGCCCAGCCTTTTACATGTACGAATAATACGTGTAGCTATTTCGCCGCGATTGGCTATAACTATTTTCTTTATCATTGTTTCCCACCCTTATCTTGCAATGCTTTTGTCGCATACTCCCGCAATTTAAATTTCTGTATTTTTCCACTAGCAGTTGCCGGATACGCTTCAGTGAATTTGATGTACTTCGGAATCTTATGTCTTGCAATTTTGCCTTCACAAAACGACTTTATATCTTCTTCGGTGGCCCCTCCCTCGTCCTTAAGAATAATCCAAGCCATCATTTCTTCCCCATATTTTTCACTTGGTACACCAACAATCTGGACGTCGAGAACAGCTGGGTGCTGATAAAGAAACTCCTCTACCTCCCGGGGATAAACATTCTCACCGCCACGAATAATCATATCTTTCATACGACCGGTAATCTGTACGTATCCGTTCGCATCCATTACGGCCAAATCACCGGTATGTAGCCATCCATCCCTGTCAATAACAGCATCAGTGGCTTCAGGATTATTATAATAGCCTTTCATAATATGATAGCCACGTGTGCACAACTCACCAGGGACTCCTACTTCTTGTTCTTCGTTCGTCCCAGGTTCGACAATTTTTACCTCCACGTTTGGATGAACTTTCCCAACGGTTGTCGCACGCAGTTCAACAGGATCATCGGTTCTTGTCTGTGTAATAACCGGGGATGACTCCGTCTGGCCATAGGCAATGGTTATTTCTGCAGCTCCCATTTTATCCATGACATCCTTCATTACTTCAATCGGGCAGGTCGATCCAGCCATAATCCCTGTACGCAAATGAGAGAAATCGTACTTGGAGAAATTCGGATGATTCAATTCCGCGATAAACATGGTCGGTACACCATGCAATCCGGTACATTTTTCATCCGAAACAGCTTTCATCACTTTTTCTGCCTCGAATTGTTCTAAAATGACCATGGTTGTTCCTTTCGATACAGCCGCAAGCACACCAAGCACACATCCAAAACAATGAAAAAATGGAACCGGTATACAGAGACGGTCAGCGGCTGTCAGTTTCATGCAATCAGCAATTTGGTTTCCATTGTTAACGATATTGTGGTGGGTCAGCATAACCCCTTTTGGAAATCCTGTCGTTCCCGATGTATACTGCATGTTGATGACTTCTTTCGGGTGCAATGTCTGTTTTCTATCTTCAAGTGCATCCGCGGTAATCGTGCTTCCTTTTGAAATGACTTCCTTCCAAGTGTACGCATTCGGGTAATCATCATCACTTAGGACGATGATATTTTTCAGAAAAGGCAGTTTCGTAGACTGTAAATTTCCTTTTTCACTATGTTCAAATTCCGGACATACCTCTTTTAAAATATCAATATATGACGTACCTTTATACGACTCAGCTAGAATCAGTGTTGAAGATTCCGATTGCCTAAGTAAATATTCAAGCTCCCGCGCCTGATAATTAGTATTGACGGTAACGAGCACTGCCCCCATCTTACCCGTTGCAAACTGTGATGTAATCCACTCCGGCTTATTATCTGCCCAAATGGCAACATTCTCCCCTTTTTCAATCCCGAGTGCCATGAATCCCTTAGCTGCCTGATTGACCATCTCGTTGAATTCAATATACGTTTTGCGCAGATTCAATTCTGGATAGACGATTGCTTCCTGATGCGGATACCTATTCACCTGCTTTTCCAGCAATTCTCCCACGGTCAGGTTCAATAACGTCATGAATCTTCTCCCTCCATATCATTTTTCAGCAGCCAAGATGCCTTGCAATTACCATTCGCTGCACTTCCGATGTGCCTTCACCGATTTCAAGCAGTTTAGCATCACGTAAATACCGTTCCACTTCATATTCCCGCATATAACCATATCCGCCATGGATCTGAATTGCCTGATTAGCCGTCCGAAATGCTGTTTCGGTTGCATAAAGTTTGGCATATGCCGCTTCCTTGGAGAAGGGCTTATCATTATCTTTCAGCCAGGCCGCTTTATATACCATGTTACGGGCCAACTCTACTTCCATGGACATATCTGCCAGTTTAAACTGAATGGCCTGTAATTTGGAAATGGGCTTACCGAATTGCTGCCGCTCCTTGGCGTAACCGAGCGCCCTATCAAGGGACGCCTGTGCAATACCCAGCCCTAGTGCAGCGATGGAAATGCGACCGCCATCCAGCGTGTGCAAAAATTGCTTAAACCCTTTTTCGGGATCACCGAGCAGATTTTCTTTTGGAACACGGACATTTTCCAGTACAATTTCTGCTGTATCAGAGCCGCGTACCCCCATCTTGTCATAATTGCCTGTAATGGTGAGTCCTTCTGCATCAGCTGGAACAATAATGGCGGATATGATATTTTTCCCACGCTCATCCTTACCAGTGACAGCGGTTACAATAATGGTCTTTGCATAATTCGCGTTGGTAATGAAGCATTTTTCACCATTGATAATATAATCATCACCATCTTCAACTGCTGTCGTTTTCGTCCCACCTGCATCTGATCCGGCATTTGGTTCTGTCAGCCCGAACGAACCAAGTGCTTTGCCTTCTGCCATTGGCATTAGGTACTTTTCTTTCTGTTCCTTGGTTCCAAAATAGTGAATTGGACTCGCTCCAAGGGATACTGCCGCCGCATAGCTAAGGCCGGTGCTTCCGCATACGCGGCCGATTTCCTCGACAGCTATGACATACGAAAGTGTATCACCACCGGATCCACCATAGGCTTCAGGAAAAGGGATCCCTAAAAGCCCCAGCTCTCCCATTTGCTCAAAAATATCGAGCGGGAATGAGGCTTCTTTATCAATTTCGATAGCTCTTGGTTTAATAACTTCCTGTGCAAAATCCCGTACCATCTTCTGAATCATGCTCTGCTCTTTCGTTAATTCAAAATTCATGTCAAACCCCCCTTTGTTTATTCAAGAGACCGACTGGTTGGTCTGTATTGGTAATAAAAAAATGCTATACGACGATATTTATTAGATAAAAAGTCCGTTCTATACTATGTTATGTATCAATCGGTATTATTTCTACTCTATCTTTCTCTAATACGGCGTGTAGAATTAAATCGACAAAAATGGTTGCAATTTCTTCAATTGATTTTGGTCCAGACGGTCTATACCACTTATAAATCCAATTAACCATACCAAGAATAGCCATTGCTGTTATTTCCTCAGGTAAATCCCGGCGAAACACCCCGGTTTTCTTTCCCTCACTGACAATATCAACCATAAGCTGCTTAAACTGATCCCGTTTTTCTTTAATCAATGTTTCGTAATGCGGTTTTAAATAAATGTGTTCCTGATAAAAGACGGAGATATGTGATTTGTACAGGTCAAACACCTTAACAAATTCTTTAACAATTGCCTGCAATTTTTCAGTTGGCCATTCATATGTTTCTTTAGCAGCAGTCGCCTTTTCCAATACATATGTTATGAATTCATCATGAATGACAAAAAGTAACTCATCCTTGGAAGTGAAGTGATGATAAAAACCTCCCTTAGACGTCCCGGTTTCTTGGACAATCTGATTAACCGTAACGCCGTGGAACCCATACTTTTCAAACAGCACTAAGGATGCTTCAATGATCTTTTTTCGTAAATTCGTTCTGACCCCTCCTTCCTACTAAAATTAGTCTATCACATTTTTCAGAAAATATAAAGAAAAAATAACCAATTTACATGTAACTATTTATAAAGAAGCCAACTTTCGCAACCTAAGAGGAAAAAAGAAACAGGCAGTTTCAATAGGTGAAACTGCCTGTTTCTTTTATTCGTCAAAGGGTTTCTCGTATAACGCTTGTTTCCAGACTTCTGTAACTTCTCCATGATTGTCACCATCGATCACAAAGGAGCCATTGCTGGAACGATCACTAGCTGTAAGCTCCAGTGGATACACACTGTGTTTTTCGCCTGTATTCGTCCGGAAATAAATCGTGTCATTTTCGTCAATCGTGTACAGTCCCTTCAACCGGTGGGGTTTGCTTTTTAATTCCCGGAGCATGAGTAAGCCGCGTCTGCCTCGAACGGATTTCTCAAATGCTTTTAATCTCATCCGCTTACACGCACCACGTTGTGTCACGATAACCAGCGAGGGCTCTTTTGAGTCATCAAAAACTTGTCCACTTACAACAAACTCGCCTTCTTTCAACTGTATTGCTTTCACTCCTGCAGCCCGCTGACCAACAACAGATACTTCCGATTCATGATACCATAAACCGTATCCCCTATTGGAGGCGACGAAAACATCACAGTTTCCATTCGTCTGAAAAACATCGACAACCTCATCATTGTCTTTCAATTTCAGGGCAATCAGCGCTTTCGTATAACGTTGCGCTTTATACAATCTCATTTCACTCCGTTTGACATACCCATTTCTTGTAAAGAAGACAATATACTGGTCATCACTAAATTCCCGAACTGGTATAGTCTTGATGATACGCTCATCTTTATCCATCGTTACCAGATTAGAAATATGCTGACCAAGATCTTTCCATCTAATATCCGGCAATTCGTGAACAGGCAAATAAATATACTTCCCTTTATTAGTAAACAGAAGAATTTTGTCAGTTGTATTCAGCTCAAGCAGCCCCACGAGATGATCTTCATCTTTCATGGCAAAATCCTCACCATTCGAGGCCCCGTAGGAACGAAGGCTTGTCCGCTTCACGTAACCATCACTTGTAGTTGATACGACTACATCCTCGCTTGCTACTGTCACTTCAATGTCAAATGTCAAATCCTCAATCTTATCCTCAATAACTGTCAACCGTTCCCCGGCAAACGTTTTTTTCAATTGGCGAAGATCTTTCTTTATTGTCTGGAATAATTTTTTCTCACTGCCTAATACAGCTTCCAATTCATTAATCTGCTTTTTTAGTTCGGCTGCTTCTTTTTCCAGTGCTGTAACATCTGTATTCGTCAACCTATACAACTGGAGTGTGACAATCGCTTCAGCCTGTGCCTCCGAAAACGCATATTTTGCAATAATGCGTTTTTTAGCATCTTGTTTATCGTTGGAACTCCTAATGACAGCGATCAGTTCATCGAGAACAGATACTGCTTTCATCAGCCCATCAACAATATGCGCTCGATCATTTGCTTTTTTCAGATCATATACCGTTTGCCTTGTTACCACATCTTTTTGGTGAGCAATATAGGCATCAAGTATTTGCGGTAGTGATAATAATTTCGGTGTCTTGTCCTGGATGGCAACCATGTTAAAGGAGTACGTTACTTGCAAATCTGTATTTTTGTACAAATACTTTAAAACACCTTCACTGTCTGCGTCTTTTTTTAGTTCAATAACAACACGTAAACCAGTCCGGTCTGTTTCATCACGTACTTCGGCAATCCCTTCCACTTTCCGGTCAATTCGCAACTCATCCATTTTTTTAACCATGGCCGCCTTGTTCACTTCATACGGAATCTCGTCAATGACAATTTGCTGGCGATTACCACGAACATCCTCCACCTTTGCTTTCCCACGTACGACAATTTTGCCTTTGCCGGTTTCATACGCTTTTTTAATCCCGTCAATCCCTTGAATAATACCGCCGGTCGGAAAATCGGGACCTTTAATTGCCTTCATCAATTCAGCTACCGATGCATCTGGTTGATCGATCTTTTTGATAACCGCATCAATTACTTCTCCAAGGTTATGCGGTGGGATATCCGTCGCGTATCCAGCAGAAATTCCGGTTGATCCACTGACCAACAGATTCGGAATTTTAGCCGGGAGAACAACAGGTTCAGAGATAGTATCATCAAAGTTTGGTACAAAATCAACCGTTTCTTTATCAATATCTCGGATCATTTCCGAAGCTATTCTGGAGAGCCTGGCTTCTGTATAACGCATAGCTGCAGGTGGGTCACCGTCAATACTGCCATTGTTACCGTGCATCTCAACCAGACGGTTCCGCACTTTCCATTCCTGACTGAGCCGGACCATTGCATCATAAACGGATGAGTCCCCATGCGGATGGTAATTCCCGATAACCGTACCAACTGTTTTAGCAGATTTTCGAAAGTTCTTATCGTATGTATTTTTTTCTTCATTCATTGCATAGAGTATTCGTCTCTGTACTGGTTTCATCCCGTCCCTGGCATCAGGCAGTGCCCGTTCCTGAATAATATACTTACTGTATCTGCCAAACCGGTCACCAAGCACTTCCTCAAGTGGAAGATCCAAATAATTTTCAGCTTGTGTCAAGCCTTTTCCCCCCCTATAGTTTGCTAAAACGATTGGCTGATTATATCGCCATAACCAGCCAATTCGCACTCCTACCCCCGAAATTAGCGAATATCCTAGGGTGGTTGCAAGTCATTTTGTTAATCTATATCACGAATGAATCTTATCATTTTCTAAAATATTTGCATCCTCAGTCATACCAAATTCCACATGGCCTTCAATCCATTTTCTTCTTGGTTCTACTTTATCACCCATAAGTGTAGTAACTCTACGTTCGGCGCGGGCAAGGTCTTCAATGGTAACCCTGATCAATGTTCTTGTCCCAGGGCTCATCGTTGTTTCCCAGAGTTGATCTGCATTCATCTCTCCCAATCCTTTATAACGCTGCACGATGTACCCATTTTTAAATTTATTAATGGCTGCTTTCATTTCATCGTCATCCCACGCATAAACCGTTTGTTCTTTCTTGCCTTTGCCTTTTGTTATTTTGTAGAGCGGTGGGAGTGCAATATACACCATTCCAGCCTCCACTAATGGCCGCATATACCGATAGAAAAATGTCAAAAGCAAGACTTGGATGTGTGCACCATCAGTATCCGCATCGGTCATGATAACAATTTTATCATATTGAACATCTTTCAAATCAAAATCACCGCCGACACCTGCACCAATTGTATGGACGATTGTTGAAATTTCCTCATTCTTAAAAATATCCTGGATCTTAGCTTTTTCTGTATTAATTACTTTACCGCGTAGAGGGAGGACAGCCTGAAATTTACGATCACGTCCCTGTTTAGCCGATCCCCCAGCAGAATCACCTTCCACAAGATACAATTCATTTTTCTTTGGATTTTTGGATTGAGCAGGGGTCAATTTCCCGCTTAATAGCGCGTCCTTGCGTTTTTTCTTTTTACCAGATCTTGATTCCTCTCGTGCTTTTCTCGCCGCTTCCCGTGCCTCTTTCGCTTTGATCGCTTTTTTGACCAGCATTCCCGCAACATCAGGATTCTCTTCCAAAAAATAGGAAAGTTTCTCAGAGACGACAGCATCAACGACAGATCGTGCTTCCGTTGTTCCGAGTTTATCCTTCGTCTGGCCTTCAAATTGCAGCATTCCCTCGGGGATTCGAACTGATACAATGGCTGTCATTCCCTCCCGTATATCCGAGCCTTCCAGATTCTTATCTTTTTCTTTTAGGAATGCATTTCTTCTTGCATAGTCATTAAACACACGGGTTATTGCGGTTCGTGCACCTGATTCATGTGTACCTCCGTCCCTGGTTCGAACATGGTTGACAAATGAAAGCATATTCTCAGCAAACCCATCGTTAAATTGGAACGCGAAATCTGTTTCAATATCCTGCTGCTGACCTTCAAATGAAACAACATGATGAAGGGCGTCTTTCTCTTCGTTAAGGTATGTAACAAAGGATTTCAGCCCGTCTGGAAATTGATATGCTTCTTTTTGCTGCTCCCGCTCATCTAATAGTTCGATTTTCAATCCTTTTAAGAGAAAAGCCGATTCCCTTAAACGTTCCGATAATGTTTCGAAATTATAGATGGTAGTCGTAAAAATGGCAGGATCTGGTTTAAAATGAATGACCGTCCCTTTTTTATTTGTTTTACCCAACGTTTCTAGTGAAGTTGCGGGGTTTCCTCCATTTATAAAGCGCTGTTTGTATTTATTGCCGTCACGATAAATTGTTACCTCCAACCACTCAGAAAGGGCATTGACAACAGACGCACCCACACCATGCAGTCCTCCACTTGTTTTATAGCCGCCCTGACCGAATTTGCCGCCAGCGTGAAGAACAGTGAAAATCACTTCAGTTGTAGGCTTTCCGGTACTGTGTGTGCCGGTTGGGATACCTCTGCCGTTATCTTCCACAGAAATACTATTATCTTTATGTACCGTCACTTTAATCATGTCTCCGAAACCAGCCAGCGCCTCATCGACTGCGTTGTCCACCACTTCAAACACAAGATGGTGAAGCCCGCGCTGATCAGTGCTTCCAATATACATTCCGGGTCTTTTTCTAACGGCTTCAAGCCCTTCTAGCACCTGAATCGATTCATCGTTATACTGCATAGGTTCATTATTCATTAAGATGCATGCTCCTCTCTTTCTTCGTGAATGATACATCTTTTTTCACTATCATTCCAATGATAGAACAAATGTTTGTGATTGTAAATGTTCTATTATCGTTAAACATGTCTATTCGTACATTCTAACAGAAAAAATGTAAAGGGAAACCTCAATCAATGAAGCTTTCGACGCAGAAAGTGTGATGACTCAGCCTGCCCAACTTATGACCACCACTAATTTTTAATTGAACAGCATCGGGCATTTACTGGACAGTCGAATAAGATTTCTATATTGCATTATAGAAAACAATACAAGAGATAACAATGGATAAAGGTTCTTAGAATCGACATTTCATGGTAAAATGAGAGGCAAACAAATTTCATATTGGAAAGAAGGTAAGCTTATGGTTTTTTTTATTTTTGCCTTCATTGCTTATTTATTAGGATCAATCCCGTCTGGTGTTATTATCGGTAAACTCGGCTATAATATAGATATCCGTGAATATGGGAGTGGTAATCTAGGTGCTACGAATACATTCCGCATTCTTGGTGTAAAAGCTGGCATTACAGTAACGTTGGTGGATATTTTAAAAGGAACCACCGCAACAGTCCTTCCACTACTATTCGATGTGGAGGTGTTCCGGCTGGCAATAGGCCTGTTTGCTGTGTTAGGCCATACTTATCCATTGTTCACTAAATTCAAAGGTGGCAAAGCAGTTGCAACGTCCGGTGGTATTATTCTTGGGATTAATCCAGTTCTGTTTGCCATGATAATCCTGTCATTTTTTGCTACACTCTATTTATCCAAGTATGTTTCCCTATCATCCATGATTACTGGGATAGTTGCAATTATCGTGTCTGCCCTTTTTAGGGAAACAGGTCTTGTTATTGTCACTGCAATTCTTACCATTCTGGTTTTTTATCGCCACCGTGAAAATATTAAACGGATCAAAAATAGGACCGAACCGAAAATTACATGGATGTAACACCACTAGGCTAATACGTTTATATTCGTTTTTATTTTTAGTATACTATATAATGAAGTCTAATCAAGAAGGGATCAACATTGGAAACCATAGTCACATTTCCTAAGAAGCAATTATCTTATAAAACAAAACGTTTTCGGAAGTATAACATATGCGCTATTTAATGATTGGGTTGATTAAATTTTACCGGAAAGCAATCAGTCCACTAAAACCACCAACGTGCAGATTTTTCCCAACGTGTTCAGAATATGGGCTAGAGGCTTACAAACGATTCGGATTTATAAAGGGGAGTTTTCTGACCATCAAACGGATCAGCAAATGTCACCCATTTCATCCTGGTGGGGTTGATTTGGTACCAGAAAAAAATAAAAAGCACGATTAGAATAGGAGTTGACATAATTGAAGCTACATGTAACAGACCAAGCAGCTAAGTGGTATAAAGAAGAATTTGATGCTGAAAAGAATGATTATTTCCGGCTTTTTGTAAGATATGGTTTCGGAGGTCGTATCCCCGGGTTCTCGCTCGGTATCGGCAGGGACACTCCGTACAGTGAATATGCCTCGACTAATGCTGAAGGTATAAACTTTTATATCGAGGAGAAAGACGCATGGTATTTTGATGAGCATAATTTGACTATTCAGATGAACGAGCAGGGACTGGAACCGGAATTCATTTATAATCCAAACGAGCCAAAATGAAACATAAATAATGAAACCTTTATTACAGGCAGCCCCATATGCAGTTTGTGGTTATTTCTGCGATGAGGGTTTGCCTGTTATATTTAAAAGATAATTTATGGATAGAAACTGATTCCAGGGATTTTTCACCGCAGTTTTTTATATCCTAAACCTTCTCATATGCTCCCATTTCCCTTCATCTTTTAGTATTTGCCTCTGCTTGTCACCAAACAAATCAAAGTGCGGAAAATGTTTATCCCGATGAATCCAGTCCGGATTTAACTGATAGGCACGCCCCCACTCAGCGAGTTTCCCCAAGTCACTGCAACCGACTTTCGTTACCGTATAACAGCCAGGAAACCGCTCATCAATCCAGAAGTGTGTCAAAAAAGCAATCTGTCCATTTTTTACCTGTGTTTTCCATTCGTGCAATTCACGTCTATTTACCCCAAAAGCCATTAAGCATCACCATTTAGTTGCTGCAAATATACTTCATGCCAATCTGGGAACGCTTTACGGAGTGACATTGGACGAAAGGTCTCTTTGTGTACAATGACATGTTTGGTTGTTCCACTTACTGCCAGCTCTCCGTTTTCCTTTTTTATATTGTATCCATAAACAGTACGTAAACCATCGTATGTGTCCAGCCAAGTTTCTACCGTAGCCTTTTCGCCATAATGAACAGGTTTTCTAAAACTAATCTGTGCATCAACAACCGGTGAAACAATATGACTATTTTCCATATCCATATAACTTAGACCCAGGCTTTCTATATACTTTGTACGCCCGATCTCAAACCAAACCAAATAATTGGCATGGTAAACAACCCCCATCTGATCTGTTTCTTGATATCTTACTTCAATTGGTGTATGTGTTTTATGCAATATGTTGCTCCCCCTCTCCTATCACTGTATTATATGGAATAGTTTATCATATATTGTCCAAAACATAAGTAATTTTGCACAGCAGTAGGAAAAGCCTCCAACATTTAAAAATAGTTGGAGGCTAATCGCACCTACTTTTTCGCTTCATCCTTTATTTCTTGGCGCATACTTTCAATCGCTTCTTCACGGCGCTTATTTTTGGCTTTGATTTGCTCTTTTTGTTCACCTGAACTGTATTCCATTGTTTCATGTGCCTCTTCAATATTTTCAATTGTATCCTGTACCATATTTTGCAGCTTTTCTACATTATCACTGCGGTCATCCGGCTTTGGTTCATACTTATCAGACATAGTCCTTCTCCTTTACAAAAATATTTCACCCAAAAAAGGTGGTCTGATTTCATTTTTTGCCGATCCAAAGATAATATACATAAAAACAGCCCATCGAAATGGTCTGTAGCAATCAGCCATTTCGCGTGGGCTGCTTTTATTTTGCTTTATCTTCTTTCAGTGACTCACGCATTCTTGTTTCCATATTTGTTTCAATTTTTTCTAAGAATGTCTCATTCTGTAAAATTTGCTCACGATTTTTCCGAACGAGTTCTTCAAAAGAAGATCTTTTCTTTAAAGAAATGGTAATCACCCCTTTTTAGAAGCAGTATTACCATTTATTTGAAAATTTATACCAATAATGTTTATAGCAAAATAAAATAAAAAGACAGTAACTTTACCGCTAAAGCATTTATTTTTGATTAAATGACCAATCACACCAAAAGGTTGTGAGTCTTTTTATGACATATAGGGACATTTTTTGCGTTAGAAAAGAAATTAAAAAAGCCAATACATCGATGTATTGGCTTTTTATTTGTACTTTATCACTTTAACTTATTGCGTAATACCATTTGCAAAATACCGCCGTGACGATAATAATCAATTTCTACATCACTGTCAAAACGTGCAACGGCATTAAATTTCGTTTTGTTTCCGTCTTCATCAATCGCTGTCACTTGTACACGATCATGCGGCTTAACATGTTCATCAATTTCAACGTTATACGTTTCTTTACCGGTTAGTCCTAGTTTATCCGCATTTTCACCTTGTTCAAACTGCAATGGCAATACACCCATCATAACAAGGTTAGAGCGGTGAATCCGTTCAAAACTTTCCGCAATAACAGTTTTAATACCGAGCAGGTTCGTTCCTTTAGCTGCCCAGTCACGAGATGAACCCATTCCGTAATCTTTACCACCAATAACAAGTAATCCAGTGTTGTCTTCTTGGTATTTCATAGCGGCATCGTAAAATGGCATTACTTCACCAGTCGGCCAATAAGTGGTATAACCGCCTTCTTTTCCTTGCGCCAGAAGGTTACGGATACGAATATTCGCAAATGTACCGCGCATCATCACTTCATGGTTACCACGGCGTGAACCGTATGAGTTAAAGTTTCTTGGTGAAACACCTTTTTCCTGCAAGTATTGACCGGCCGGCATATCTTTTGGAATCGCCCCAGCAGGTGATATGTGGTCGGTTGTCACCGAATCACCGAACTTACCAATAACCCGAAGATTATCGAGTGGTCGCACAGTGCCGGCTTCTTTCGACAAACCTTCAAAGAATGGCGGATTTTGAATATACGTTGATTCATCATCCCATTCAAATAGCGGCTCATCGGTTGTTTGAATCTTATTCCATTTTTCATTGGATTCAAATACAGTTTCGTATTCTTTGCGGAAAATTTCCGGCTTCACAACACTTTGAACAGTATCTTTAATCTCATCCATCGATGGCCAGATATCCGCTAAATAAATCGGTTCCCCGTCACCGTCAGTACCAAGTTGCTCTTTTGTTAAGTCTATATCTACCGTTCCAGCCAGTGCATAAGCAACGACCAGTGGCGGCGAGGCCAGATAGTTTGCTTTTACAAGCGGATGGATACGGCCTTCAAAGTTCCGGTTACCGGACAGTACGGAAGAAACCGTTAAGTCCTTGCCAGATATTCCTTCCTCAATTTCCGGACGTAGTGGTCCTGAGTTACCAATACAAGTTGTACACCCGTACCCTACAAGGTTGAAGCCCAGTTGATTTAGATACTCCTGTAAACCAGAGTCATCAAGGTAGCGGGTCACCACTTTTGAACCTGGTGCCAATGATGTTTTTACATATTCCGGAACTTTTAATCCCTTTTCCACTGCTTTTTTCGCAAGTAAACCTGCTCCAAGCATCACGTATGGGTTGGACGTGTTCGTACATGATGTAATCGCTGCTATGGCAACTGCACCGGTTTTCATAACAGATGTTTCGCCATTTGGGTGCTCAATCGTTACTTCTTTATCGAACTCCGATTCATCTAATCCAAGCCCTTGATTACCAGATGGTGCTGTTACAGCTTTATTAAACTCTTCTTTCATGTCTGACAGGGCAATCAAATCCTGCGGGCGTTTTGGTCCGGACAGGTTTGGTTCCAATTCAGACAAGTTAATTTCCACAAGTTCCGTATATTCAGGGTCCGCCTGGTCAGCAGAATACCAAAGATTATTTTCTTTACAATATTTTTCTACTAACGCAATCTGTTCTTCACTACGCCCTGTTAAACGGAGATAGTTTAATACTTCATCATCAACAGGGAAAAATCCACATGTAGCACCATACTCGGGCGCCATATTAGAAATGGTTGCACGGTCAGCAAGCGGCATGTCTTTCAACCCTGGTCCGAAATACTCCACAAATTTTCCGACAACGTTCTTCTCACGTAGCACCTGGGTCACTTTTAAAGCTAAGTCAGTGGCAGTCGTTCCTTGTGGGAAATTTCCGGTGAACTTAACACCAATAACTTCTGGAGCAGGGAAATATGATGGCTGACCAAGCATGCCTGCTTCTGCCTCGATTCCACCAACGCCCCAACCAAGAACGCCTAAACCATTAATCATCGTCGTATGTGAGTCTGTCCCCACTAATGTATCCGGGAATGCGTCATATGTTCCATCATCATTTTCAATACCATGTACAACATCAGCAATATACTCCAGGTTCACCTGGTGCACAATACCGGTTGCCGGCGGAACTGCACGGTAATTCTCAAATGCTTTCTGTGCCCAGTGGAGAAACTCATACCGTTCCATATTACGCTCAAATTCCAGTTCCATATTCGCCTGCAGTGCATTTGGTGTGCCATACTGATCAACCTGTACAGAGTGGTCAATAACCAAATCTACTGGAACTTCTGGGTTGATCTTGTTCGGTTCGCCACCCATATCAACCATTGCTTTTCTTAGAGAGGCTAAATCAACAACAGCCGGAACTCCAGTGAAATCCTGCAGAATAACCCTAGAAGGTTTAAAAGGAACATCCACCGTGTCATCTGAACCCCATTTAGACAAGCCTTCAATGTGTTCATCTTTAATCACGTGACCATCTCGTTGACGGATGAGCGATTCTAAAAGAACACGGATTGAAAAAGGCAAGCGGGATATTTTTCCTAAATTTGCATCTTCAAGCGCTTGTAGTTGGTAAAAATTATACGTTTTACCATTCAAATCAAACTGTTTTTTCGTATCAATTCCCATATCACTTAACTCCTCTCTCAAATGTCATTTAACTGCTCTCTCAAATACCTTTTTGACAAACTACACAGTAATTTTGACAAAAAAATCCCCTACTACTTTATCTTATATCAAATATTTCTATAAAACAATCCTTTCCTGACTGAATCTGTATAGTAAAAAATTATTAAACTATATAACTTTATCTTATCAGTAAACTGATATGTAAAATAAAACTTGAATCAGTAGTAGATTTTCCCTCTCTTTTTAGTCTAACTTTATGAGCTTAAAATGAAGACTTATTCTCAGATTACATACATAATAAATTAATAATTGCATTATGACACTTCCGACCATGGTAGCGTTATTCTAAACGTACTTCCGTTATCGGCGTTATGCATGATTTCCAAATCACCTTGATGGCGGTCAAGGATTTGCTTTGTAATCATAATGCCTAGTCCTGTACCGGATTGTTTTGTCGTGAAAAAGGGTTCACCCAATTTATGTATAATCTCTTTTGGTACACCCTCACCCTCATCAACAATATCTATTAGAATTGTTTGTTGGGTTAGCCTATAATTAATTTTTATGTATCCAGGCTTATCCATCGCTTCAATTGCATTTTTCAGGAGATTGATGAACACCTGCTTAATCTGAGATCGGTCACAATTGACATACAAACTATTTTCCCCTTCTCGCAAAATAGTAATATTCTTTAGTCTGGCTTGCGACCTTAACAATGTGATGACATCATCAATAAGTTCGGGTAAACTTTCCCATTCTTTATGATCGGTTAATGGCTTAGAAATAAATAACAGTTCCGATGTGATCGCCTCCATCTTCTCTATTTCATCCACCATAATTTGATAATACTCATCTTTGTGTTTTACACCTGCCTGCAAAAGTTGCAAGAAACCTTTCAGAGACGTCAGGGGGTTGCGGATTTCATGTGCTATACCTGCAGCAAGCTGACCGGCAACAGACATTTTCTCAGAACGGATCATCATCTCTTCCGCTTCTTTTTGATCCGTAATATCCTGTATGGAAGCTGCGTAATAGCATTTTTTGTTTTCACACACAATTTTTGCTGCAATCGTATCCGTATGCACATTATTGCCATCCGCATCCTGAATCGTTACATAAAATGTCTGGGATGTATTGGGGTTCGCATCAAGTGTTTCTTTTATGTAAGCCGTGTCTCCACCAGAAATTTTTTCAAACCATTTTGTGCCAACCACATCTGCGGCAGTATATCCCAATATTTTTTCAATTGTACTTGACACATGAATGATCGTATCATATTCATCCCAGACAGTAATAAATCCATGTAAATGCTGATCAATCCATGTAAGGATAGGAGAAGGTAAAGAAGTTAATTTATGAAGCCTTGGGGGAATGTCCGTATTCTCTTCACTATAATCGTGGTTCATATGGTGTTTGTGATATTTGTCAATCATCCCATTCCCTCCTCTACCATGATGTTAATAATGTTTTCTATTTTCGATCATATGAATATTTGACAAATATATGTCACTTGTATGCACAGCAATATCCTATTATAATTGTAATTGTAGTATAAATAATCGATGATGTAAAAAATACCCTGACAATGTCAGTATCATATGAATTAAGCTAGCGTATACGACTATTATAGATGATAAAAAAAACAGAGTTAAAGGAAAAAATAGTAAGAACCAAAATCAATATGTTGGAATAGGTGATTTTATGTCGGTAATCGGGGATATTCTGATTGTTCTGTGGGGGTTTCTGCTATTGGGCCTTATGGGGGTCGGCGGATTTTTCATGTTCCGCAAATTCCTGAAAAAGTGGCCGAAAGAAGATGGCGTTTCAGCGATGGACTGGGAGGAATACTATATTGAACAAACAAAGCATATGTGGATGGACGAGCAAAAAGAATTACTAGAAGACCTCGTATCTCCTGTTCCCGAATTGTTCCGTGACGTCGCAAAGCAAAAGATAGCCGGTAAAATCGGTGAAGTTGCACTGCGAAAGAAACGAAAAATCATCACTCAAGACATCCTTATCGAAGGTTATATTTTGGCGACACCAAAACGTGACCACAAATTTTTACGCAAAAAACTGAATCAGCGAAAGATCGATATCTCCCCATATGAATATTTATTTGAACCGGAATGAAGCACGGATTCTTCTTAAACATAGTAATCGTGCGTCCATTATGAACGCACGATTAACCTTTTGCATATTCTAATTTCTTTTCCAGTTTTTTAAACTTATACAACATTGCCAGCCGCCAGGATACAATCATGCCAAATGCGAGCAAAAAAAACATCCCGCTTGTCTCACCTACAGCAATGGTTGCTCCGATGACAAGTTTTATAACAATTCTAACAATCAATAACGCAAACAATATAAAAACAAATGACTTGGAAGGTATCAAATAAATGTCATTTTTCCTTACTTCAAATTTTGACGTCTTGATAAGGAAAATAGAAAAAACCATGCCTACCAAAACAGCTTCAACCACTTCCATCCAGCTTACCTGGAACACAGGAAATAGAAACATGAGTGCCCCAGTACTCATAAATATTGGAGGCAACAATATTTTTTTGACCGATGCCGGTTTTTTCGAGGCTTTTAAACGAACAAATATCATGGTCACAGCCATGAAAGCTGCGACAACTGTACTCCCCACCAGCCACATGCTTAATCACTCTTTTCTTTACTTTTTAGCCGCTTAATTCAGTAACAAATATTACACAAAGACAGTTACAGTACACGTTTTAAGTGTATCCTTAAAGCGTCCGTATAAAATCCGGTACTAATTAATTGTTCACCTTAAGTCTACTTTTAATGGTCATTAGCAATCGATAAAATGATGGAAATAGTGACACCTAAAACGGTAAAATAGACGCCGAAGTCAAACAACATAGCGGTAGCAAGTTCGAGTTCACCAAAAACAGGTACATGAAAGTAGCCATATGTATGTGATAGGAATGCTTCGCCAAAAATAAACGATGCCAATCCAGTTCCCACAGCGATTAAAAGTCCTGTAGGGATCAACAAACGATAATTAATTGGAAGCACTTTTTCCAGTACAGCAGACCCATATGCCATATACATTAGCACAATCGCAGCAGAGGTCATTAATCCTCCAATAAATCCCCCGCCAGGTGCATTGTGCCCAGCAAGCAGCAAATATATCGAAAAGCCCAATAAAATGAAAGCAATTAGTGATGTAGTCGTGCGCAAGATAAGATCGTTCGGTTTATACATCGGGGCGAACTCCTTTGCTCTATTAATTCTATAGACTGTATTAGTCTACATTTTAATACAATATAACTAAAATTCCAATTCATGCAGTTCCTAAAAACCCGAAAAACCAAATAGGCTAGCCAACAATGACGATAGATCGGTGAGCCAATCGAAGAATAATGCAATCCCCATGAAAATCATGATATAACCGCCTATTTTCGTGATTCGCGAACTATTCCGTTTAATCCATTTTAGCTTTCCGATAAAGAAAGAAAGAATAAAGAAAGGAACGGAAAATCCTAAAATATAACTTATCATCATTACCATACCCAGGTCCGGATTTGTAGCAGCAAGCGAAATAACAACCATTAAAATAGGACCCATACATGGTGTCCAACCCAATGAAAACGACAGTCCAATCAAAAATGTTCCAACAAAACCAGTTGGCCGATTTTTGAACGTTACTTTCCTGTCTTTCATAAGGAATTCAAAGTTGAACACCCCTACAATCACAAGGCCGAAGAAAACTATGACAACAGCCCCAATCTGCCTAATTACATCACGGTTTGCTTCAAGAAATTCAGATATAAACGAAGACCCAAAGCCGAGCATGATAAAAACCAATGAAAATCCAAGCAAAAAGAATAGTGTGTGCAATAAACTTTTGCGATTTAGCATTTTGTTCTCATCTTTAATTTCATTAACACTCATCCCGGTAATATATGACAAAAACGCCGGATACAATGGCAATACACACGGAGAGACGAATGATAACAAGCCGGCGCCGAATGCAATGAATATATTTATTTCTTCAGTCATGCAAAATCCTCCTAGCATTATTCTACTCCCCATTTTACCAAACAGGAATTAGAACTTAGAGGGTGTCTTTGACAATAATAGAACAATTTCCGGGTAAGTAGTAAGCAAGTAAAATACCCCTGTTATTGACTTAACAAGGGGTTTTCACAACACGGGGTAACGAAACCATCCATTTTTAAATTCAAATCATTTTTTGTCGTACTGATTATTCATTTGACGCATCATTTGATTAATCTTCTTTTGCGACGGTTTCTGTCCCATTTGCATCATAAGTGTTCGAAGCATTTGTTCATTAATTGGTGGGTTCTTCTTCAAATAGTTCATCATATATTTTCTGGCAATAAAAAACCCGAGCGCAACCCCCGCTATCAATGCAGCGATGGCAATTAAAACAACCCAAATTACGTTCATTCAAGTTTTCCTCCTTCATGTTGTCTCCTATACAGTATAGTAAATCAAAGACAGGAATACAATGCTTGTCCAAGCTTGTCCCTTTTTGTTACCTGACGGACCGGGGAAATCCACCCAAAGTCCTCAGTATCGTTCCCCACTACAAATAAATACGGATGAAATGACCGCAACGCAGGAAAAAGTATTTCCTCAGCGTCATGAATGATGTCACTTCGAAAGTTTATACGTTTTTCCTCCATATGTAAAGAAATATACCGATTACCATCATAAATTTTCAATAAATCACCTTTTTTTTGCATGCTCATGTTATGTGGAAGGTAATCCATAATATGTGCAATTAATGAAGTCTGAGGAAATTCCAATGTAATATACCCGAATTGCTTGACGAGATCCTCCCTGCTCTGATTATGTTCATAACTTTTGATAAATCGGCATAATATTTCACTTCTGTAATAAAAGAATTGCGCAAATTCTTCTTTAATCCAGTAAATAGAGTAATGATTCAACATAATCCCTCCTCATCTACTACTATTATACCGATTCTATTTTCAAAGTTTGTCATACCTTGTGGCAAATAACTTCTAGTTTTGTCGACACACATGAATAAAGGCAGCACTTAACTTTACCACTAAAAATTGTATCGCTTCCTTTAAAAAAAGTGACTCCCCTAGAAGGAAGTCACTTTTATCCAGTCAATTTATCCAGTCAATTTAATTTAGAAGTGCCTCGACGCGCTTGACGACATTGTTAACTGTAAAACCGTATTCCTCAACTACTTTTGCACCTTTAGCAGATGCTCCGAATTGATCAATAGCTAATATATCACCCTGGTCACCTGTATATCTTTCCCATCCAAATGGAGAAGCCATTTCAATTGCAAGTCGCTTCTTCACCTCAGGAGGAAGAACACGTTTTTTATAGTCGTCATCCTGTTTATTAAACCTATCCCAGGAAGGCATGCTTACGACGCTTACATCAATATTTTTCTCTTTTAATTCTTCCTTCGCTTTGACAGCTAGCTGCACTTCTGAACCTGTGGCAAGTAGAAGCGCGTCCGGAGTATCTTTATCAGATGCACTGACTGTATAAGCACCCCTTCTGACGCCTTCGTATGCATGCTCTTTTGTTCCTTCCAGCACAGGGACACCTTGTCTTGTTAGTACAAGCGCAGTTGGTTGATTGTTTGACTCCATCGCCAATCTCCATGCCGCTTGTACTTCATTACCATCTGCAGGACGAATAAGAGATAGACCAGACATTGCCCTAAGTGATGGCAATTGCTCAATTGGTTCATGTGTTGGACCATCTTCCCCAACTGCAATGGAATCATGTGTAAAAACATATGTGACAGGGTTATTCATAATGGCTGAAAGACGCAGTGCCGGACGCAGATAATCACTGAATACGAAGAATGTACCGGCATAAGGTTTTATCCCACCATGGAGTGCCATTCCGTTAGCTGCAGCAGCCATGGCTAATTCACGAACACCAAACCAAATATTTTTGCCTGCATAGTTTTCACGGGAGAAATCTTGTTCACCTTTGACCGTTGTTTTATTGGATCCTGCCAGGTCCGCACTTCCGCCAAAGAGGTATGGAACCGACTTAGAAATTTCGTTAAGCACTTCACCGGATGTGGCGCGTGTTGCCTTTGTATCGTCTTCCGGACTGTACACAGGGAGGTTATCAGCCCAATTATCCGGTAGTTCCCCGTTGATAGCGTTCTCTAGTTCAGCCCCGAGCTCAGGGTATTTCTCCTTGTAGTTCTCAAACAAACGATTCCAATTCTCTTCAGCTTCAGTACCTTTTTTGCCTGCCTTTTCCAAAAAGTCCTGGTAAACTTCATCCGGAACATCGAAATCATCATGTTGCCACTCATAATGTTCTTTCGTTAATTTCACTTCATCTTCACCAAGTGGGGCTCCGTGTGATGCTGCAGATGCGGATTTGTTTGGTGAACCGTAACCGATGACGGTCTTTACTTCAATTAGTGTTGGCTGCTGTGTATTCTCTTTAGCCTCTTTAATTGCACGACGAATTTCATTCAAATTATTTCCGTCATCAACACGGAGGACTTGCCAACCATAAGCTTTAAATCGTTCTTCGGTGTTATCGGAGAAAGCGCGGTTTAATTCTCCGTCCAGTGAAATATCATTGGAATCATACAATGCAATCAATTTTCCAAGACCAAGATGACCTGCCAGTGAGGCCGCCTCATGAGAAATACCTTCCATAAGATCTCCGTCACTAACAAGCGCATATGTATGATGATTGATGATGGATAAGTCCTGTTTATTGTATGTTGCTGCCAGATGTGCCTCGGCCATCGCCATTCCAACTGACATAGCAATCCCTTGTCCAAGAGGGCCGGTGGTGGCTTCAACCCCATCAGTATGATGCACTTCTGGGTGCCCAGGGGTAATGGATCCCCACTGACGGAAAGATTTCAAATCATCAATCGTTACATTATAACCGGACAGATGCAAGAGTCCATACAATAACATAGAGCCATGACCGGCGGACAGGACAAAACGATCCCGGTTAAACCATTTGGAGTTTTTAGGGTTGTGCGTCATAAAATCTGTCCATAATGTGTATGCCATTGGTGCCGCTCCCATTGGGAGACCGGGATGACCGGAATTTGCGTTTTCTATCGCATCAATTGCCAACGTGCGGATAGTGTTGATTGATAGCTGCTCAGTGTGCTGCGACAAAGTAATACCCCTTTCCATTGTTGTTTTCATGTCCTCTTAATTCTATAACGAAACCGATTATACAACAACCATAAATAAACCGGCTCATTTAATGCTTCTTATCTTTTTCCTGTAAATCACGAACTTTTTTTGGCGTAACATCTTCACCTTCCGGGTCTTTCACCGTCATGGATTTCAACTGATTTTTAAAGGATTTCCTTACGTTTTGTAAATATTCTTCCCGCAATTCTTTTTGTTCGGCCTGTTCTTTCACGGTCAGACCTTCCTCTTTTGACTTTTTAGCGAGTTTATTTATGCGTTCCAGTTTTTCTTTTGATATCATTGGTAAACCTCCTGGAGCCTATAAATAGGAACAATAATGCCCCTATTTTTTCATAGTACGATTTCCATATGCCTTTATCAAGTTTTTTGATATTCTTGGTATCTGCGATGGACGGTCGCTCTGGAAACTGGGTGCCCAAGTCCTTTCAAGGTTTGAGCAATTTCCTCAAACGTCATATTATTACTCTCTCTTAAGCGCACAATTTCTTCTATCGGAAATTGTTTTCGTTCCTTTCCTGGAGCTTTATTACGGTTTGTTAAGTTATTGCTTGGGTCATATCCGCTATCAACCGCTTTTTTCATACCTCGTTTAATTTTTGCATTATGTATTTTTCGTTGATATTCTTCTACAATACTGACTATCTGCAGTACCATCGAATCTGATTCAGACAATTCCAGCTGCCCATCATGCAGAGCTGTATAAATATTAACATTCATTTTTTGTAGCTGATGAAATAAAGCAATTTTTGAATTCCCTCGCCCAAGTCTTGTTTCATCCTGTATAAGCAAACTGTCAGCCTCACCTGAAGAAAAATAATCAAGCATCTGAAAAACGCCTTCCCTGTTTATATCATATCCGCTCGCCTGTTCCTCGATGTGTTCGACAATTGTAAATGCATAACGATTGGCAAGCTGCAATAATTCTTCTTTTTGTCGGTGTAGCGACGTTTCCTGTGTTTTTTTATCCGTACTTACACGGCAATAAATAATCGCTCTCAATTTGAAATCTCCTTCTAATATTATGCACTTGTTATTAAAGCGACATATAAAAATCCTAACGCAAATGCAAATGCTACCAAATAGAATATATCCGTTTTCGTCATTTTTTCAAACATTTAAATCAATCCCTTCATTAAACAGAACTATTGTTCGTATCTGCGTTATATTATATACGAACAGGTGATCTTGTCAAGTGTTTTTTCGAACGAATGTTTGCTTTTTGGGAGTCACCATGATAAACTTCTAGTAACAAATTCTATTCACGAGGTGTTTGATAGATGACAAAACTCTCCAAGCGTCAGGAAGCGATTCTGGATTTTATTAAAGAACGTGTAAGTGAAAAGGGCTATCCCCCTTCCGTACGGGAAATTGCCGAAGCGGTGGGACTTGCGTCAAGTTCGACTGTTCATGGCCATTTGGCAAGACTTGAAAGTAAAGGCTACATCAGAAGAGACCCTACCAAGCCAAGAGCAATAGAGGTGCTAGATCTGTCAGATGAAAGCCATATACCAAGAGAGGAAGCACGGTATGCACCCGTCATTGGTAAAGTAACAGCAGGACTGCCCATCACTGCAGTAGAAAATATTGAGCAGTTTGTGCCACTGCCGGGATCTATTTCGGGTGGTACGGAAGAAAATTTGTTTGTTCTTATTATTGAAGGAGAAAGTATGATAGAAGCCGGAATACTTGATGAAGATATGGTCATCGTTAGACAGCAGAGCACAGCACAAAACGGGGACATTGTTGTTGCTATGACAGATGAAGATGAAGCAACCGTCAAGCGATTCTTCAAAGAAAAAGATTGCATACGACTCCAGCCGGAGAATGCGACGATGGATCCGCTCATTTATCCCAATGTAACCATTTTAGGCAAAGTGGTTGGATTGTACCGTAACATTGATTAGAGGTGAGATTCTCGTCAAAAATAACAATGTCTTGTCAACACATAATCAAGGCTATACATTAAATTGTTTATACTACCTCTTCCAACAAGGTAACACTAAAAGAAAAAAGACCTCTCATAAGCTAACATAAGCATATGAGAGGTCAATATTCACTTTAGTACGTACTCAAATACTGTTCTCTTTCCCAAGGGTGTACAGTTGTGCGGAACATTTCCCACTCGATTTCTTTGGCCTCAATAAAATGTTCAAACAAATGCTCACCCAAGGCATCAATGATTATTTGATCTTGCTGTAACGCTTCCAGTGCATCCATTAAGGTTGCAGGTAAATCTTTTATACCGTTCTGCTCACGTTCTTTTCTGTCCATCATATAAATATTTCTGTCAACTGCCGTCGGTGGGTTTAGTTTATTTTGAATCCCATCAAGTCCACTCGCTAGCAATACAGACATAGCCATATACGGATTAGCCGATGGATCAACACTTCTGACCTCAATCCGTGTACTTAACCCTCTGGAATAAGGAATACGGACAAGTGGGCTTCGGTTTGTCCCCGACCAGGCAACGTAGCATGGTGCTTCATAACCTGGAACAAGTCGTTTATAGGAATTAACAGTCGGGTTTGTAACGGCCGTGAAATTGGTAGCATGTTTGATCATCCCAGCAGTAAACTGGTATGCAATTTCACTGAGCTGCATATCACCTTGTTGATCAAAAAAGCTGTTTTCCCCATTTTTAAACAAGGACATATTCACATGCATACCGGAACCATTGACACCAAACAGCGGTTTTGGCATAAAAGTTGCGTGGAGATTATGTTTTCTCGCTATCGTTTTCACTACCAATTTGAATGTTTGAATATCGTCTGCATGTTTTACTGCATCTGAGTATTTAAAGTCAATTTCGTGCTGACCTGGTGCTCCTTCATGATGGGATGCCTCAATCTCGAAACCCATTTCTTCCAATTCCAGCACAATATCACGTCGACAGTTTTCCCCTAAATCCGTTGGTGCGAGATCAAAATACCCGCCACGATCATTCAATTCCAGCGATGGGTCACCTTTTTCATCTAATTTGAATAAAAAGAATTCCGGTTCTGTTCCAATATTGAAAGCATCAAAACCTAATTCCTCCATTTTCTGCAAATTGCGTTTCAGGTTATACCGTGGACAGCCTCCAAATGGCGTGCCATCCGGATTATAAATATCACAGATGAACCGTGCCACTTTCCCTTTTTCAGATGTCCAAGGGAAAACAACAAATGTATCAAGGTCAGGGTGCAAATACATGTCTGACTCCTCTATCCGTACGAACCCTTCGATGGATGATCCGTCAAACATCATTTTATTATCTAATGCTTTGTCGAGCTGACTGAGAGGAATTTCAACATTTTTTATTGTTCCCAGCATGTCAGTGAATTGTAGACGGATGAACTGGACGTTTTCCTCCTCGATTTTTTTCATTATTTGTTCTCTTGTCAGACTGTCAGACATTCAGTTTCCTCCTAAGTATAGGTTAATTTTCATTGAAAAAACCTGGATAATTCACCCCGGTGCAAATGAGATCTGCCGGGTATAGTGGTCTCGGTCAATTTCACTTTCAAATATTTTCGAAGTTCACGGTCAGATAAGTCATGACTTGCCGCCATTTCCTTTCTGTCACACTTGTCATCTGAAAGCATAATTTTTTTAATTCCAGCCAAATTAACTCCTTTATCCAGTAATTTTTTTATTTCTAACAAACAATCAACATCGTTAAAGGAAAATAAACGCTGATTACCGGAAGTTCTTGCCGGGGTAATTAAACCATGCGATTCATAATATCGGATTTGCCTAGCTGTTAGTTCTGTCAGCTGCTTGACGATACTTATAGAAAACAACGGCATCGAACGCCGATCCTGATCATTCATTAGAAATCCCCCTTTCTTTATGAAAATAAGATTATCAAATGTTAATTTTATTGTCAATTCCATGTAAGGTTTCTTTACATCATCAATTAAAAAAAGAGCTTGTATAGCTCTTTTTTATTGCGTAATTAGTTCTTTTTGTACTAGCTCCTGCATGGCGGCTTCTAGGGAGAGTTTTACGTGTGCATATGTCAGTCCACCCTGGATAAAAGCCATATATGGTTCGCGAATTGGCCCGTCCGCCGTCAGTTCAAGACTGGCTCCTTGAATGAATGTGCCAGCAGCCATAATTACCTCATCCTCATATCCAGGCATTGCAGACGGATAAGGCTTTACAAAAGCATTCACCGGCGAATGTGCCTGGATTGCCTGACAGAATGCTATCATAAGTTCGGCGCTATTAAATGTTACAGACTGTATCAAATCCGTACGTTTTGCCTGATAGCCCGGGGAAGTCTTAAAACCGGCTAAATCCAAAAATCTTGCTGTTAATATAGCGCCTTTTAATGCTTCTCCAACAATCAGTGGTGCCATGAACAAACCTTGAAACATTTCCTGCAATATATGTAATGTTGCACCAGTTTCTTTTCCTAGGCCCGGAGCAGTCAGTCTGTTAGCGCATTGCTGTACAAGATCTTCTCGGCCGACAATATACCCCCCTGCCCTTACAATTCCGCCACCAGGATTTTTAATCAATGATCCGGCGATGACATCCGCACCGACATGCATCGGTTCTCGCTCTTCAACAAATTCACCATAACAATTGTCAACAAATACTGAAATATCTTTATTTATTTCTTTTACAAAGGTAATCATTTCCTCGATATCTGCAATAGTAAACGATGGTCTATCATCATATCCCTTGGAACGTTGTATAGCAACAACAGCCGTTTCCGGAGATATTTTCCGTTTAATTCCCTCAAAGTCAACGGATCCATTATCCTGCAACTCCACCTGATTATATGTAATATGAAAATCCGTCAATGAGCCAGATTCATCTCCATTGATGCCGATGACGGATTCGAGCGTATCATATGGTTTGCCCGTAATATATAACAGTTCATCACCAGGCCGGAGAAGTCCAAACAAGGTGGTGGAGATAGCGTGTGTACCAGAAACAATCTGGGGGCGGACTAACGCATCCTCTCCTCCGAAAACCTCAGCATACAGCGCCTCTAGTGTTTCCCGGCCAAGATCATCATATCCATATCCTGTCGTCGAATGGAAGTGACTGTCACTGACACGGTTGTTAATGAAGGCGTTAAGAATTCGTTTCTGATTAATCTCAACCAGCCTAGAAACATCTGCATGCCTATTTGTACAGTCTTTTTCTGCTTGTGTCAGTAACTTATTTATCATTTATCATCAAAACTCCTTTAATAAGCCTTTCAGTGGATGATCATGACGGATATATCCCTGTAACATATACATGTTCTGGTCTTCAGCAAATGATCGTTCTGTCATAATCGTTCCTTTTTCCATACGGTGCAACAAATCTCCTTGATCAGGTCGTAATGATACCGAATACCAATCCCACTCGGTCTTCAACACTTCCTCTATTTTTTCCAGAAGTCGATTCATATCATCCGAATAATGTGCACTTATCAGGATATACGGATGATTTGTTGGTATAAAATCATCGGCTATTAAATCTTTTTTGTTATAAACAGTTAGCATTGGAATCGTGTCCGCCTCCAGCTCAAGCAGCAGGTTGTGGACAGTTCGCTCCTGCTGCTCTAGATCCGGATTAGACATATCAACAATATGCAAAATAAAGTCCGCTTCAGCCACTTCTTCCAGCGTGGATCGGAAGGATGCAATAAGTGATGTCGGCAAATCCTGAATAAAGCCGACTGTATCAGTAATGAGCGTCTGAAAACCAGATGGAAGTTGAATCTGGCGTGTCAGTGGATCAAGTGTAGCAAACAGTTGATCTTCGGCAACCGAATCACTTTGTGTCAGTCGGTTAAAAAGGGTGGATTTGCCCGCATTTGTATACCCGACAATCGCAATCTGGAAGACCTCATTGGCTTTTCTTCGTTGGCGATATTGTTCCCGCTGACGAACAACCATCTTCAATTGCCGTTTAATATCATCAATCCGGCCTCGAATATGTCGCTGATCGGTTTCTAGTTTTGTTTCACCTGGACCACGTGTTCCTATGCCGGCACCAAGACGAGACATTTCCTCGCCTCTACCGCGTAATCTTGGCAATGTATACTGAAGCTGGGCGAGTTCGACTTGCAATTTACCTTCTTTTGTACGTGCACGCTGGGCGAAAATATCCAATATTAGCTGGCTCCGGTCAATAACCTGAAACCCGGATTGATCGCTCAGATTACGCAGTTGACCCGGCGAAAGTTCATCGTTGGAGACAATTAGATCAATATCCAGTTCTTCAGCCGCTTCTTTAATTTCGGCTAGTTTTCCCTCACCGATATAGTAAGCAGGGTGTATCTTTTGGCGATTTTGCGTGATGGTCTTTTCAACAAAGCCCCCAGCGGTTTTACAAAGTGAAACAAGCTCCTCGAGTGATGATTCAAATCGTTTTTCATTTTCGCTTGGCATTTTTACAGCAATAATCAATATTCGTTCGGCCATCTATCAATCACTTCCTGTAATACTAATACTTAAAAAGCCTTAACTTTATCATAGCAGATATTACATTATTGGTCATCTAACGACAAATCGGTACCGGTCAGAAAAATCAAATCATCCGGTGAAAATGTTTCCTGATTCAATAATCGTACAGCATGATGCCTGATAGATTGTTCAATAACATTGCGGATGTAGCGAGCGTTCGAAAAATTAATGGCTGTTTCTCGCTTCTTTTTATATAAATGTGTCCGCAGTTTCCATTCTGCCTCTCTCGTTAATTCATATTCACGATCCTGCACCATTTGTCTGGCAATGTTGGTAAGCTGATCAATATCATAGTCCTGAAAATCGAGGATAAATGGAAACCTTGATTTTAATCCGGGATTAAGTGTCAAAAAACGATCCATCTCGTGCGGATATCCTGCCAGGATCAAAACAAAATCATTGTGATGGTCTTCCATGTGCTTCACTAATGTGTCGATTGCCTCTTTACCAAAATCCTTCTCGCCACCGCGCGCCAGTGAGTATGCCTCATCGACAAACAAGATACCTCCCATCGCTTTTTGAATAACTGACCGAGTCTTTTGCGCAGTCTGCCCGATGTACTCACCAACCAAATCTGCACGCTCCGCTTCGATGAAATGACCTTTTGAAAGCAAATTCATGTCAAAATACATTTTGGCTAATTTTCTTGCTACCGTTGTTTTTCCGGTTCCCGGGTTGCCTTTAAACAGCATATGAAGCACTTGATTAGAGCCGGGCAGCCCCATTTCCTTCCGTTTTTCATTAATGACAATCGTAGCGTATACTTCTTTAATCGTTTCTTTTAACTGCTTCATTCCGATAAAGGAAGCGAAGGCTGTATCTATATGTGAGAATGGATTATTTGCTTCATTTCGCATTTTTGTGTTTCCTTCTGGCCGTCCGTTCTTTTTATCTTGCAAAATAATATTAATTTGCCCGTTCTTATTTCGCTGTTTTTGTGTATCCACATCATCACCCCTTCGTCACAATAGCATACGCGATTGCTTGGGGTGGTGTGACAAACGCCCACTTTACACACCGTCTGACAATTTAAAACGGGCGCAAAAAAGCGCCCGTTTACGTGTCTTATTCTTTTTCTAGTGTCACATTTTTTACTGGAGCAAATGTGGAAATGGCATGTTTAAAGATTAATTGCTGTTTTCCATCAGTTTCGATGAGTACAGTGAAATTATCAAATGCTTTCACAAGCCCTCGTAATTGGAATCCGTTCGTCAAGAAAAGTGTAACCGAAATATGGTCTTTCCTCAGTTTGTTCAAATACTGATCCTGAATATTTACTGATTGCGCCATTGTCTTTCCTCCTCTTTTCTATCTATATATAACTACTTCTATATCCTTTATAACATTCCTGCTAAATCATTTGAAATTTTCCCAAATGTTGATTCTATTGTTGAAGGTGTAATCGTGTACCAGTGGACGTTCAACTTATTTCTGAACCACGTATACTGCCTTTTAGCATACCGTCTTGAATTACGCTTTAATAACCGAAACTTTCTTCAAGTGTCTGTTCTCCCTTGAAATAGGGAAGAAATTCCTTATAGCCAATGCCTCGCATCGCTTGGAAATGCTCATATCCTCGGTCATACAGTTTGCGAACCTCGTCAAGCAATCCCTGTTCCATCATGATGTCAACCCGTTTGTTAATTCGCTCATATAAGAGTTCCCGATTCATTTCCAGACCAATCAAAATAGGATTATAGAGCCCTTCGCTCATTTGGTCCTGCTGATACGCCGACATTGTTTTGCCGGTTGTTTCATAGATTTCCAGTGCACGAATCAGACGACGATGATTATTCGGATGAATCTTTGCCGCTTGATCCGGATCAAGCCGCTGCAGCTGATTATACAACTCCATAACACCTTTGTTCTCAAGCTCTTGTTCAAGTCGCTTCGTTACATGTTCATCACGGCGCTGGTCTGCAAAGTTATAATTAAACAAGGCCGCCTGAATATAAAGCCCACTTCCTCCAGCGATAAACGGCAGTTTTTGTTTAGATGCGATATGATCAACATAATGCTGGACATAGTTTTGAAAGTCGGCCGCCGAAAAGTCTTCATCAGGCTGTTTGATATCAATCATATAATGGGGAATTCCTTGTTTTTCCTTGTCGGTAATTTTAGCTGTTCCTATATCTAGCCCTTTATAAACTTGCATGGAATCCCCACTGACGATTTCACCATTAAAACGTTTGGCCACTTCAACACTTATTCGTGATTTACCCACCGCTGTCGGTCCTACAATCGCGATGACTGTTTGCTTCATGAGTATTCCCCTATATCTATTTATTCATACGCACGATATGCATGGAGCATCCAGACATATTTCTCTAATTTTCCCTGGAGGGTGACGAGCAGATCAACAGTTGGTTCGTCGTTTCGTTCAGATGCGTATGGAATCCCCTCTTCCTTTATTTCATGAATGATTTGCTGATAGTCTTCTTTTAGCCTTGCAATCATTTCATCTTCTTTATCATCAGCTGATGCTTCCTCAAGTGTTGCTTCTTTTATGTATTTAACCATGGTTGCCAGTGGCTTGCCGTCAATCATCAACACTCTTTCTGCTATCACATCGATATCGGCTGCAAATGTTGTATACATTTCTTCAAACACCTCGTGCAATTGAAAGAAATGCCGCCCCTGTACAAACCAGTGATACCGGTGCAATTTCACATACATAACAAAATAATTGGACAAAAGCTGATTTAAGAAATTAATAAGCTTTTGATTATCCATTAGACACACCCCTTCCTTTTTCTAGTAGTATTCACGCGGGGTGTGTCATTTATACATCATTCACATGACCCGTTTGAACATTTTTTCAAGTTCATACGAAGAAAAATGGATCACTATTGGGCGTCCATGCGGACATGTGAACGGGTCACGAGATTTTCGCAAATCCTCTAGCAGTCTAGTCATATCTTGCTGATTCAAGTAATGATTAGCTTTGATGGAACGTTTACATGACATCAGTGCGGCAGCATCTTCTCTAATCGCTTCCACGTCAACTTTTTCATGCTGCATAATTTGTTCAATCATTTCCCGGATAATTTCTTCTGCAAAACCTTCAGGAAACCAGGTTGGGTATGACCTTATAATATAGGATTGATTCCCAAACGGTTCAAAAAACAGGCCGACTTTTGCCAGTTCGTCTTTATTTTGATCGATAAAAATGGCCTCTTGCTTCGAAAAATCAAATGTTAATGGAATCAATAGATCTTGTACTTCATTCGCAGCTTGTCCTAACTTTTCCCTGAATTGCTCAAATTTGATTCGTTCTTGCGCGGCATGCTGATCAATCATGTAAAACCCGTTTTCATTTTGAGCAAGAATGTATGTGCCATGCAACTGACCAATTGGATACATGACAGGTATCCTTTCCTGCTCATCGGGATGTGCCGGTGCAGGAGCAGCACCAATCGGCGCTTCCGCATAAGACACCTCCCTAGGGGTATCTTGATTGACCGATTCAATGGTCGGTTCCACAGAAGTGTGCTCACTTTTTCGTGCAACGTTTTCACTGTGTTCCATAACCGGGCTAGCTTCGTTCACACGCTGATTGGATCCGTCTGAAAGAGTTTTCGATTGCACTTCACCTAATGGCATGGAATCCTGGATTGTATACGTGTGCTGTTCCGGCTTTTTTTGCTCCATTTCGGGAATAAGTGATGTACGTCGGAACGTTGAACGAATAGTTTCTTCAATAGCTGTAACTAATTCCTGGTCCTTGCTGAATCTTGCCTCCAGTTTAGTAGGATGCACGTTGACATCAACTAGAATAGGGTCCATTTCAATTGCCAAGACGACAATTGGTGAACGCCCGATTGGGAGCAATGTATGATAGCCTCTGATGATTGCTTGTGTAAGCTGCATGCTCTTGATATAGCGACCATTGATTATGGTAGAAATATAATTTCGGGATGCCCTCGTCACTTCCGGTTTAGCGATATAACCATTGATGGAAAAATCTAGCGTTTCGTGCTGGATTGGTAGCATCTTTCTGGCAGTGCCCATACCGTAAACTTGGCTGATCACTTGTAATAAGTCACCGCTGCCAGTCGTTTTAAAGATTGATTTATTATTATGGCGCAGTTCAAAACGAATTCCGGGATGGGACAAGGCCAAACGATTTAAAAGATCGGTTATATGGCCAAGTTCCGTATGGATGGTTTTCATATACTTCAATCGTGCCGGCGTATTGAAAAACAAATCCTCCACGGTAATCTCCGTACCTTTGCGGGCGTCACTTTTCGAGCGGTCTTTCACCACACCACCTTCAAGTGACAGATACGTTCCTGCGTGGTCACCCTGGGACGTTTTGACCGTCAATCTGCTGACAGCTGCAATACTGGCAAGTGCCTCCCCACGAAAGCCCAGCGTATGGACGCGAAATAAATCTGTTTCGTTTTTTATTTTACTTGTCGCATGTCGTAGAAAAGCCTTCTCTGCATCTTCTTCTGTCATTCCGGCACCATTATCTGTCACCTTAATCATTTGCAATCCAGCTTCGGCTAAGTCAATCGTTATGAAAGTACTGCCGGCATCGATGCTATTTTCGATTAATTCCTTTACGACAGAGGCAGGACGCTCCACCACTTCTCCTGCGGCTATTTTATTTGCAAGTGCATCCGGCAGTTGAAAAATACCCATGGCAATCGTCCTTTCTCAGCTTATTTTTTCGCCTTTTGCTGCAGGCGGTACAATTCATTCATCGCATCCAGTGGTGTCATTTCTAATAGGTTAATATTTTTCAAATCAGTGACAATAATAGATTCCGGCTCGTCTACATTGGTTTTAAGCTCAGTTTTTTTACTTTCACTAGCAAAAAACGATAATTGACCTGAATCATCCGGAAGTTTTTCATCATTGTTTTCTAAGTGGTCCAGAATAGTATTTGCCCTGTCAATCAGCGGTGTCGGAAGGTCTGCTAATTTTGCCACATGAATCCCGTAACTCTGATCAGCGGCTCCTTCGTTGACTTGATGAAGAAACACAACGTTTCCTTCGTATTCTTCTGCACGGACATGTATATTTTTCAGTTTGTCCAAGGTATCTTCAAGCGCGGTCAGCTCATGGTAATGCGTTGAAAATACTGTTTTGGCACCGATATGATCATGAATGTGCTCAACAATCGCCTGTGCCAGCGCCATCCCATCATATGTACTCGTTCCGCGACCTATTTCATCCAACAGTATCAGGCTATTTTCGGTAGCGTTCGTAATAGCATGGTTAGCCTCAAGCATTTCAACCATGAACGTGCTCTGTCCAGATACTAGGTCATCAGCAGCGCCAATGCGAGTGAAAATTTGATCAAACAGAATGAGTTCTGCTTCATTGCAAGGGACATAACAGCCAATTTGCCCCATGATGACTGTTAATGCCAGCTGACGCATATACGTGCTCTTTCCGGACATGTTCGGGCCAGTAATCAACAGAATCTCCGTTTCATTATCAAGCAAAATATCATTCGGGACAAATGAGTCACTTTTCATTACCTGTTCCACAACTGGATGCCGCCCCTTGCTAATGGATAGCCGATTTTGCGAAAATACCGGACGTGTATATCGGTTTGCTTCACTCACCGTCGCAAATCCCTGAAGTACATCAATCTGACTGACTATTTCAGCCAAGAACTGAATCGACGGGATATGGGCTTTTACTTGTTCACGAATTTCATTAAATAAATCGTATTCCAGCTGAACACTTTTTTCTTCTGCTTCCAGAATTAATTCCTCTTTTTCTTTCAACTCCGGTGTTATAAAGCGTTCAGCGTTGGTGAGTGTCTGCCGCCGTTCATATCTGTCTTCCGGCAAAAGGTGCAAGTTTGCTTTCGTTACTTCGATATAATAGCCGAAAACACGATTGAAACCTACTTTTAATGATTTAATACCCGTTTCCTTCTTTTCTTTCTGCTCTAGCTCGGCAATCCATTGCTTACCATTGATCGATGCCTCCCGATATGTATCCAGCTTTTCATGGTAACCATCTTTAATAATGGACCCCTCTGTAATGGATACCGGTGGGTCATCAGCCAGGCTTGCATCAAGTATAGAAAAAAGTTGCTCCGGATACTGCAAATTATTATTTAATGTATTTATCCCATCACCATTGAATTGGCTTAAAATTTGCTTCAAGTCAGGGATTTGTGCGAGCGACTGCTTCAACTGGATTAAATCACGCGCATTCACATTCCCATAAGCAATTCTGCCAGCAAGGCGCTCAAGATCATAGATTGATTTTAATGCCTCCCGTAATGTGTCACGCTCCATAAAATCTGTTAAAAACCCTTCAACGATATCAAGACGTTGTTCTATTTCCCATTTGTTCAAAAGCGGGCGATCCAGCCACTTCTTGAGCATGCGTGATCCCATTGCTGTTACTGTCTGGTCAAGTACCCATAACAGACTACCGTGTTTTCCCTTTTTCAGAATGGTTTCGGTCAATTCAAGGTTACGTTTAGAGAACATATCCAATGACAAATAATGATCGAGCTTGATCTCCGTAGCCGGCTGCAAGTGATCAAGTGACCGTTTTTGCGTTTCCTGAATATAATTAAATAGCCGGCTACATGCTTGAACTAGCCGGTCATCGTCCAAACCGCTACACAAATCTTGATAGTCACTGTTAAAGGTATTTTGATCTTGAAATGATAAAGTGATGTTCAGTTTTTCTTTCAGTTCGTCCTGCAAAGCTTTTGGAAGCTCAGAGGAAATTACCATTTCTCTCACTGGCTGGTTATAAAGTTCATGCACGACAGCATTCCATCCATTTGCAATGAGCGCAACGTTCGTCTCACCAATTGATAGGTCGTTATACGCAATCACATAAGATCCATCAGGGAAATAGGATAGACTGGCAATATAGTTGTTATCCCGTTCCTCCAGCATATTATTTTCCATGACAGTCCCCGGCGTGATTAACTGGATGACTTCACGTTTGACAACCCCTTTCGCTGCTTTCGGATCCTCAACCTGTTCACATATGGCTACTTTATAACCTTTATCGATTAAATTTTTTATATAGTTTTCTGCAGAATGGTATGGAACACCGCACATCGGGATGGGGTCTTGTTTTCCCCCATCCCTCTTGGTTAATGTTATTTCTAATTCTCTCGCAGCATGGACGGCATCATCAAAAAACATTTCATAAAAGTCACCTAGGCGAAAGAATAAAAATGCGTCTTTATAGTTAGCCTTTATTTGTAAATATTGTTCCATCATCGGTGTATGGCCAGCCATATTGAATCCTCCAAAACATACGAATATATTGTTCTATTATAGCATAGTTTGCCGATATAAGACGACAACCGGGATACATCTGTGCAAAAAAAACTTACGAGAGTATTACCCCTCGTAAGTGATTCAGTCTTTGTCACGCTCATTAATAAAATTCGGTTCTACTTCATTGAGTTCATCATCGGTGACATCAAATCCCCAGTCATCATCATCATCAAATGTGTAACCTTTTGGGTCAACCTTAACAGCTACCTTAGTCTCGCCAATGATCTGAACAACAAATTCACGTTCTACATCAACAGCAATCGTGTTCCCATGACTGTCTATTTCACACTCAAGACAATTCGGCTGCTGAACCACCTTAGCTATCACATCAAAATCATCGTTCAAGACATTGTCATCTTTAACGGAGAGAGGAATGTAATCAGTATACGTGACACGTTCGGTAACTACTTCTGTTTTTGTGTTATCATTGTACGAATACCAGATATTGATGTCATAGCTGCCATTCACTTCTACGGTGTCCTCGGACTTTTTCTTGGCATTGTAGCGATGATTGATAACCCAGCACCCAAGAATACTTGATGCCCGGTGTGACGGCTGGATGTTATGCGTCGCCTGAGTGAACTTTCTTCCTTTACCACAAACAGCCTTCGTAATGACTTCTCTAAAATCATGATCAAGAAATGACATAGTTCGTTACCTCCTTTTCTCACTGTCATCGTATGCAAGACAAATACCTAAAGTGAATAATGACACGACAAGAAGGTAACAGAAAAAACCGGGATAAATATTTTCCCGGCTTTCCTTCACATGCTATATTATGGGTAAGAGACGAACGCTCTATTATTTTGGTTAGTTTTTGGAAAAACTCTAATATTTACTGCTGACTATTTGTTATTTCATCTGCCTGTTTTGTTCCCGTTGTACCGGCCAGGAGATCACCACCCGTTGACGTGATTACATTGTTGGTCACTTCACGGGATATTGTTCCGGATACAAGTTGCAGTACATCGTTGACGACACCTTGCGTTTCTTTGAATTCCTGGACAATTGGGATAGCATCCACTTCGGCATGAAGTCGGTCAATTTCTTCCTCCACATTTTTCAGCGCTTCTGTTTTTTCATACGCCTGGAAGTTAACCGCTTGTTTCTGCAATGTTTTTATTTTTTTGATCAGCTTCTGCACTTTTTGATTCGCATTAAGTTTCGCTTCTACTTGTTTAAACCGGTTAATCTCTTCCGTGTTCGCCAGCATGTTTGCCAGATTTTTCGCCTCATCTAAAATTTCTTTACGTGTATATTGTGCCATATCATTTCACCTCTGCTGTCGTTTCCACCATAACCCCGTTTAACGACCATGTTTTTGCTTCTGTAATTCGAACATCGACAATGCTGCCGATTGCTGATTCCGGTCCTTTAAAGTTGACCAGCTTATTACGCTCCGTATACCCGGCAAGCACATCAGGATCTTTCTTACTTTCACCCTCGACAAGGACTTTCACAACTTGATCCTTGTATTGTTGCATCGATTCAGCTGATTGTTTGTTAACAAGCTCATTCAAGCGGTAAAGTCGCTGCTTTTTAACTTCTTCCGGTATATTATCTTTCTTGCGTGCTGCTGGTGTACCTTCCCGCGGTGAATAGATGAATGTAAACGCAGCTTCAAATCCTACTTCCTCTACTAGTGACATGGTCTCTTCAAACTGTTCCTCTGTCTCATTCGGGAACCCAACGATAATATCCGTTGTCAGTGTCGCATTCGGCATCGCTTTACGAATCTTGCGTACTAATTCCAAATATTCTTCGCGTGTATATTTACGATTCATTTTCTTAAGAATCTCGCTGCTGCCCGATTGTACCGGTAAATGGATATGGTCAAGCAGATTGCCACCTTGTGCAAGCACCTCAATAAGCCGGTCGTCAAAGTCTCTTGGGTGTGACGTTGTAAAGCGTATCCGTGGAATATCGATCTTATGCAGCTCGTCCATTAAATCGCCAAGACCATATTCCGAATCCTCAAAGTCTTTGCCATAAGCATTCACATTCTGCCCAAGCAGGGTAACCTCCTTATAGCCTTGCGCTGCCAACTGACGCACTTCCTGGATAATGTCCTCCGGCAGGCGACTGCGTTCTTTACCACGAGTCATTGGTACAATACAGTAGGTGCAGAACTTATCACAGCCATACATGATGTTAACCCACGCTTTAATATTTCCTTTACGTGCTTTCGGAAGGTTTTCAATGATATCGCCTTCCTTGGACCATACTTCCACCACTTTTTCCTTTCCAAACATCGCTTCTTTGACAAGTTGTGGGAGACGGTGAATGTTATGGGTACCGAAAATTAAATCTACTTGCGGATGCTTCTGCATAATCCGATTAACGACTTTCTCTTCCTGGGACATACACCCACACACACCAAGAATTAAATCAGGCTTTTCCCGTTTTAATGCTTTCAGATGCCCAATTTCTCCAAACACTTTATTCTCTGCGTTTTCTCTAATCGCACAAGTATTTAACAGAATAATATCCGCTTCGTGCTGATCATTCGTTGATTCATAACCCATTTCAGATAAAATTCCGGCCATCACTTCAGTATCGTGTTCATTCATTTGACAGCCGTATGTACGAATCATGAATTTCCTGCCTTCCCCGATATTTTCCATATCTTCCGGGATGCCGAAATTGTAATGTACCTCCACATCATCACGGCCGCGTTTCCTTGCTTTATTCAAGTTCGGTGGTTCGTAGGTTGTCTCAAAATATTTGCTAATCAAATCATCGCTGGACATATTTTTTAGCCGGTCCATGTTATCCGCGTCGGATTTTACGTCCGCCGGATTCTCGGGCTGTTTAATTTGCGATTGTTGTTTCCGCTGCTGTTCGTTCATATCGCAACTCCTTTCCTTATATATAAAAGAGCTTTTCTACATAATCATACATTATTTCATTATAAAGGTTTCGGCCAAATTAAACAATAGATGTCATATTCGACCGAACCAAAAAAATTCTAATCAACGGGAACCTTAGTCATCCTTAGTTACTGCGTTATTAACGTATAATGAAATTGTTACTGGGCAGTGTTATGAGTGCATTTCAGATGCATACGAGCTGTGAGGCAAATAAAAAAGTGCTGCGCATGTGCACAACACTGAAAACATATCCATTTTACATTATCTTGGTTCTACAATCAGTTTAATCGCTGTTCGTTCTTCTTCTTCAATCATAATATCGGTGAATGCCGGTATACAAATGAGATCAACCCCGCTTGGCGCAACGAATCCCCTTGCGATGGCGACTGCCTTAACCGCCTGATTCAATGCACCGGCCCCGATCGCCTGTATCTCCGCTGAACCTCTTTCCCGTAGGACGTTTGCAAGTGCACCTGCTACTGAATTTGGATTTGATTTAGCTGACACTTTTAATACTTCCACTACTGGTACCTCCTTCATTTACTATTGTAGTTCTAATGCTACTATATTCTTGGAGATATTATCTTATAACCTTCATTATGCAACAATTATTCTAAACATTCAAATATTCAATTCGCAAGTGACACATCCAGCCTATTTAACCACTTCTTTACAAACTGTCAAAGGGGTGATCATCATTTATCATAATTCGTTCAATTACAGAAGCTTTACCTGTCTTTTTATCAATATCCACAATTATTCCATTCAATTGATTCCGTCCGTTTTTATCAATTTCAAAGCGTACTGGCAAACTTGTCAAAAACTTTTTCATCACTGCCTCTTTTTCCATTCCCAGAATAGCATCATAAGGACCAGTCATACCGACGTCTGTTATGAAAGCTGTACCACTTGGTAATATGCGTTCATCCGCGGTCTGTGTATGTGTATGTGTTCCGACTACAGCACTGACCCTACCGTCCAAATACCATCCCATTGCCTGCTTTTCACTAGTTGCCTCCGCATGAAAATCAACAAAAATAATATTGGTCCGTTTCCTAGCTATTTCAATCAGTTCATCCATCTTCCGGAATGGGTCATCTATCGCCGGGAGAAACGTTCGCCCCTGTGCGTTAACGACAGCTACCTCCGTTCCATTTATATTAACAAACGTGATACCTTTTCCAGGGGTGCCCTCCGGAAAATTGGCCGGCCGAATCATATTTTTGGCTTCATCTATAAACTCAAATATTTCTTTTTTATCCCACGTATGATTGCCCATCGTAATGACATGAGCACCCCACTGCAGAAATTGCTTATAGATTTTTTGTGTAATTCCTTTGCCTGCCGCAGCGTTTTCCCCATTGATAATGGTCATATCAGGACGGTATTTCGCTTTCAATTCGGGCAGATAAGCCTGTACCATATCTCTTCCTGGTGATCCTGCCACATCACCGATAAATAGTATTTTCATGGACCTCATCCTAACTTATTATGTAATTTCAGTGTTGCATATTGCAATTATATTGTAAAGTAAAGCAGAAGCGGTCTAGCTGACCGCTTCTGCTTAGATCTTCCTTCAGTGATTTCGCCGCTTAATATGTTAGTGTACCACAAAGGTCGTAATGCTTTGAATCCTGCAAAGACGGCTCACACGTTAAGTTTTATTTGGCGTATTCCACTGCTCGCGTTTCTCTGATAACTGTCACTTTAATATGGCCCGGATAATCAAGTTCGCCTTCAATTTGCTTTCGAATATCACGTGCCACCCGAACAGAATCAATATCGTCAATTTCATCAGGTTTAACCATAATCCGGATTTCTCTTCCTGCTTGAATGGCAAAGGATTTTTCAACACCGACAAATGATTCCGAGATTTCTTCCAATTTCTCGAGACGCTTAATGTAATTTTCCAGTGTCTCACTTCTGGCACCAGGTCTTGCAGCTGATAAGGCATCGGCTGCAGCAACCAGAACCGAAATGATGGAAGTTGCCTCCTCATCACCATGGTGTGAAGCAATAGAATTAATAACTACTTCAGGTTCCTTATACTTTATACCAAGCTCCTTGCCAATTTCAACATGGCTTCCTTCCACTTCATGATCGATTGCTTTGCCGATATCATGAAGCAGGCCGGCTCTTTTTGCCAATGTTTCATCTTCACCTAACTCAGCAGCAAGCAGCCCGGAGAGGTATGCTACTTCAGTGGAGTGCTTTAATACATTTTGACCATAGCTTGTACGATATTTCAAGCGGCCGAGTATCTTGACGAGGTCTGGGTGCAGTCCGTGGATGCCAACCTCAAACGTCGTTTCTTCTCCAACCTCACGTATATAGTCATCAACATCACGCCTTGCTTTATCGACCATTTCTTCAATTCTGGCAGGATGTATCCGTCCATCTTGAACAAGCCGTTCCAATGCCATGCGGGCAATTTCGCGGCGAATTGGATCAAACCCTGACAACACGACCGCTTCCGGCGTGTCATCAATAATAAGGTCAATTCCGGTCAAAGTTTCCAATGTCCGAATGTTACGCCCTTCCCTTCCGATAATTCGTCCTTTCATTTCATCGTTCGGAAGGTTGACAACCGATACAGTTGTTTCCGCAACATGGTCGGCAGCACAGCGTTGCAGGGCCAGTGAAAGAATGCTTTTAGCCTTTTTATCAGCTTCTTCCTTAGCCCGGTTTTCAGCTTCTTTAATCATTAATGCCGATTCATGGCTGACCTCTTGCTCAACACGGTCTAGAATCACCTGTTTTGCCTGGTCAGTAGTGTAACCCGAAATCCGTTCTAGCTCTGTTTGCTGCTCACTAAGCATTGCTTCCACTTTGCTTTCCATTTCTTCAATTTGTTGTTGTTTTTCTGTTAATGATTCTTCTTTTCCCTCCAGTGTAGTTTCTCGCTTATCAAGCGTTTCACTCTTTTTGTCCAGACTTTCTTCCTTTTGCATCAGACGATTTTCCTGCTTTTGAACTTCCATCCGGCGCTCGCGCAGTTCATCCTCTGTCTCCTGGCGAAGTTTATGATTTTCATCCTTTGCCTCGAGAAGCGCTTCCTTCTTTGCGGCATCTGCATTTCGATGAGCTTCATCAACTATCTGTTTTGCCAAATTTTCCGCACTGGATATTTTAGCTTCTGCAATTGATCGGCGAATCAAATAACCAACAACAATACCGACGATTAGGATTACGGCAAGCAAAATGGAGATGATTAAAGGATTATCCATGAGTTCACCTCCTATTGCTGTAAAGTTGTACAATTGATTCATTATTGTCGGCATGTACAATGTTCAATAATAAATAATTTAATGTATAATAAACTATAAAATTATACAAGTTAATTTTAATTGTACCTATAACCAATGTCAAGAAATCCTCACAAGTTATCCGCAATTTATAAAATAAAATTCCATAGGTGGAGTGCCGACGTGAGGCCTTGCTATCCCCTTGATCCTACTCGTATAAGATAAAATAATCCCTTCGCGGACAGCAAAGGGATTTGAAAATAAAACTATTTAGCTACAATTAGCCTCAGACATCCAGACTTTCCTGGTTTTGGTCCTCAGTTTCCTCTTCCGGGCCATCGTCCAGATTATGATGCTTGCGGATTGCTTGATGAATTTCTAATTTGATATCCTCATTTTCTTTTAGGAACTGTTTGGCATTTTCTCGTCCTTGACCAAGCCGTTCACTATTATAGGAATACCATGCACCGCTTTTAGTAATAATATCTAAATCTGATCCAATATCCAGAATTTCACCTTCTTTAGAAATTCCTTCTCCATACATAACATCGACTTCTGCCTGTTTAAATGGTGGGGCAACTTTATTTTTAACTACTTTTAATCTAGCTTTGTTCCCTACCATATCATTTCCCTGTTTCAATGTTTCCGCGCGTCGAACTTCAAGTCTGACAGATGAATAGAATTTAAGCGCACGGCCGCCGGGAGTTGTTTCCGGATTCCCGAACATGACACCGACCTTTTCTCTAATTTGATTAATGAAAATTGCCGTTGTCTTTGATTTATTAATAGCGCCGGACAATTTCCGTAAAGCCTGTGACATTAGACGTGCCTGGAGTCCGACATGGGAATCACCCATTTCACCTTCAATCTCTGCTTTCGGTACCAGTGCAGCAACCGAATCTACCACAATGATGTCAACGGCCCCACTGCGAACGAGCGCCTCAGCGATTTCCAACGCCTGCTCACCTGTGTCAGGTTGGGACAAGAGCAATTCTTCAATATCTACTCCAAGTGCCCGGGCATATGTCGGATCGAGTGCATGCTCAGCATCGATGAACGCAGCTTGTCCTCCTTGTTGCTGCGCCTCAGCAATAGCATGCAGGGCAACGGTCGTTTTACCGGACGACTCCGGTCCATAAATTTCCACAACGCGCCCTCTAGGGTAACCTCCAATTCCCAGTGCAACATCTAAAGCGAGTGAACCACTGGGGATGGTTGCAACCTTTTGTCCTTCCTGTTCCCCCAGTTTCATGATCGAGCCTTTGCCGAATTGTTTTTCAATTTGTTTCAACGCCATATCCAACGCTTGTTTTTTATCTCCCAACGAGGTAACCTCCTTAAATGAACTAGTTCCATCATACGCTTTTTTCAGCGATTTGCCAAGAAAGAAACGAATAGATGTTCCCGTATTTTATCGATGTTTTTAAAGACAAAATACAAATTCAGCAAACAACGATCCTTGAAAAATAGATTTCCGTATCTTTTATCTGCCAATAATTTTATTTTAACAAATTAAATAAAAGTTCATAACCCTTTAAAACCGTTTGTTTCCGGATTGTTTGACGATCTCCATAAAAGGTGTATTTTTCCGTCTGCTGCTTCCCGGATTTTTCATGAATGGTGATGAATACCGTTCCTGCCGGATGCCCCTCTGAACTGCCCGGACCCGCAACGCCGGTAAAGCTAATACCGATATCTGCATCCATAAGCGAGCTCACGTTTGCAGCCATAACTGAGGCACATGGTTCACTAACTGTACCATATTGGCTAATCAGGTCGGAAGGCACACGTAACACATTTTCTTTTACTTTCGTGTCATAGCAGACAATCCCGCCGCGGCATACGTGAGAAGCTCCAGGTATAGCGATTAACCTGTCTATAAACATTCCTCCCGTCAAACTTTCAGCTGCGGCTACGGATTTACCCTGATCCTTAAGTAGTTCCAGAACAGACGCTTGCAGTGATTGTTCATCTTCACCGTAATAATGCTCTCCAACCTTGTCAAGAACATCCTGTTTTGTCCGTTCGATTAGTTTAAGCGCTTCTTCATCGGTTGCGGCCTTAGCTGTCAGTCGGGTCGCTATCCCTTCATTCTGCGCAAGTGGAGCGATTGTCGGATTTGTTTGCTGCTGGATTAGATCTTGCAATTCATGTTCAAGACGGGATTCACCAATACCGATGAACCGGAGCATAACTGATTTGATAATCGTATCTTCTCCTAATAGGCGCTGAAGGTATGGAAGTATATCATTGGCCATCATCCGCTTCATCTCATGCGGTACACCCGGCAAAAAAATCCACGTTTTATCCCCGTATGAAACAATCATTCCAGGGGCCATTCCGGTTTGATTATCAAGAATATCCGCATCAGCAAACACACGAGCTTGTTTCCGATTATTTGGTGTCATATCTATTTTTTGTTTAGCAAAATAAGCTTTAATTTTTTTCATGGATGGCTCATGTTCCACTATTTCCATACCAGAAAGCTTCTGAAAAGCTTCTCTTGTTAAGTCATCCTCTGTCGGGCCTAATCCACCTGTGACGATGATAACATCAGACCTTTCATTGGAAAGCTTGAACTGTTCCTCTACTCGCTGAAGATTATCACCAACAACAGCATGATGATGCACATTGATACCAATTGCTGCTAATCTTTGTGATATCCACTGTGCATTTGTATCAGCGATCTGGCCTAGTAATAATTCTGTACCTACTGCAACAATTTCCGCACGGATGTTTGTCATTATTTCGAACCCCTCATTACATGCCAATTTTTAACAAAATACTCATAACCTGATAGTACTGTGAAAAATAGCGCCGCATAAAGCATAACCATGCCAAATGGGAAGCCTGCAAGCGCGAACGGAAAGTTATGAAGCAATAAAACGGCTATTGCAATCATTTGCGTGGCCGTTTTTATTTTTCCCATGCTGCCTGCCGCCAATACAATGCCCTCGCCGGCGGCAACCAGGCGTAACCCGGTCACGGCAAATTCTCTGCTAATAATAACAATCGTAACCCATCCTGGTGCCAACCCCATTTCAACAAGCAAAATAAGGGCTGAGGCAACAAGTAGCTTATCAGCAAGCGGGTCTAAAAACTTCCCCAAATTCGTAACCAAATTATACTTTCGTGCATAATAACCATCTACCCAATCCGTTGCCGCTGCAATAATAAATAATACTGCTGCTGCCAGATGGGATACAGGCAGCACGTTTTCACCAATCATCCATTCTCCCCAACCCAGCGGTACACTAAGTAAAACAATAAAAATCGGAATTAAAAAAATACGTGATAATGTCAATTTGTTCGGTAAATTCATACCCCATACCTCCTGCGTGATAAGACCCTTCCCTGTGTTCATCCCACATGTAACTGGCAGCAAGCCCCCCATTAAGCTCACGGAACGAGATCATGGTTACGTAGGGGCGGCAACTGCCAGGTCGTTTACCAATCAGTCTGTTTGATCGCCATCTTTATTCAGGTTTATCCAAATGTGCTGAAACACTTCTTTTTCAGGGTCGACTGGATATGTTAATGCTAAGCCATCAATACTAACATCCAGATTTGGGGCACTTCCTGCATTAATCCAGATACGATCTTCGTCCGAAACATCCAATTCCAAAGGCGACTCATCTTCCCCGAACATATTTGAAAACAAGGATTCACCATTACCGTTTTCCACTTCCAGCCACGATTCACCTGATGTTTCAATCTTGAGGGTTATATCGTTACTGGCATGCTTTAATGTGAGTGTTGATTCCGGGGGACTGCCTGAACCTCTTTCTTCAACAACAAGTTCAGGGGAGGCGTTGTCAATATCCTCATTAGATGACGAATCGGTTTGTTCATCCTGTTGATCCTGTTGTTCCGAATCAGATGTATCACCGGGGCCATCTTTAGTGCCTGTATCGTTTTCTTCCGGATATTGTCCGTCTTCTTGTTCACTGTCGCCGGAATCACGGATAATTGCATTGTCCTCCTGTGGTTCTTTTGGTTCGTTATTATTATCAGTGTCTGGTGACGTATCCTGAGCAAAAAACCATACGACAGCCATAATACCAATAATTAATAGAACAACAATCACTGTTGGTATTAATGAAAATACAGAAGTGCCTTTTGCAGGACTGTTATCCTTTCTCGACCGATGTATGTACGTATACTGTGATGGCGTTTCTTCTTCGGTCTGCGGTATTTCGTCTTTATGTTCTTCCATTAATTCTTTTGCATCAAGACCAACCGCTGAGGCATATTCTTTAATAAATGCCCGTGCGTAAAATTTCCCTGGCAAAATCCCAAAGTTCCCCTGTTCGATTGCATCCAGATACCTTTTCTGTATTTTTGTCATATCCTGCAACTTATCCAGCGACAAGTTTTTCGCTTCTCTTGCTTCCTTTAGTCTTTCGCCGATTTCCATAAATAACACCATCCATTTTAAGAAAACTTGAATCGTTTATGGTGAAAGCTTGCGCCTGCACTTAAAAGTCAAACATTGAAAAACCATCTCCCTGGCCGAACTGGTTATTTTCAACTGGTTCGTATGTAATCTCTTCATTTTCATTACTGCGAAGTTCGATGATATAGTCAAAGTCACTCAATTTGTACTCGGTCTGCTGTACAAACATATCAGGATGCTCAATTACTTTAACGGCGGACAGCTGCATAATTTCACGAATCAGTTCCCAATGTTGTTCGTTGGCTTGCCTGGCAGATACAATGCCGTCAATAATGTAAAGATTATCGGTGCTGTACTCGCCCTTAATTAATTCTTTTCGGATGGTTTGCTTTAGTAGCGTACTCGAAACGAATAGCCATCGCTTATTTGCACAGACACTTGCTGCCACAACTGATTCCGTTTTACCAACACGCGGCATTCCACGAATACCAATTAACTTATGTCCCTCTTTTTTATACAGCTCAGCCATAAAGTCAACCAACAGTCCAAGCTCATCTCGGACAAACCGAAACGTTTTCCGGTCATCCACATCACTTTGAATATATCGTCCATGACGAACAGCCAGTTTGTCGCGCAGTTTCGGTTTGCGCAGTTTCGTTACTCGTATTGTATCCATTGTCTCCATAATTGATTTCAATCGAATAATTTGTTCTTCTGTTCTGGATAAGAGCAGCATCCCACGTCTTGAATTTTCCACACCATTAATCGAAATGATATTGATGGAAAGCATCCCAAGAAGCGAGGAAATATCGCCTAATAAGCCAGGTCGATTATATTGAATTTCATATTCAAGGTACCATTCTGTTTTTTCCATTATTAGCCCCTCAAAAAACATACTTTTGTTTATTATCATATCCATTATACTATAATAAAGTATTTTGGGCATTGTGAAAAGGAGATTATATCGAAAAAATAAAGAAGCTGTACGTGTTGACAGCTTCTTTATCGTACAACTATCTTATTTTGTGTTTCCTTGATTCTGTACAAGTTTGACCATTGCATTGGCAATTGCATGACGCTCATCATCAGATGCAGCAGTCCAGATTTCCTGAAGAACAGCTTGCTCGTTATTCTTAGCATCGGTACTATTTGCTAAATAGTCACCAACTTCATACGCCATATTCGATATCGTTTGCTGTCCCATCCCTTGTGATTGCGCTTGCTCAAGTCTGCTGGCCAAAAAGTCTTTCCATGTGTCAAAATTATCAAGAACAGACATGTGAATCTGCCTCCTTCTTAAATTTTTCACACTTAGTATTCGATGTTTTGGCCTGATTATACATTATGATTAGGATAGCCACCCACCTGTTACATGCATAATTTCTCCATTGATATAGCCGGACTTTTCATTCATTAAAAAACTAACTGTATGTGCAACATCATCCACAGTGCCAGCTCGACTTGCAGGAATGTCCTGTATAATCATATCTTTTTCATCCGCCAGCAAATGTTCGTTCATTTTTGTTTCAATAAATCCCGGGCTCACGGCATTCACGGAAATTCCGGACGGTGCAACTTCTTTCGCAAGTGCTTTGACGAAACTGTTTTGCGCGCCCTTAACCGATGAATACACGACTTCATTGCTGGCGCCTACTTCCCCCCAGATGGATGTAACCATAATGATTTTCCCTTTTTTCCGTGCAATCATTTGAGGAAGCACGTGTCTGGATATAAGCCATGGCGCTTTCACATGCAATGCCAGCATGTTGTCCATGATGGTTTCTTCTGTATCCTGAAAAAGCCCAAAATGTGCTTTCCCACTTGCGAATATGAGCGCATCTATAGGAAGTGTAAGCTGTTTTAACAAATGATTCAGCCCACCTGAAGTACTAAGATCTGCCTGTATCTCCATTAGAATTGACTCTTGGTGCAAATCTGATTTATTTCCTTCTAACGCCTTCTTATTCTGATGGTAATGCAAAATCAGCTGATCACCTTCAGTGACAAGCTGTTTATATATGGCGGTACCAATATCGCCGCTTGCACCAATTACTAATACGTTTCTCCCCATATAATCCTTATCCCCTACTCATTGACAATTTTACATACTGCTAAACGATTTTCCTGAATCCAATCCTGGACAAATCCTCCATTGTCAATGATTGGATAGTAGGAATAATGGTAAATAAATCAATACCGACTGTATCATAATGAATGTATTTATTTGCAATGAACTCCAAAGAATTCATTGCTCGTAATAGCTGACCAATTTTCTTTTTCTTCATGCGCTCAACTTCTTCAGCAGTAAACGTAGCTTGATTTGTTGATGTCAGCATCTTCCGTAGTTTATCAGCAAACAGATCAGGATTAGTGGTATTCCCACCAATCAAAGAGTACCCGAAATTTTTCTCCAAATTCGTTTCAAAGTGGAAGCTTTCGTCAATTAGCTGCTCTTCGTATAATTGCCGGTAAAAAGGGCCGCCTTTGGAAAAGTAAAAATCAAGTACCATATTTTGCAATAAGTCTTTCTTCAGAAAAGCATCTCCTCTGAGAGCAGTAGCCGATTCCTTAATGCCAATGGTACACTTCGGGACCGAAACAGGCATGGCAATTTTATTTTCCTTCTGCGCTACAGTGGAAGGCTCTTCAGGAAATTCGCGTTTCACTTCTTCCATTTCAGCAAAATGTTTATCTTGCTGGTTGGTCTTGATCAATTTCATCATATGTTCGGCATCGAAGTTCCCAGCAATAAAAAGCGTCATATTGCTGGGGTGATAAAACGTGTGGTAACAAGTGTATAAATCATCCTTGTTAATCGTACGGATGGAATCAACCGTTCCGGCAATGTCAACCTTCACGGGATGATGGTGAAACAGACTCCGGAGTGTCCCCATGAATGATTGCCAATCTGGCTGATCATTGTACATTTCAATTTCCTGTGCAATAATTCCTTTTTCTTTCTCGACTGACTTATCTGAAAAGTAAGGATCTTGTACAAAATCGAGTAATGTCTCGACATTTTTGTCAATTTGATTGGTAGCAGCAAATAAATAGGCTGTTTTGGTAAACGATGTATAAGCATTTGCCGAGGCTCCTTGTTTACCAAAGTCAGCAAACACATCGCGGTCTTCTTTTTCAAACATTTTATGTTCAAGGAAGTGAGCAACTCCTTCCGGCACGGTTACTTGTTCCGTCTCATTGATTGGGACAAACGTTTGGTCAATCGAACCATAATTGGTTGCAAAGATACCGTATGTTTTTGCCATTTCGGGTTTTGGTAGCAGGTAAACGGTTAGGCCATTCGTAAGCTGCTCCTTATAAAGAACTTCTTTAATCGTATCATAGGAGAATTTATTCACTAGAAGCGCCTCCTTTACTCGTCAGCAAATAAATGGTGTCAAGATCGCATTTGTTTGCTGCATTGACGACATCTTCTTTACTGACATTTTTGATACCCTCCACCAGGTCAAGTGGCGACAATTCTGTATCTGCTACAACTTGTTGATATAAAAGCTCTATCAGGCCCCTGGAATCGTCCATCGTCTCCAGCAACTGATTAATGATTAATGCTTTTGTGTTGGTCATTTCTTCTTCAGTGAAATCGCCGTTTTTCATTGCCTCCAATTGTTTCTCAATGATTTCACGTGCCTGTCCATAATCTTCAGGGGCGATTCCGCTAAATACAAACAAGAGCCCTTTGTGACTTTCAAATTTTGATGCGGCATAATACGCCAGACTATTTTTTTCTCGAACATTGATAAATAACTTAGAACTCGGGAAACCGCCGAACAACCCGTTAAAAACATGTAGTGCAGCGTAATCGCTGTCAGCATAGGTTATATGTGTCCGGTATCCAAAATGCAGCTTTGCCTGTTGGATTTCCTGCGTTTCTATCATTTCATTCGGTCCGCCCGACTGTTTTTCCGAATCTGGTTCCGCCATAGCTTCTTTAGAATCCCAGTCACGATCACGTTCGAATTCACTTTTTATTTTTTCTTCCATAACGCCACTTTCGAAATCACCTGAAACATAAATGTCAAGCTGATCTGTTTTCAAAACAGACTGGTAATAAGCGTACAGATTTTCAGCTGTTATGGACTTTAAATCGTCCTCATAGCCTTGAACATGCAAACCATACCGTTCATTGCTGCACATTTTATCAATAAGGCGCATATTTGCATAACGCATTTTATCGTCAACGATACTGTTCATTTTTTGTTGCAGTGTAGACTTTTCTCTATCTACAACAGAAGGAAGGAATGCTTCATTTTCACTAATAGGATGAAAAATGACTTCCTTCAATAAGTTAACCGCCTCGTCCATGATAGACGCTTCATCTGAGATAAATTTTTGATTAGCTGTTTCCAGACGAATGGTAATGATGTGGTTGTTGCCTTTTTTGGAGCTATCCACCGATAAAACAGCACCATACAACTCATCAAGCTTAGCCTGCATAGCACTCCTATCCGGATAGGTAAGCGTCCCCTGCTGTAGAACATATGGCAGTAGTGCCCGTTTGGTTATCGTATCCCTTGACAGAGGTGCTCTAAATTTTGCGGTGATGCTGACAGTCTTGAATTTTTTCCCCGGGACGAGATGTATATGGACTCCGTTCCCGGGAATAACCGTTTCCAGCTTTTCGGTCATCAAGGTAGCCTCCTTTACTTATGTAATGAATACAGCACATAGCTATAGTGTATACTTATTTATATCATATTATAGCAAAAACCTGTGTTGTTTGGTTCTGGGCAACACAGGTAGTTCAATTTCCCATTATCTCGTTCCTTAAATATATGGCGCAGAGCGAAGAATTCCCTGTTGCGGGGTTACTTGTTCGGCTAGGAAGAAAAGATGTTAACTGCTGGATAGGAATAAGGAAAGTTACAAGTTGAAATCGAAATGTCCGTCATGGTTATTTCAACCCACGAACAAAGGCGCAAGCGCCCTTGCAGGCTAAGAACGCGACGTCCCTAGCGTTTCCTTAAAACATGAAAACTGAACATATCCGAACGGAAGAAGTTGACCGAATATAGTACAGGTTCATCTTCAGCTGTATAATGCATTTGCTTAAGCAGTAATAATGATTGTTCAGGATCACATTTAAGAATCTCATATATCCGGTCATGGTAACTGACAGGTTCAATATATGTTATCGCATATGCTATCCTGTTTCCAGAATACGCTTCCATCAACTTGAATAGTGAATCTGTCTGATGCACCCTATCTACGGGTACAAGTCCCTCAGGCAATTTGTCAATACAAAATACAACCGGCTCATTATCCGCTGTCCGGACACGTTCAATTTTCACAATCGATTCCAGTTCTCTCGGTGCAAACTTCTGCCTCTCGTCAGCTGTTGGCTCCAGAAACTCAGTCGTTAAAAACTGTGATCCCGGTGTTTTCCCGGATTCTTTTATCATGTAAGTCACACTGTTTAACTGTTCGATACCTGATGAAAAAATTGGTTTGGGATTAACAAACGTCCCTACCCCATGTTTACGCGTCACGATATTCTCTTCCTCAAGTATACGTAATGCTTCACGCAACGTCGCACGGGAGACACCAAGTTCCTTGGACAACTGGAATTCAGATGGAAGCTTTTGTTTCGGTTTGTATTTACCGCTTTCAATATCTTGCTTAAGTTGATCGATAACTTGCAAATATAATTGACGCGAATCTATTTTTAGCGACATATTGTCTCCTTCCTAAACTATGAATGAGCTACTGTTAGAAATCTGATGTCTGACATATAACTGTTAAATTCGACATAAATATAACATTTTCTCCAAGATAAATAAATAGCTACGGGAGAAGTTTCTCAAGTTTTAAAAATTAAGACCCTAGAGTAGAAAGGCGGGCGGTTACTCCTTATATCAGTAGTACCGCCCTTCAGCACAAAGTCTTATGATGTCTTTTCCTCATTCATATGTGAGACGAGTACAGTACGTGGCTTACTTCCTTCATATGGACCAACGACCCCTCGCTCTTCCATGGCGTCAATAAGCCGTGCAGCACGGTTGTAACCAATCCGGAACCGCCGCTGCAGCATCGATACACTGGCACTTTGCATTTCAGTAATAAGTTGGACTGCTTCATCATATAATTCATCATCGACATCTGAAGCCGCTTCACTTGTTTCTTCCGGAATCATCTCTTCCTGGTAAGATGCTTTCTGCTGATCAATACAATGATCGACAATACGCTCCACTTCTTCGTCAGATAAAAACGCTCCCTGTACCCTCATCGGTTTAGAGGAACCAACGGGCATGAACAACATATCTCCACGTCCCAACAGCTTTTCAGCCCCACCTGCATCAAGGATGGTCCGTGAATCCGTTGCAGATGATACGCTAAATGCAATCCGGGAAGGAATATTTGCTTTAATGACACCAGTGATGACATCAACAGAAGGGCGCTGTGTTGCCAAGATTAAGTGAATACCGGCAGCTCTTGCCATTTGTGCAAGTCTTGTAATCGCATCTTCCACATCGTTGGAGGCGACCATCATCAAGTCGGCAAGCTCGTCCACCAACACAACAATATATGGCAGATTTGGCTGCTGCTCCTCTTCCGGAACTGTTTGGTTATACTTGCGGATATATTCATTATATCCTTCTATATTACGTGTGCTAGTATCCGAAAATAATTCATAGCGCCGTTCCATCTCATCAACAATTTTCTTCAATGCTCTAGATGCTTTTTTAGGGTCAGTAACAACGGGCGTCAATAAATGTGGTATTCCATTATAGACATTCAGCTCTACCTTTTTAGGGTCAATCATCATCATTTTAACTTCATGTGGTTTAGCGCGCATTAAGATAGTCGTAATGATTCCATTTACACAGACACTTTTCCCGCTTCCTGTCGCGCCGGCTATAAGCATGTGCGGCATTTTACTTAATTCAGAGACGACCGCATCACCAGATATATCGCGGCCAAGTGCAAATAATAGTTTGGCAGATTGTTTAGCGGGTGAGCTGTCGAGAACTTCTCTAAGTGAAACCATGGCAATTTCCTCGTTCGGCACCTCAATACCAACTGCAGATTTACCCGGTATCGGTGCTTCAATCCGGATATCTTTGGCAGCTAAAGCTAAGGCAAGATCATCATGTAAATTAACTATCTTACTAACCTTAACACCTGCTTCAGGGGAAACTTCATATTTCGTTACAGCGGGACCGACATGCACTTTGGTTACCCTTGCTTTCACCCCAAAACTTTGAAAAGTCCGCTCCAATTTCCGTACAGTAGCCTGAATTTGTGACTTCTCCTGTTGCTGGGAACTTTGTGTTGGTTCCGCTAATAGATTGGAAGAAGGCAGCTCATATTCATGGTTTTCCGTTTCAGTCATTGGTAGCGGACTATCCTCATACACCTCATGTTCCTCGTGATCCTCATGTGTGCCATCTAATCCCGTCTCCGCTCTATGACTATGGTCCGCCTCTGGCATTTCAGTTGCGGGCTTCGTATTTTTTTCTGGTGGCGGTGGATCAAACGAATACGCTACATCCGTAAAGTCTTGAATTAAAGGCTCATCTTGCTCATGATTATTTGCAAGTTCTATATCTGGAACATCACCAATGTCACTATCATTCTCTTTTCTGGAAACCTTGAATTCCAGTAGCCGCTCCTTCATTGAACGCATCATAGCCGCTATTCGTTTTGCAACTTTCGCAAAGAAGTCTCCCAACGAAAAGTCTGTCATAAAAATAATACCAATTAAAATGGAAAAAATAGAAACGATTTTCGCACCAGCAGCAGAGAATAAATAGTAACTAAATACGAGCAACATAGCACCAATCATTCCGCCCCCAGTTTGAGCAGCATCACCATCACCATTAACGAAAGTAATAATACTGTCCCATGTAGCGTTGATTACTGACTGGTTAGCCGGTATGGCAAGCAGACTTTCATATGTTTCTATGTGAGTAAAGAGTAATAAACCACCAAAGATGATATAAAAACCTATCATTTTTTTACTGTGAAATATCGGCAAACGTCGCTTGATCATCAATATTATTCCTGTTAGCAGCAGAAAAACAGATGCAATAAAATACCAGATTCCTAGAAAAAACCGAAAAATATACTCTAGACCACCGGGAATCGCGCCATCACTTATAGCACTGGCCCCGCTTCCAAAAATAGCTATAAATAAAAAAAGCAGTCCGAGCAATTCAGATTTTACTTGTTTCGTTAATTGGTTCTTCTTATTTTTTCTTTTTTTCTTTGCCAACATAATCACCTCACTAACACGAGAACCAACAGTAATGTGTCAATCTGCCTGCAGTAACACAACAAGGCTAAGTATTTATAAGTAAGCGGCACCCATATATTTAGTAAACAAATTCTTAGAAATGAAAAGCATTAAACCCCCTTGCCATCTAGCAGACAAGGGGTCTCGTTGACAATTAGTTCCATTATAACACAATTATCACCATTTGACGTATGGTTTACTTTAAAATAGTTCCAGGGGTGTAGTCACCATTCATAAAATCATTTGGATCCGTCGAAATTAGCTGCAATAATTGGTATTGTCCATCTTCTAATTCCTCAACAAATAATTGCTTACCTTTGTGCGATACACAGTGTCGCTTATTAAGCTCTTGTTCGGAAACAGGAAAAATGTCTGTTTCCGAAAGAGGCGTATATAAAATCATTGAATCACCTGCTCTTCTGGCCCTTTATTCTCATCAATCATTTCATTCAGTTTTTGCATGGCTTCTGTTACACCACCGATACCATCAATCAATCCATATTCGACGGCATCATCACCGACGACATTCGTTCCTATATCCCTAGTCAGGTTCCCTCTTGCAAACATGAGTTCCTTAAATTTCTCTTCCTTAATATTAGAATGCTGGGTTACAAAGTCAACTACCCTGTCCTGCATCTTATCCATATATTCAAATGTCTGCGGTACACCGATGACCAGCCCATTTAATCGGATAGGATGAATAGTCATCGTCGCTGTTGGCGTGATAAACGAATAATCTGCAGCAGTAGCGATTGGTACACCTATGGAATGGCCGCCACCTAAAACAATGGAAGCAGTTGGTTTTGATATGGATGCAATCATTTCTGACAGGGCTAGACCTGCTTCCACATCACCACCGACTGTATTAAGCAAAACAATTAACCCCTCTATTTTAGGATTTTGCTCGATAGCGATAAGCTGCGGTAACATGTGTTCATATTTTGTCGTCTTATTTTGTGCGGGTAGCTGTACATGTCCCTCAATCTGCCCAATAATTGACAGTACATGAATATTGGAATCAGGTGCTTGCGGGACATTGGATTGGCCCAACTGCTGTATCTTTTGTACTAATGACGAATTATTCGCCTGATCACCCTGGTTCTGATCACCTTTCTTTTCTGGTTCTTTTTCCATTTATGGTCACTCCTTTTTACATGCTCATCCCACTAAAATTAGTATGAACAAAGAAGAAAAGAACCATGCAGACAAACGAAAAATATCGGCATTTAAATGCCGATATTTTTAAGCAAATTTTTTAACGTATCTTTTTCTGAATCGGTGAGTGACACAAGCGGAAGGCGGACATTTCCGACATCAATCCCTTTCATGTTCAATGCCGTTTTAACCGGTGCTGGTGAAGGTTGGGCAAACAGGCCGTTCATAATTGGTACCAACTTACGATGAATTGATGCAGCCCTTACCGTTTCCCCTAGTTGATAAGCATGAACCATATCCTGCATTTCATTTCCGGCAATATGTGATGCAACCGAAACAACGCCATCGGCACCAACAGACATCATTGGCAGCGATATACTGTCCTCACCGGAATAAACACTGAAATCATCAGCTGTATGCTCAATAATCTTAGACACCTGATCAAGGTCACCACTAGCCTCTTTTACCGAAACGATATTCTCCATTTCACTTAAACGAATAATCGTATCAGCATCCATCTTCACAACGGAACGCCCCGGGATGTTATACAGCATAACCGGTAAGGTGGTTTCACGTGCAATTGCTGCAAAATGCTGGTAAAGCCCTTCAGGATTGGGTTTATTATAATATGGCGCAACAAGCATGATTCCATCGACACCTAGTGTTTCAACTTCTTTTGTCAAAGCTATGGAAGCAGCTGTATCATTACTTCCCGTTCCAGCAATGACTGGTACACGATTATTCACCGTTTTAACGATGTGCCTAAAAAGGGTTATTTTTTCTTGCTTGGTAAGTGTAGGTGATTCACCGGTTGTTCCGCCTGCAACGAGTCCGTCACTTCCGTTGTCAAGCAAATGTTCAATCAATTGATCTGTTTTATCCAAGTCAATTTGACCATGCTCATCAAATGGAGTTACCATCGCGGTTAAAATCCTACCAAAGTCCATTAAATGACACCTTTCCTTAAGAATTCCAAAAACGGAATTAAACAGGTTTTTTATTTACATTATCAAGTTCAAAAACATCATGCAGTGCATTAACAGCCATTTTTAAATCTTGTTCATGGATTAACACCCAAATAGTCGTGTGGCTGTCTGCAGATTGCAGTATTTGGACACCTGCACTGGTAAGTGATTGAACGATTCGTGATGCAACACCTGGCACCCCGGTCATTCCAGCTCCAACGGCGGATACCTTGGCACAGTTTTGCGTAATTTCCGGATAAAAGCCCAGTGTCTTTAAAATATGCACTGCTTTTTCTGTTTGTGCATCCGGAACAGTGTATATAACACCAGTCGGAGAAATATTAATAAAGTCAACGGAAATCCCTGCTTCAGCCATTGATTTAAAAACATCTGACTGGAGCCGGTGTGTTTCTTCTTTCGTCTGGACTCTTATTTGTGTTATCGAAGACATATGGGCAATGCCAGTAATTAGGCGATCAGAAATATCTGTACCAAGCTCTTGCACCCGTGAAGCTGTTATAAGCGTGCCTTCATCCTCAACATAAGTGGATCGAACACGCATGGGGATTTTTGCCTGCATGGCAATCTCCACAGCCCTTGGGTGGACTACTTTGGCGCCCTGGTATGCCAGGTTGCATATTTCTGTATAGGTCACAATATCCAATGGCCTGGCTGAAGAAACCATATTTGGGTCTGCTGTCATTACTCCATTTACGTCGGTAAATATTTCAACGCTTTCTGCATTCAATGCCGCACCAACAGCAGCAGCGGTTGTGTCACTACCGCCACGACCGATAGTTGTTATGTCTCCACGCTCTGTACGGCCTTGAAAACCCGCTACAACAATAACATCATGTTGTTTAAATGCTTCAAGCAAATGATCCGGTTTCACTTCCTTAATTTTAGCCTCTGTGAAATCGTCATTTGTTATAAATCCGGCTTGCGCTCCTGTCAGCGCCCCGGCATTGATATGATGCTTCTGCAGCTCATTTGAAAGTACAACTGACGCAATTGTCTCACCACAGGACATGAGTAAATCCAATTCGCGATTGGAATTGTAATTCTTTGGAAAGTCAACCAGCTCCAGCAATGTATCCGTTGCATATGGAGCTGGTTTCCTCCCTAATGCAGATACAACGACGACTAGTTTATAATTGTTCATCAAAGAATTTTTTATATGCTGAATGACATGATTTCGAGTTTCTTCGGATTGTACAGACGTACCCCGAATTTTTGAACCATTATCTGCATTATTCCACCTCAATCTTTTAAAGCCATTTATGATGAATTAATCGTTCAGCAATTTGGATGGTGTTCAATGCAGCACCTTTGATTAGGTTATCAGACACTACCCAGAAATGAAAACCATTGTCATTATCCAAGTCTTTACGAACACGACCTGCAAAAACATCTTCTTTATCCGTGGCACTTAGCGGTGTCGGATACGTCTGTGTTTCAGGATCATCTTCCAAAGTGACACCATCAGCTCCATCGAGAACTTTCCATATATCTGCTACTTTAAGATTATTCTGCCCAACTTCAGCATACACACTTTCTGCATGGGACGTGAAAAGAGGCAATCTAACACAAGTAGCTGCTACCTGAAGTTTTTCGTCATGTAGAATTTTTTTGGATTCATTGATCATTTTCATTTCTTCAAACGTGTAACCATTATCCTGAAAGACGTCAATCTGGGGCAGGGCGTTGAACGCAATCGGAAGGTGCTTTGAATCTCCTTTAACCGGCAACAGTTCCGAGGTCAATTCTTCCCCATTCATATATTGTTTTGTCTGTTCCTCAAGTTCATTACATGCTTCATTGCCTGCCCCTGATACCGCCTGGTACGTTGATACGATGACACGTGTCAAACCAAAAGCTTTCTGTATCGGTTTCAGCGCCGCAACCATCTGTATCGTGGAGCAATTCGGATTAGCAATGATACCATTATGTGACTGTAAATCTTCTTCATTTACTTCCGGAACGACAAGTGGAACATTCTCATCAAGCCGAAAAGCGCTAGTATTATCAATTACAACGGTACCATGTTTCACCGCTTCCGGCGCAAGTTTTTTAGAAACCGATCCACCAGCAGAAAACAGTGCTATATCAACATCCGCAAAACTTTCAGGTGTTGCTTCCTCAACCGTTATCTCCTGATTATTAAAGAACAGTCTTTTTCCTGCTGACCTCTTGGACGACAGAAGCCTCAATTGATTTATAGGAAGATTTCTCTTTTCCAATAGCTGAATGATCTTTTGACCGACCGCGCCGGTAGCGCCTACAACCGCAATATTAAAAGCTGCTTTGTTCCCCATTTGTTCTGACACCTCACTGAAATTGATAGATTCATTTTATTGTACCATATTTTTGCCTTTAATGCGGAATAATGACTGGTTGAATCTGTTCATGTTGTAGTGCCGATTCGATCGTAGCGGATAGCTGACTCATGTCAGAAACAAGCGAATTGGGCTTTTTGTTTGGATTATCCTGACCGTAAGGAATAAAGTAATAATATTTACTAGCCATAAGGCGCATCAGATTTACACCATTCATTCCAAGTGCGTCATTAGTAGCTATACCGAGCACAACTGGTTTTTGATTCCTAATCGTTGCTTTTGCAGCCATTAACACCGGCGTATCTGTAAGCGCATTGGCAAGCTTGCTCATGGAGTTTCCGGTCAATGGAGCTATTACCATACAATCAAGCGGAAAGTCCGGTCCAAGCGGTTCAGCTTCAGGGATTGTTCTAATGGCACGTTTGCCAGTAATCGATTCAATCCTGGCGACATGATCGGCTGCATAGCCAAACTTGCTGTCAGTATTCTGAACGGTGTAGGAAATAACCGGTACAACCTCGGCTCCGGCTTTCATCAGATTTTCAAGCTGCGGGAATATTTGATCATAGGTACAGTGTGATCCGGTAACACCAAATCCGATTCGTTTTCCTTCTAATCCCATTATTGATTCTCCCCTCGTTTGATTAGAAATTGTTTAATGACATCGGCCAATATTTTTCCGGCTGTTTTCGGAGCAACAACGCCCGGTAAACTTTTGGCCAATATTGCTTTAATACCTCGGTGTTCAGCATAATCAAAATCCGTTCCACCCGGCTTAGATGCAAGGTCAAAGATAATCCCATGAGGTGGAAGGTGTTGGATTTCATTTTTTGTTACAACTCGATCCGGTACCGTATTAATGAGTAAATCACATTCACCAGTATGTTCATGCAGCTCATGAAATGGAATAGCAGTGTGTCCCAACTCGGTTATCCTGGCGAGATCCATAATACTTTTGGCACAAACAGACACTTTGGCACCGAGAGCTGCGAACTTATTTGCCACCGTAGTACCAACTCTTCCAAATCCGACAACAATCACTCGCGATGAATGAATGGTATAATCAGTATGCTCGATTGCCTTCATAATCGTGCCTTCCGCGGTTGGAATTGAATTATAAATAGCAACATCATCCCGATCGAGTAAAGGAATAAGTTCCACATTAGAACGTCCTGCCGCGGCATCTAAATACGAATTGGAAATCCCTGTAAATACAATAGAAGTATCTTTCAATCCACTAAACCAATCTTCAGTCAGCTGAATAGTTTTATCGGAAAAAACCGTCTCCACATATCCTTCCTGATCGGTTCCGGTAATCGGTAAAATAATGGCATCCAGCTGACCCTGATCCAAATCATCAAAATCTGTCTGATGTAACCCTGTAAATCCTTGCTCTAATTTATCAAATCCTATTAAGTGGATGGTTAATTCCGGCAATACCTGCAGCTGACGAATTAATTCCAAATAACGTGCATCTCCACCTATTACAGCGATTTGTTGAGTCATTCGTTTAATTTCCCTCCACACATCTTGCTATTTCAATTCTTTTATAGCTTATGTGCAAATCGCAAGTTAGTGATTAAACACACCAAAAAAAGCCAGTATCATTAATGATACTGGCTTAAACGAGTTTGTCACGACTCAATCATAATCATATCTTCGCCGATCTTACGGATGGAGCTCCACCTGATGGTCGTTTCAGCACCTTCTTTTTTCAATCCGAACCATTTATAACTTGGGATAACAAACGATTCTATCTGGCCTGTTTTTTCGTCAATTTCAAGATCTGTCTGACCTAACACACCGAGTCGTGCACCTTCATTAACGTCAATTATTTCTTTGCCGCTGATATCTTTATAACGCATATGATCGCCCCCATAGACGTGGTTACTCCATACATATTCCGGTAATCTGATACTATGCTTATCAGGCTGGAGCCGGGGCAATTAATGCACTTGATGGTGATTGCTGAAAAACTGAATCAATAATATGACGGATTTTTTCATGATCGACATCATCAATTTCCTGGATCATTTCATCCAGCGAGCGGTGCCGGTTTAATAACAACTCATTTCTTCCATTTCGACTCATTCGGCTGCTGGTACTTTCCAAGCTGAGCATCAGATTACCTTTCAGTTGTTCCTTGCTGTTGATTAATTCCTTATCTGTCAGACCATCTCGCATTAGTTCATCAATTGTTTTATGAATGATATCCTTCAATTGTGGCAACTGGTCTTTGCCAGTGCCCGCATAGATTGTCAGGAGTCCACTGTCCAAAAAAGCCGCATGATAAGAAAACACCGCATATGCCAGCCCTTGTTTTTCCCTTACTTCCTGGAAAAGCCGTGAACTCATACTGCCACCCAATACATTATTCATAATGATTAAACTATACATATTTTCATCATCTACAGGCAGTCCATTAAAACCTAAACATAAATGCGCTTGTTCTGTATCTTTCGTTTTTTCGATGTTATTTCCTAAAAATCCTGGCCGCTGGATTTCGGTTTTCCCGGATTTCGCCTCAAACCCGCTAAAATAATCCTCTGCTGTACGAATGAAGGAATCATCCACATTGCCGGCAATGGATACAACCACATTATCAGGTGTATAACAGTCATTTATATATTGTTTTAGGCTTCTCCGTGTAAATGACTCTAAATGTTTTTCTGTTCCTAAAATAGGATAGCCCAATGGGTGTTGGCCGAACGAAGCACGCGCAAGCACATCATGTACAATATCATCCGGTGTATCTTCATACATTTTAATCTCTTCTAGTACAACCTTTTTCTCCCGTTCCATTTCCTCTTCGTCAAAGGTTGAATTAAAAAACATGTCAGTCAATATCTCCAAAGCATGTTCTTTATGGGTATCTATCACTTTTGCATAAAAACAGGTATACTCTTTTGATGTAAATGCATTTACCTGCCCCCCAATTGCATCAAAGGCTTCTGCTATGTCTTGCGGGGATCGCTTGCTAGTTCCCTTAAAAAACATATGTTCCAAAAAGTGTGAAATTCCATTTATTTCTTCTGTTTCATTCCTTGAACCGGTCTTTATCCAAATGCCGATAGTTACCGACCGAACAGCAGGAATTTTCTCCAGGACGATCCGAAGTCCATTGTTGCTCGTATACTTTTCAACCAAAATTCATCCTCCTAAATGACATTCTGCCCCAATTATCGTTTTTCACTTAACAGTTCATCGATTGTACCAATTTTATATCCTTTATTCTGGATACCTGAAATAAGTGAGTCCAGCCCTTTAGCAACCGATGCTGTGGGGTGCATTAAAATTGTGGCTCCAGGATGGACATTGCTCATTACCCGATTCATCATAACAGAAACTGACGGATTCTTCCAATCGATTGTATCAGTCGTCCATAAAATGGTTTCTAAATCTTGCTTTGCTGCTATTTCGACTACCTGATCAGAGTAGCTTCCGCTTGGCGGGGCAAACCATTTTGGTATATCTCCTGTAATGGCTTCAATAATTTCATTCGTCCGTGTCAATTGTTCATTTATTTGCTGACCGGATAAGCGCGACATATCCGGATGATTGTAGGCGTGGTTACCGATAACATGTCCCTGTTCTTTAATCATTTTGACGTAATCAACGTTTGCCTTAGCCCAACTGCCGTCAACAAAAAACGTTGCTTTGACATGGTTTTCCTTTAATGTGTTCAACATGGATGGAATATATTCCGCTCCCCACGCCACATTTATCAGTAATGCTACCATGTTTTTGTCAGGTGACCGCGATAAATCGGTGCTGGAGGCAGTTCGTCCATACTTATTTCCGGAGGGACCTGCTCATGTACCAGAAGTGACTCGTCAAAATTCCCCTCTTTTTTCATTTTCTTATATGACTTCGTAACATTCACTTTCAACCCATTTCGGCCCGGCATTTTTTTCCACACTTTATCAATTACAGCATTGTCGGGTTCTTCCTCATAATTCGACCGCTTTTGTTTTATTTCCCGGTATAGCGGGTCTTCCTTCTGCGTAACCTCACTGACAGTATGAGAAAACGTGGCTGCCTCATTTGTCTCGAATGGATTATATACATTTTCAAACGACACGTAAACAAGCAATATAAAGACACATACATGTATAATTTGCCGGTAACGGTGCATCCATATCCCCCCTTATTCATCCGTATGAAAGGGTAGGACAAGATATGTATCGTAAACTGAAACGGCAAATAAGAGCAATAGAGGATAACACAATAAACTCAACTTTCGCACCAAAAAATTAAGATGAAACAGTTAACTGAGGCAAACTTGAAACGCTTCTAACTGTTGCCTCGCCCCCACAACCTTGATTTCTAAAAGGTTATTTTTTGTACACAAAAGATATATGATGCGACGTAATTACTGAAGTGTTTTCTATAAATACGACGACTTTTCGATCACCGTCCGGGATCGCTGCGGGCGGATGCTTTCCGCGGGCACGGCTTCAGCCTCCTCGCGGAAAATCACCGCAGCGGCGGTTTAACACTCATACAAAATTACGTCGCATTATATATCAAATGTGATGATAAATAACGAATCATTCATCCAAAAAGTCAACTAGCGTAGTATATGTCAAGCTTTCTTCATTCCTTCAAGTCTTATGTGTTCATCTCAGGTTGCGAAAGCTGAGTCAATAAAAAAAGAAACTGGGGTTCCAGCTTCTTGTTTTTGTTTATGAATGTGATGTTTCGCTTTTTTCCCGCTCTTCTTTCAAGATCGCTTTGCGTGATAAATTAACACGTCCCTGATTGTCAATCTCCTTCACTTTTACCTTAATCTGATCGCCAACAGAAACCACATCTTCTACTTTGTTTGTCCGTTCTTCAGCCAATTCCGAAATATGGACTAAGCCGTCCTTACCTTTAAAGAGCTCGACGAACGCGCCAAATTTCTCGATTCGTTTTACCGTACCCTGATACACTTGTCCAACTTCAACTTCCCTGATCAGATCCTCAATAATCTGTTTTGCTTTATGATTCATTTCGGCATCCGGAGAAGAAATGAAAACACTGCCATCCTGCTCAATATCAATCTTTACGCCAGTCTCATCAATGATTTTATTGATTTGTTTTCCACTCGGACCAATAACGTCCCGAATTTTATCCGGATTGATATTCATGGTCATAATTTTTGGCGCATGTTCGGATAGCTGTGACCTTGGTTCGCCAATTGTTGCTAACATCGATTCAAGTATCTGCATACGTCCTTTTTTAGCCTGTGATAATGCTTCTTCCAAGATTTCTTTAGACAAACCTTCAATTTTGATATCCATTTGCAGCGCTGTAACACCTTGTTCCGTTCCTGCTACTTTGAAGTCCATGTCACCAAGTGCGTCTTCCATACCCTGTATATCTGTGAGTATCGTATAATCATCACCTGATTTCACAAGCCCCATCGCTATACCTGCAACCGGAGCCTTTATCGGAATCCCCGCGTCCATCATTGCTAAGGTACTTGCACAGATACTTGCCTGTGATGTCGAACCATTCGATTCTAACACTTCCGAAACAAGACGAATCGTATACGGAAAGGCTTTTTCAGACGGTACTACTTTTTCAAGTGCGCGTTCTCCTAAAGCACCATGACCAATTTCACGACGGCCCGGCCCTCTGATTGGCCCTGTTTCCCCTACACTGTACTGTGGAAAGTTATAATGATGCATGAACCGTTTAGATTCTTCTAAATCAAGACCATCTAAAATTTGTACATCGCCAAGCGCGCCAAGTGTGCACACACTTAATGCCTGGGTTTGTCCACGGGTGAATAGCCCAGACCCATGTGTTCGCGGTAATACCCTAACACGTGATGATAAAGGGCGAATTTCATCAACTTGGCGCCCGTCCGGACGAATTTTTTCCTTCGTTATTAGCCGGCGTACCTCTGCTTTGACCATATCATCCAGAATCGAAGCAACTTGTTTCAGAACAGTTTCATCCTCTTCTTCCTCTTCAAAAGAGGCAAGGACGTCATTTTTCACCGTACTTATCGCTTCATCGCGGGCATGTTTACCTTCTGTTTGGATGGCCGCAACCAATCTATCCTTTGCTTCAGCTTCCACGCTGGCAACCAAATCATCACCAACTTGTTCCGCTTGGAATTCCTGTTTTTCCATACCAACTTCTTTAATAATTTTCTCCTGAAATTCAATGATCCGGATAATTTCCTCATGACCAAACATAATCGCTTCTAACATCGTATCTTCAGGTACTTCGTCAGCTCCAGCTTCAACCATGTTTATGGCATCTTTCGTTCCTGCGACTGTCAGATCAATATCACTTTTTTCTTCTTGTTCTACAGTAGGGTTGATAATGAATTCGCCGTCAACCCGACCAACATGAACCCCAGCTATTGGTTCTGAAAACGGTATGTCTGAAATGGAAAGTGCAATCGATGAACCAATCATAGCTGCTATTTCAGAGGAACAATCCTGATCAACACTCATGACTGTACTAATAACTTGCACTTCATTTCTGTAGCCATCCGGGAAAAGGGGACGAATTGGACGGTCAATCAATCGGGAGGTCAATGTTGCCTTTTCGCTTGGACGCCCCTCTCGTTTAATGAAACCTCCAGGAATTTTTCCTACTGCATACAAACGTTCTTCATAGTTTACAGTCAATGGGAAAAATGGTAAATCTTTTGGTTCGTTGGATGCTGTTGCCACCGATAGTACGGATGTGTCACCGTAACGAATCATAGCAGCACCATTTGCTTGTTTTGCCAGTTCTCCAGTTTCAACGGTAAATGTTCTCCCTGCTATTTCCGTGGAGAACGTTTTTTTCACTTCTTTCATTAGTCATAGAACTCCCTTCAAAAACTTTCTACCCTCATTTTATAGTTAATGGGCGTAAATGTAAATTTTATGTATCATTATGTGGAATCATCCGTCAGAAAAGTTTTGGTTGCATGAACAAAGGCGCAAGCGCCCTTGCAGGCTAAGAACGCGACGTCCTGTCCGGGCGCCTGCACTAGCACGTCCTGTGCGTCGAAGCGGATGTGGCCTTACCTTGCAAGTAAAAGTTATATCGCGAAATTTTATAGTTTCTTATCTTTGAAAAAGGTCAAGGAAGGGACGACTGTAGCCTGTCCTTTCTGAACCTACTTTTAAGGTATTCGGGAATACCAGGAATGGTAAGCGAAAGAACAACTATCCTTTACTAAAGTGAAAAAAAGCAGGATTCCTCCTGCTTTCTGAGTTTTGCTCTTATCGACGTAGGCCGAGCTTTTTAATTAAATCACGGTAGCGCGTAACGTCTTTTTTACGTAAGTAGTTAAGTAAGTTACGACGTTTACCAACCATTTTCAAAAGACCGCGGCGGGAATGGTGGTCTTTCTTGTGAAAACGTAAATGTTCATTTAACGCTGTAATCTCATCGGTTAAGACAGCAATTTGCACTTCCGGAGAACCAGTATCATTTTCATGAACTTTAAACTCACTTATAATTTCATTCTTACGTTCTTTTGTGATAGCCATTAGGCTCACCTCCATGAATTATATGTTATCCCCAGTCTCCCAGCAAGCGCCGGAGTTACGAATTGCCAAGAGATGGTTTACGATATTAAGGGTACATCTTTTTTATTTAGAATGCAAGAGTTATATTGCTTTTTTACGACTAATGATGAAAAAAGTCCCGTATGCGGCACTCATCGTCTTCTATTTTCTTCACCAGTTCATCGGCGCTATTAAACTTTTCCTCATCCCGTATGAATTTGTGCCATTCAAGGATTAACGATTCACCATACAAATCATTATTAAAATCAAAAATATTAACCTCAATAATCGGTTCTTTTCTGTCAGCAGTGAACGTAGGATTATAGCCCAGACTAGCCATTGCTTTGTATACTTCGTTCTTGTATAGAACCTTAACAGCATAAACACCCACTCTTGGAAGCAGTGCATCCGTACTGACATCCAGGTTTGCTGTTGGGTAACCAATTGTTCTGCCGCGCTTATCACCTTCTTTTACGATGCCACGAACTGTTAAAGGCCTACCGAGTAGTGTGTTGGCTTTGTCGACCTGACCATTTTTTAGCAACTCTCTTATTCTTGTTGAACTTATCTTCTCATTATCCATTTTCACTTCATCAATGGCTGTGAAAGTGAACAAGCCTCGAGAATGATTCTGTATGGTATGTACATTTCCACGTCCTTTATACCCGTATGAAAAATCAAATCCTGACACAAGGTGTTTAATATTCATTGCTATGATGAATTCATCGATGAAGGTTTGTGGTTCAAGCGAAGATAAAGTCTTATCAAATGTAATAACATAAAGACGATCAACACCTAAACGCTGCAATATCTCTTGTTTTTCCTGTAAAGGAGTTATATATTTGACATGCTGTACATCCTTTCGCAATACAACGGACGGATGTGGGTGAAAGGTAATCACCGCACTTTGCATCTGCCGGGCTTTTGCCTCAGCTATCGCAGCCTGAATCACTTGTTGATGACCTTTATGGACCCCGTCAAAAAAACCAATAGCTGCTACTGTTTCCGGTAGTTCATCCGATGGTAATGTGTGAGGATAAGTTAACTTAATCGTTTGCAATTAGATTCACCTACTTTCAATCATTGAAAACCCGAACCGGCTTCATCACGTCAGCGTCTTTCGGATGAGTCTGATAGACGGCCAATACTTGATCGTCATACATGATCAGAAAGGGATCAGTTTCCGGTGCAATACTGGGTTTTGATAGCTTTTGTCCATTAAGGATGCGCTTTTTTGTATCGGCATCCACGAAGAGCCGTTCCATGTGTTCCAGTCCACGATTAATTGGAAGCAGTATCCAATCAAGTGTACCATTTTCAATCGCCTGTTCGACATCTTGGAATGTAACAGTGTCTTTTTGATTGATGGCACCTGATTCTATTCTATACAACGTACCCATATGTGCCGGATACCCTAAATCCGCACCAATATCCACACATAACGTCCGTATATATGTACCCTTGGAACAAACGGCCCGTACCCAGAAGGAGTCTTCTTGGATTCCTCCTTCACCGAGTTCCAAATCAAAAATTGTCACTTGACGTTTTGGGCGTTCAACCTGTTCATTGGCGCGCGCGTATTCATACAGTTTCTTACCCTTGATTTTTACAGCAGAATACATCGGAGGGATTTGTGTTATTTCACCCTTAAACGATTGTAACACGTTTTCGATTGCCTGTTGAGAAAGAGGGGGCGTCACACTTTTGACTTCGGTAACTTTCCCATGACTGTCCTCTGTATCTGTAGCAGCCCCGAGCTTAATTTCAGCAATATAGGTCTTGGTGATGTCGCTCAAAAACGGAACAATCTTTGTTGCTTGACCAATGCAGACCGGCAACACCCCTTCAACTTCCGGATCAAGCGTTCCTGTATGTCCAACTTTCTTTATGTGCAACAATTTTCGGATCCTCATAACACAATCATGTGAGGTCATCCCCTTTGGTTTCCATAAAGGTAAAATGCCGTTCATATCGCCACCTCCTATCTATCACTAGTTAGTGTACACGGAAAAAATCTGACTCATTAGCCGCTAACGAGTCAGATTACATCCCATGCTGCTGTTCAATTATTTAAGTCGCGTAAAATTTTCTCGATACGATTACCGTAATCAAAAGCTTCATCAAATTCGAATGTAATTTCCGGTGTTTTTCTCAATCGTATACGCTTGCCGATTTCTGAACGGATAAACCCTTTCGCTTTTGCCAAGCCAACAAGCGTTTCGTGCTTCTCTTCCTCACTACCCAGTACGGAGATAAATATCTTAGCCTGTTGTAAATCACCGGTAACTTCCACATCAGTAACCGTCACGAATCCAACACGTGGATCCTTAATTTTTTGACTCAAGAGTTCACCCAGTTCTTTTTTCATTTGTTCCGCTACACGATTTGAACGAATATCACCCATTTTGCTCACCTCAGTTAATATGACGATCTGCCTCTGTACTAAAATTGCTCAACATCTGTAATGGTGCGTTCCAATTCAGGAAATGCATCCATTATTCTTAATGCTTCCTGTATCACTTGTTCAGCATGCATCTTTTGATTAGAGAGCGTAACGATGCCCAATTTTGTCCGCTGCCACAAATCGTGATAATCTAATTCCGTGACGGCTACATTTAAGTCATTCCGTAATTTAGCCATGACGCGCTTGATGACGGAACGTTTTTGTTTTAAAGATTGGCCTTCATACAGCATACATTCGACTTCAGCGTAAACAATCATGTGCGCTCAATTTCTTCCATGACGAATGCTTCAAGTATGTCGCCTTCTTTAATATCATTAAAGTTTTTGAGCGTTATACCACATTCATAGTTTTGAGAAACTTCTTTTGCATCATCTTTAAATCGTTTCAAGGTATCAATTTCACCTTCAAATTGGACGACGCCGTCACGGATAAGGCGCACACCTGAATCGCGCGTTACTTTTCCATCTGTCACATAACTACCCGCAATCGTACCAATCTTTGATACCTTAAATGTTTCCCTTACTTCAGCCTGCCCAATCACTTTTTCCTCATATTCAGGGTCAAGCATGCCTTTCATTGCTGCTTCTATTTCTTCTATCACCTTGTAAATGACGCGATGCAATCGAACATCCACTTTTTCCGTATCGGCAGCTTTTTTAGCGTTGACATCGGGACGTACATTAAATCCGACGACAATGGCATTGGATGCGGAAGCAAGAATGATATCCGATTCTTTAATAGCACCAACGCCAGTGTGAATAATTTTGATTTTGACACCTTCCACATCAATCTTTTCAAGTGAGGATGCAAGTGCCTCGGCCGATCCCTGCACGTCAGCCTTAATGACAACATTAATCTCCTTCATCTCGCCTTGTTTAATTTGTTCAAACAAGTCATCCACACTGACTTTCGTTGTTTCCGACCGTGTTTCTTGGATGTGTTTTTGCTGTCGTGCTTCACCGACCTGACGCGCTTTCTTCTCATCACTGAAAACGAGAAACTGATCTCCTGCTTGCGGCACATCATTTAATCCAGTCACTTCCACAGGGGTTGATGGCTCAGCTGACTGTACACGTTTACCTTCATCATTGACCATTGCGCGAACTCGACCAAACGTACTGCCGACTACAATGGAATCACTTTTATTCAGTGTGCCGTTTTGTACTAGTAATGTCGCAACAGGCCCTTTTCCTTTATCAAGCTCGGCCTCGATAACCGTCCCGAACGCGTTGGCTTTTGGATTAGCCTTTAACTCCTCCATCTCGGATACAAGGACAAGCATTTCCAGGAGGCTATCAATACCTTCATGTTTGGCTGCGGACATATTGACGAAGATAGTGCTTCCTCCCCAGTCCTCAGGGATTAACTCGTACTCTGTCAGCTCCTGCATAACCCGGTCCGGATTCGCCCCTTCTTTATCCATCTTGTTGACGGCTACAATAATTGGGACTTCAGCAGCCTTAGCATGATTAATTGCCTCAACTGTTTGTGGCATGACACCATCATCAGCAGCAACAACTAAAACAGCAATATCAGTTACCTGAGCACCACGGGAGCGCATACTGGTAAATGCAGCGTGACCTGGAGTATCAAGAAAGGTTAGTTTTTTTCCATCATTTTCTACCTGATAAGCACCTATATGCTGTGTGATTCCACCTGCTTCACCCTCTGTCACTTTTGCATGACGGATTGCGTCTAAAAGGGTTGTTTTACCATGGTCGACGTGGCCCATAATCGTTACAACGGCGGGTCGTTCAATTAAATTAGCTTCATCATCTTCTTCACGGTATTTATCAAAATCAGTATCTTCAAGGATAATTTCCTTCTCCACTTGGACACCGAACTCATCACAAATTAATTCAACTGCATCATCATCAAGGTCCTGGTTCTTGGTAGCCATTACCCCAAGAAACATAAGCTTTTTGATTATTTCTGATGCATCCTTATTCAATTTAGCAGCTAGTTCATCAACGGTCAGTGTTTCACTGTACGTGATTTTCTCCGGCAATTTCTTTACAGGTTTCTGTTGCTTTGGTGCTGAATTCGTGTTTTGGTTTTTATTATGGTTGCGGTTATGTTGCTGATTCTTGTGCTGGCGACCTTTTTTCTTTTGTTGATCCTGTCGCTTTTGATTGTCGCCACGTTTTTGTTGCCCCTGTGGCGCCTGTTTTTTGTTCGGATTTTTTTGGTTTTGCTGCCCTTGAGAAATCTGCTGTTTATTTTGGCTTTCCTGGTTTCGCTGATTAGGTGAAGCCTGTTTTTTATTTTGATTTTGCTGATGTTGCTTATTGGGCTTGCTATTTGATTGTTGTTTATTCATACGCCGTCCGCTTTCATTTTTATTGTTTTTTGGATTGTTTGTCTGTTGTTTATCATTACTGGAAGTTTTATTTCCGTTCTCATTTGGTGCAAACTTTTTATCAAGTTCCACAATCGTTTCAATAGAAATAGTTGACATGTGGTTCTTAACATCTACATTTAGATTTTTAAGTTGCTGGATTACTTCTTTACTGGTTGTGTTATTCTGCCTTGCATATTCATATATGCGCATTTTGCTCATACATCCACCCCCAAGATTTTTTACCTAAGCAGCGATTGGATTTTGGCTGCAAACCCATCATCCAAAATGGCTACTGCCACTCGCTGGGATTTACCAATTGCATAGGACAGTAATTCTTTGTCGTCCACGAATACAAATGGCACCTCATAGGTTTTACATTTATTCATAAGTTTTTTTTGTGTACGGGGACCAATATCACTTGCCAGCAGGACGAGCTTTGCCCTTTGCTGCCTAATATCTTTCACGATTGTGTCTTCCCCAGTGGAACACTTCCCCGCCCGATAGGCAAGTCCGACGATATTTAAATAATTATTTTTCATTTATTTTACCTTCAGCGGCTTGTTTCAGCTCAGTATAGATGGCTGGGTCAACCTCGGCATTCAACTGACGGCTCAGGAGGTCAGCCTTTTCTGCTTTCTCGATTACTTCCTGTTCGGCCGAAACATAGGCCCCGCGTCCATTTTTCTTACCTGTGAGGTCAACAAAAACCTCACCTTCCTTATTACGAACAACTCGTATAAGTTCTTTCTTTGGTTTCATTTCATTTGTCACGATGCATTTGCGCTGCGGTACTTTACGTTGTTTTGCCATTTGACTTCCCCCTTATTCAAACAAGTCTTCTTCATTGTCAGAATAGGCATCATCATCAAAGGTATCTGAGTCATCTGTTAAAAGTCCTTCTTCACGTGCTTCAGATTCGCTTTTTATATCAATTTTCCATCCAGTTAATTTTGCCGCCAAGCGAGCATTCTGACCCCGCTTTCCGATTGCAAGTGACAATTGGTAGTCAGGTACAATAACTGTTGTTGCCTTGTCTTCTTCATCCACCAAGACATCAATCACTTTAGACGGGCTAAGCGCATTAGAAACATAGACGACAGGATCATCCGACCATTCAACAACATCAATTTTCTCACCTTTTAGTTCATCAACTACCACTTGAATCCGTTGTCCGCGCTGTCCAACACAGGAGCCAACTGCATCAATTTCCGGATCTTCAGCATGGACAGACATCTTTGAACGGTCACCTGCTTCACGGGCTACCGATTTTATCTCTACAGTACCATCATATATTTCCGGCACTTCCATTTCAAACAAGCGTTTTAGTAAGCCGGGGTGTGATCTTGATATATAAATCTGCGGCCCTTTGCTTGAATTTTCCACTTTCGTAACAAATACTTTCAGACGGTCATGCACGTAATAGTCCTCTGTAGGCATTTGTTCAGATTCAGCGAGTTTTGCTTCGATCTTGCCAAGATTAACATAAACAAAACGCGTGTCTTTGCGCGAAATGATACCTGTCATCACGTCTTCCTCACGATCAGCATACTCGCTGAATATCACGCCACGTTCCGCCTCTCGGACGCGCTGGGTAACAACTTGCTTGGCAGCCTGAGCTGCGATCCGTCCGAAGTCTTTCGGCGTCACTTCAACCTCGATGATATCATCAGCCTCATAATTCGGATCAATCTCCCTCGCCTCTTCCAGGGATATTTCTTCAAGGTTATTTTCAACCTCCTCCACAACGGTTTTACGTGAGAAAACCTTTAACGAAGCTGACTCTTCATCAATATCAACACGAACGTTTGAAGCAGATTTAAAATTCTTTTTATAAGCGGAAATGAGGGCGGCTTCCAATGCCTCCATCAATATATCTTTATCAATACCTTTTTCCTTTTCTAAGTAATCAATGGCGTCAAACAATTGACTGCTCATTTTTCGTTTCCCCCTTTATAATGTCACCGCTAATCTTGCTTTTGCTATTTTGTCGTACGGTATTTCTATAATTTTCGTACGGGTTTTAATTTTATATTCAATGGTCGCTGTATTACCATCAAATGCTTTAAGTATCCCCTCGTATTCCTTTTGACCATCGATGGGTTCATACAATTTCACATATACATTGTTACCAAGATTTTTTTGGAAATCGTCTTTTGATTTAAGCGGGCGTTCGACACCTGGCGAGGAGACTTCCAAAAAATATGCGCCTTTAACGGGATCGGCTTGATCAAGCTTTTCACTAAGTTGTTCCGATACAACCCCGCATTCATTGATATCGACACCACCGCTCTTATCAATATACACGCGGAGGAACCAGTTTTTTCCTTCCTTTACATATTCAATATCAACCAATTCCAGTCCTTTTTCCTCTAAGATTGGGTCTATCAATTCTTCCGTCGTTTTGATAACATGAGAACTCAACAAACATCCTCCTTTATTCAATTGTAATATTTACTAGTATGGACCTTCATACACATTTCATTGCACATTAACTGCTAAACGAACGTACCGTACCGCCTATCTCCTGCACCCCGCGTCCCATATCTCGGCAAATTTTCCGAAACTAAAACGTCAATTGACCGATAATATAATCCCCCTGCCGGAAGATGTGGCAAGGGGAGACAGTGCGGAAATCAGCAGTATGAATAAAGAGTGGGGGGCGCCCACTCTTTTACTGCTCCGTATCATTACGTACCTTTAAAACTATAGCATATGTACGTGGATGTTGCAAGAATTTGGTTGTTGACGTCTATTAAGCCTTCATTCCAACTATTTATTAAAACTAACTCTTCGACGCATGGTTTTCTGTATTCAAATTCAAATAGCCGTGCAGCGCTTGCTGAAGTGTCCCTTTCGTTTCTACATTCTGCCCGAATTTCACATCCAAATCCATCATATTCTGCACGATGTCTGGTCGTAATCCGGTAATCACGGGTTTGCATCCCATCATTGACACTCCATCCAATAGCCGCATAAAGCGGTGTATTGCCTCCGTCTCCATAGATGCAATTCCAGACAAATCCATTATTAATGTCTGCACACGCCGGTTGCCTATTTCAAGTAAAACCTTTTCTTCAATAATGTTTGCCCGATAGTTGTCCATTGATCCAATTAGCGGTAATATGCTTATCGCTGAAGTAATCGGAATAATCGGTGCCGATAAGTTTTCTACCAGTTTTCGTTGATCTTCAAGCAATTTGTCCTTAAAAGCGGAATAGCTGATGAAAAATCCATTCAGAAACTTATCAATCAAATCATTTATTTTACTTTCCCTCCGATAGAATTCGTCACGACTGTTTAGTTGATTGTTTAACCTGTCGTGTTCGTAGAGAAAATTCCATAGTGTTCGGCGTATTGCCTGAATCCATTCGATTTTCAATGTCAGTGTGAGGGAATACTTTGCCCAAGCAATACCTTCCTGTTTGGCAAACTCCTCTACTTCCTGGTTTTTCTCATCTACAACATACAAAACTAGCTTATGTGCATTTTGTAGTAAATCAATATTCCCTATCAGCTGAATTTCCTCAATCTTATCGCGAACATTTTTTGCCTCATTAAGCAATTCATCTGCAAAGACTTGCTGGTTGTCAATAAGAAACTGTCGGATTGATTGGTTATGTCCATTTACCAATTCCAAGTACCATCACTCCCTCCACTTTTGGGTGTTTGGGAAAAAGCTATATTCGCCTCTTCCTATAGCACGTGTCGAATGTTTTTTACAGCGGTTTTTAAATCACTCAACTTTCGCACCAAAAAGTTAAGCTCAAACAGTTAACTGTGATAACCTTGAACCCCCTCTAATCGTTGCCTTGCAATCTTGATAAACGTAAAAGCTGCTTTCTGTAATGGTGTTTTTAGTACATAAAAGATATATAATGTGACGTAAGTGCTAGGTTGATTTCCGTTCCAGCTAGTCGCTTTCCGCGGGCAACGCTTCAGCTTCCTCGGAAGAAAACCGCTTCCTGCGGGATCTTCGACGCACAGGACGTGCTAGTGCAGGCGTTGCGACAGGACGTCGCGAACTTAGCCTGCCTTCCTTTTCCCGCAGGAGTCGACTGGCCTCCACTCCAATCAACCATCAAAATAGTAGTTCATTATTCTTTGTGATTTAATTATGTATAAATGTAGTTAAGCACAAGCGGAGGAAATACACGGAGACTCCTGCGGGAACAGTGGCCAAAGTGAGACCCCGCAGGAACGAGCGATACTTCCACCGAGTACGCTACGAGTTGCGAGGAGTGCTGCTTCACTGAAACCACTTGCAACACGACGAGCACACCGGATGTCCGAGGAGGCTCACGGGTCACCCGCGGAAAGCGTAGTGTATTTCCGCAGCGGCGGTTTAACACTCATACAAAATTATGTCGCATTATATATCAATTATGATGGGAAACAGCAAAATGACGAACCACCTAAAACAGTGATAACTGATTTTTTTCGGCCATTCCTTCAAGGCAGCCGTGATTATCCAAGTATTCCAGTACTGTTTTGGATATGCGGCTTCGCTGGCGAAGATCCTCCTTTGAAAGAAATTCGCCATCGTCTCGAGCTTGAACAATATTAATAGCCGCATTTGTCCCAAGACCATCTACAGCATCGAATGGCGGAATTAATGAATTACCATCCACAATGAATTCAGATGCCTTTGATTGATACAAATCCACCTTTTGAAATGAAAAACCACGTTCACACATTTCCAGTGCTACTTCTAGTACGGTCAAAAGACTTTTCTCTTTCGGTGAAGCATCAATCCCTTTGTTCATAATTTCTTCAATTCGCTTTCTAATTGCATTGGACCCTTTAACCATTGTATCCAGCTCAAAATCACCTGCACGGACGGAAAAGTAAGCCGCATAAAAGTAAATCGGATGATGTACTTTGAAATAGGCAATACGCACTGCCATCAATACATAAGCAGCAGCATGGGCTTTAGGGAACATATATTTGATTTTTTTACATGATTCAATATACCAGTCCGGTACGCCGTGCTTTTTCATCTCGTCTATCCATTCATCTTTAAGTCCTCTGCCTTTACGAACATATTCCATAATGGTAAACGCTTGTGATGCTTCAAGCCCCTTATGCAGCAGATATACCATGATGTCATCACGGCAACCGATAACATCAGGTAACTCACAGATTCCTTCATTAATCAGTTCTTCAGCATTTCCTAGCCACACATCCGTACCGTGCGACAATCCGGATATAATGACAAGTTCAGCAAACGTATTCGGCTTAGTATCCTCCAGCATTTGACGGACAAACCTTGTACCAAACTCCGGAACGCCAAGGGTACCTGTCTGGCAATTAATCTGGTCAGGGGTTACACCAAGTGATTCCGTTCCTGAGAAAATTTTCATTACTTCTTCATCATCGGTCGGAATTGTTTTTGGATCGATGCCACTCAAGTCCTGTAGCATACGTATAACAGTCGGATCATCGTGTCCGAGTATATCCAGCTTCAGCAAATTATCATGGATGGAATGGAAGTCGAAATGTGTTGTTTTCCATTCGCTGTTCCGGTCATCAGCAGGATATTGGATTGGTGTGAAATCATATATTTCTTTGTCTTCAGGAACGACAATGATTCCGCCTGGGTGCTGTCCCGTCGTTCGTTTAACACCAGTACATCCCTGTACAAGCCGGTCAATCTCCGCATTTTTGTACACAAGTTGTTTATCGGAAGCATAACCTTTCACATACCCATACGCTGTTTTCTCTGCAATAGTCCCGATGGTTCCGGCACGATAGACATTTTCTTCACCGAATAACACTTTTGTATAGTTATGTGCTCTTGGTTGGTATTCGCCTGAAAAGTTCAAATCGATATCCGGTACTTTATCTCCTTTAAATCCTAAAAAGGTTTCAAAAGGAATGTCTTGTCCATCTTTTATCAATGGAACGTCGCAATTCGGGCAGTTTTTATCCGGCAAATCAAACCCGCTGCCGACTGAACCGTCCGTAATAAATTCATGATAATGACAACCTGTGCAAACGTAATGCGGTGGCAAAGGGTTCACCTCTGTGATTTCCGACATCGTTGCAACGAGCGACGAGCCGACCGATCCACGCGATCCTACCAAATATCCATCATCAAGTGATTTTTTAACTAGTTTATGTGAAATGAGATAGATAACAGAAAAGCCGTGACCAATAATACTTGACAACTCTTTTTCAAGCCGGTCCGTTACCACTTCCGGAACAGGATCGCCATAAATGGATTTGGCACGATTATAACAGAGGTCCCGCATTTCCTGGTCTGCACCTTCTATTTTTGGTGTAAACAGGCCATCTTTAACCGGAGATAATTCTTCAATATTGTCTGCAAGTGTATTTGTATTGTCGACTACAATTTCTTTTGCTTTGTCTTCCCCAAGAAAACGAAAGCAATCAAGCATCTCATTTGTCGTCCGGAAAGGTGTATCAGGCAACGTTTGTCTGTTCAGCGGATTACCGGACTGTGATGCGATTAAGATTTGCCGATAAATTTTGTCATGTTGTTCCAAGTAATGGGCGTTCCCGGTTGCCACCACCATTTTGTTCATCCGTTTGCCTAAATCGACTAGTTTCGAAATGATATCAAGGATCTGCGCCTCATTTTGGACCAGTTCCTTTTCAATCAAATGCGCATAATTGCTTGGTGGCTGTACTTCAATATAATCATAGAATGTAGCAGCTTTTTCTGCTTCATCTGCTGACTTCTGCATCATTGTTTCAAATACTTCACCCTGGTCACAAGCTGATCCGACAAGTAGCCCTTTACGGAATTTCTGCAACAGTGAACGTGGTATTCTTGGTACACGGTAAAAATAATCAACATGTGCTGCCGAAACGAGTTTATAAAGATTTTTCAATCCCTCTTCTGTTTGGGCTAGCAGTATACAATGTGATGGACGTGAGCGTTTATACGCATCCCCTTCACCCATATGGTTGTTTAATTGATTATGATTGGTAATCTCTTTTTTTAAGAGACCTTGCACTAGTTTCCATAACAAATACCCGGTTGCCTCCGCATCATATATGGCACGGTGGTGTTGGGTCAGCTCAATGTCCAAGTGTTTACACATCGTATTCAAACGGTGATTCCGCAGTTCCGGATGCAAAAATCGTGACAATTCCAGCGTATCGATGACGGGATTGGACGTTTTGTTATAGTCGATTCGCTGAAAGCCTTGATCAAGGAAACCAATGTCGAAACTGGCATTATGTGCGACAAGGATACTATCCGCCATCCATTCATAAAAGTCCTTTAAAACAACATCCACATCAGGCGCATCTTTCACCATATCGTCGGTGATACCAGTCAAATCAGTAGTTGTTTCTGACAACGGATGATGGGGATTGGCAAACGATTCAAACCGGTCAACAATCTCCCCCTGGTGGATTTTCACCCCGGCAAGTTCAATGATGGTATCATATACAGCCGACAATCCTGTTGTCTCTACGTCAAACACAACATAGGTACCATTTTCCAGCTGCACGTCACGTTCATTGTAAGCAATTGGTACTCCGTCATCGACAAGATTGGCTTCAACACCATAAAGAACTTTAACTCCATGTTTTTGGCCGGCATCATGTGCTTCAGGGAACCCTTGCACACCACCATGATCAGTGATTGCAACCGCCTTATGCCCCCAATTTGCAGCCTGTTTGATAAAAGCAGACGGTGACATCACTGCATCCATTTGGCTCATTGTTGTGTGTGCATGGAATTCTACACGTTTCTCACCATCCGGGGCGGTATCTTTTCGTGATTCCACTTTAACCTCGTGTATGTCATTGGCCATCATAGCCAATTCATTTGTATACATATCGGTTTGAATGCTACCTCGCGCCTTAATCCACATACCCTCTGTTAACAATGCGAATTTTTCAGCATCCTCATCGCCTTTGGAAAACATTTTGATTTGCAGGGAGTCTGTATAATCCGTTGCTTTGGCAATCAGCAGACTTCTGCCGGAACGTAGCTCGCGAATTTCAGCAGAGAAAACATAGCCCTGTACAGTGACACGCCGCTCCTCATCCTGTATATCTTCCATTGGCATCGCTTCATCCTGGATGTTATAACCTAGCTTGAGCAACTTATTTTGTTCGCTATTTTGTTTATCTTTATCTCGCTTTTCCTTTTCTTGAACGGTTTTCATAATAAGTTCCTGATCTTCCCGGGCTTTTTGTTCCCGGAATTTTTCCAGCTCTTCTACTTCTGCCTCTTTCACTTCAATATCAATGGAAAAAGCCGGTGCGCCAACTTTTTTACAATAGTCCTGAAAGGGTTGCTCCAGCCGTTTTTTCAATGCTTTTCCTTCCGCTTCATTCCGGGCGGTGAGCGTAAGTTTGTTATTCGTTATCCGTGGGGTCTGGTCAAATACAAGATCTTTATACGCCGGTGACAGATCAGATACAGATTGTAGGTAGTTACGCCAATAGTTACAAATGATCTCGTTGTTAGCATGTTTCTCTTCCGTGTATATAGTCAAATCCACTTGTGCAAATTGCTCAAACGTTTCTCGCAATTTGGCAAAAAAAAGTGAATAAACATCCACTGGTAGCACTTGCTTTACTTGTATATGAAAGTGCCATATTTTTGTTTGTTTATGGACTTCAAGTTTTAACAGCCGGCTTTCACTAAAGCAGGAATTAACATGTGATTCAGGCATGTCAAGCTGCTTTAGCAGAAGACCCATTTTTTCGCTCATTGAAATATCCATCATAACTTCCCCCTGATTCTATTCAAAAACCTTTACAATGATGGAAACCCTTGCCGTATAGACTGGACAAGGGTTTAACACTAAACCAAATGTTCCTTTTTTAAAACAGCCGTTGAATATCGTTCCATGTGACAATAATCATTAAAAGCATTAAAAGCGCAAACCCAACAAAGTGAACAATTCCCTCTTTTTGTGGGTCTATCGGTTTGCCCCGGATAGCCTCAATGCCAACGAACAGCAAACGGCCACCATCAAGTGCCGGAATCGGCACCAAATTAACAATCCCAAGATTAACGCTTAAAATAGCCGTCCACATGAGGAAGGTAATAAACCCATCCTGAACCACCTGGTCTGTTGCATCATAGATTCCAACTGGACCGGATAACATCTCAATCGAATATTGTCCGGTTATAAGCATACCCAAGTTTGTCAGGATTAGTTTAGTTGTGTCATACGTCTTTGTAAAACCATATTGAATCGTTCCCACAAATGACTTTTCAAATGCATGGCCAACACCAATTTGTCCAAATGTGATTCCTTGCCCTTCAATTGTATCGGGCGTTACAGTAAGTGATTCCGTATCCCCATTGCGCTTCACCGTCATATCCAGCGCCTCACCAGGGCTGTCCTTGACAATCCGGTTGAACTCATCCCATCCAGAAATGACATTGCCTTCAATCCTTACAATTTCATCGCCTTTCTGAAAACCGGCATCTTCAGCCGGGGTCCCAGGATGTACATTAGAAATTAATGCTTCATCTGTAGGGATTCCTTGGACAAGACCGACGATGAAGAAAATGACAATTGCCAATAGAAAGTTCATCATGGGTCCCGCAAATAATTGCATTGCCCGCTTCCCGACACTTTTGGAAGCAAATTGACGGTCATACGGGGCAATTTGTGTTTCTTCCTCATCCATCACGAAGAACGCCTTACGATCTACCGAAAAACGCAATTTTTCATCTTCATTATCAGGTTCATACCCATCAATAACTAATTCATGATCCAAATCAGCATGCTCTACCTCGATGACTCTCGCATCCGGGTGTTTTGACTTATGGTTAATAATTATTTTTTTTATGTTTCCATCTGGATTGAATTCGAGACCGATATGCTGGCCCGGCTTCAAATCAATTATTTCCGGGTCATCACCGGCAACCCGAACATATCCTCCAATTGGTAGTAAACGAATGGTATATACAGTCTCATTTTTGGTAAATGAAAACATTTTAGGTCCAAATCCAATGGCAAACTCACGAGCTAGCATCCCTGCCCGTTTAGCAAAGATTAAGTGGCCGAACTCATGAATGAATACAAGCAGGCCGAACATGAATATAAACGCAATAACTGTGGTCAAAAGAAGCACCTTCCTTTAAATATAGGGAGTCCGCATTTCATGTCCGATTTCGCATACATTCTTCGCATTTATGAGAAAAACCGGATGAAATGCAGCAGTGGCAAAACAAATAATAAGCTGTCCAGCCTGTCAAGGATACCTCCATGTCCAGGTAACAATTTCCCGGAGTCCTTGACACCATAAAACCGTTTAAAAGCTGATTCCACCAAGTCACCAATTTGTCCAAACATAGATACTAACACGGTGACAGCAACTACAACTATCATATCATATGAAAACGGATGGACAATATGAAATACAACACCTATCACACAGGCAAGTAAAACACCACCAACGGCACCTTCAACTGTTTTGTTCGGGCTTATTTCCGGCCACAGCTTACGTTTGCCAAGTGCACGTCCGAAAAAATAAGCACCTGTATCAGTCGCCCAAATGACAAGCAGCACATAAAACAAGTTAGCCAGTCCTTGGACATTATTCCCTCCATTGCGAGTTTCAATCAAATAGAAAAAGCCCATGCCCACATAAATCAAAGCTAGAAGAATAAAACCGGCATCATCAAATGCAAATTTGTTTTTTGCCATTACAGTATATGCCAGTAAAAAGAGCACAAATACCATAATCAATTCCGATTTCCCCAGTCCTGGTAAAACGACTGAAGGATCATCAAGCATCAAAAGCCATAACAATACGATCGCTACTACAACAGGAATATAATAACTGGTAATCTTCCGCATGCGAATCAGTTCAAGAAACGCAATTGCCGCAAGTAGAAAGACGAAAACCCGAAACGTGTTACCACCAATTACTACAAACGGAATAAATATGATAAATGCAAGAATTGCTGTCTGGATTCGTTGTCTCATTTACTGTTCAACACCTTACACGCCCCCATAACGCCGTTTTCTTTGCTGATAGTCATGGAGCGCTTCTTTAAATATTTCCGCTGAAAAATCAGGCCATAATACATCCGTAAACCAGAATTCCGAATAAGCCGCCTGCCACAGCAGAAAATTACTGAGTCGCTGCTCCCCACTTGTCCGAATTAACAGGTCAGGATCGGATTGCCCCTTTGTATAGAGGTATTTCGCAAACGTCTGTTCATCGAGTGAATCGAGGTCCATCTTAGCGGTATCAATATCTGTAACAATTTGTCTAATAGCTTCCATGATTTCAAATCTACTTCCATAGTTTAAAGCAAAATTCAATAATAATCCATCATTATTTTTTGTTTTTTCCTTGGCATAATAAACAGCTTCCTTCGTATGCTTGGGCAACACTTCTAAATCACCGATTGTCTCAATGCGGACATTATTTTCCATCAGTTCAGGTAAATAAATATGTAAAAATTCTTTCGGCAGTCGCAGCAAGTAATCAACTTCAGTGTCCGGCCTTTTCCAATTTTCTGTCGAGAAAGCATAAAGCGTCAGTATTTCTATATGAAAAGATACAGCCACTTTCACCACATCACTTACAACGTCCATACCTTCTTTATGACCGGCAATCCGTGGCAAGCCTCGATTTTTTGCCCAGCGGCCATTCCCATCCATAATAATAGCGACATGTTTGGGAGTCATATCAAGCCCGGACTGTTCTTTGGTTTCAGGGTTCTTTTTTTTAAAAAATGGAAGTTTCATTAACATAAATTATCCTCCGATATCGTTGATGCCCTTTTGTATCAGAAAAGGACCGGGAATAATGTGATCAGTGCTGGATCAGCATCGTATCCAATATTAAAATGCACCGTCATTCTATCCTATTAGACCGAATAACCAATATATCACTATCACCGATTAATTTCATAACATTTCATTGAAACATCAGAAAAACAAGGCTTTTCGGAAGCCGTCGCTTTGCTGATAGCTCAAGGAAATGTTCAGAAGCCTCCGTAAATATCGAAGACACGCTGCCGAGCTCTACTTACGGAAATAAAAGCCCTCTTCAGCAATTCAGCAAGAGGGCTATCATTCCTTATTTGACTAGTCCTTCATTTTACACTTCTAATATTTCTTTTTCTTTCTCTTTGACAAGCTGATCGATTTTATCAATATGCTTATCCGTTTCTTTTTGTACGTTATCCTGCTCTTTTTTAAGGTCGTCCTCCGTCAAATCACCATTTTTCTCCGCTTTCTTAAGTTGATCATTTGCTTCACGTCGCACATTTCGTACTTGCACGCGTGATTCTTCGGCATATTTCCCAACAATTTTCACCAGTTCTTTGCGGCGCTCTTCCGTTAGAGCGGGGATGTTAATACGGACAACGTTTCCATCGCTCGACGGGGATAGACCAAGATCAGCTTTTTGAATCGCTTTTTCAATATTTCCTATAGCAGACTTGTCAAATGGGGTAATGACCAGAAGTCTTGCCTCAGGTGCAGAAATGTTTGACAGTTGGTTAAGCGGTGTAGTTGCACCATAATAATCAACGTTTACACTGTCTAAAATTGCCGGGTTTGCTCGCCCGGCCCTTACCGTTGCCAGATTCTTTGAAAAAGACTGTACAGCCTGTTCCATCTTACTCTGCATATCTTTCACAATATCGTTAGTCATCATTTATTCCCCCTTATCATTGTACCAATTGGCTCACCTTGCACAACGCGTTTAATATTTCCTTTTTCCATTATCGAAAACACAATAAGCTTAATATCATTGTCCATACACAATGACGACGCTGTCGAATCCATAACTCCAAGTCCTTTATTAAGCATTTGCATATAGGAAATCTCCGTATATTTTTCGGCTTCCTTGTTCATTTTCGGGTCATCCGAGTATACACCATCAACATTGTTTTTTGCCATCAAAATTACTTCTGCTTCAATTTCAGCAGCTCGTAATGCAGCTGTTGTATCCGTTGAGAAATAAGGATTGCCTGTACCTGCAGCAAAAATGACAACACGTTTTTTTTCAAGATGGCGGATTGCTTTTCTCCTTATGTAAGGTTCAGCAACTTGCCGCATTTCTATGGATGTCTGTACACGGGTTGGAATACCACCTTTCTCCAGACTATCCTGCAGCGCCAGTGAATTCATAATGGTTGCCAGCATGCCCATATAGTCGGCTGTCGCACGATCCATGCCCATTTCGCTACCGACTTTGCCGCGCCAGATATTACCGCCCCCGACGACAACAGCGACTTCCACACCAAGTTCAGCAACTTCTCTGACCTGTGCTGCAATCGACTGGATTACTTGCGGTTCAATTCCATAGCCCTGGTTCCCGCTCAAAGCTTCTCCACTTAATTTTAACACAATTCTACGGTATTGAGCTGTTGTCATATTTACCTCCATTGAACAGTTCATATTGTAAGTATTCACAAAGGTCAAAAGACTTTTTTTTAATGAAATAGGGAACAGCCATTCCGCGTTCCCTATTTCCATTATACTTCTTAATTATTCATTTGATTTCTAACTTCTTCGGCAAAGTTTTCTTCACGTTTTTCCATTCCTTCGCCTACTTCATACCGTACAAAAGTTTTAAGGTTAGCATTTTTACTTTCAACATATTGCTTCACTTTTTGATCAGGGTCTTTGACAAAATCTTGTTCAAGCAGACAAATCTCTTCAAAGAATTTGCCAAGGCGACCTTCGACCATCTTATCAACGATATGCTCTGGTTTACCTTCATTCATTGCCTGTGTTTTCAGCATTTCACGTTCACTATTGACTTCTTCTTCAGGTACTTCATCGCGTGATACATAGCGTGGGCTGACAGCAGCTGCGTGCATGGCAACGTCTTTAGCTACTTCTTTATCGTTCGTTCCTTCCAGCAATGTAAGGACACCAATGCTTCCACCCATATGAATGTACGATCCAAAAGCGTCATTATCCGTCTTATTCAATACTGTGAAACGACGCAGTGAAATTTTCTCACCGATTTTGGCCACTGTGGCATTAATATACTTTTCAACTGTTTCGCCATCACCGTGAAGCTCTTGCTGTAAAGCTTCCTCAACAGTTTCAGGCTTTTGTTCAACAATATGTTTACCCAGTTCACTGAGTAGTGCTTGGAACTGATCATTCTTTACAACGAAATCTGTTTCACAGTTGACTTCTAGAAGCGCTGCTGTATTGTTGTCCACTTCAATGTGTGCAGCACCCTCAGCAGCAATTCGATCTGCTTTTTTAGCCGCTTTGGCCATACCTTTTTCACGCAGGTGCTCCATCGCTTTATCAAGATCTCCATCTGTTTCCTGTAGTGCCTTTTTGCAATCCATCATACCGGCACCTGTTTTTTCACGCAGTTCTTTAACCAACTTTGCAGTTACTGCCATGGTATTTCCTCCTTTAAATTCCTGTTAAATCGTTATGTTTTCTTAAAGAGGTTGTTCAAAAAGTTTGTATCCTTCTCTTTGAACACGCACTTAAAAAAAGGTGATAAAAGGCTCAATCCCCTTATCACCTGTCCTTTCACCTTTTACGCATTATCGGTTTCTGATTCTGCTTCTCCTGCGGCAACTGTCTGTTCTTCCGTTTCAACTTCTTCGGTTTCTTCACCTTGTTTCACTTCAAGAATAGCATCTGCCATTTTGGAAGTCATCAGTTTTACAGCACGAATCGCATCGTCATTTGCCGGAATGACATAATCAATTTCATCCGGATCACAATTGGTATCAACCATGGCGATAATTGGGATGTTTAATTTATGTGCCTCCGCGATTGCAATCCGTTCTTTGCGCGGATCAATAACGAACATAGCGTCCGGCAGTTCATCCATCTCTTTAATGCCGCCAAGGAACTTAACGAGACGTTCCTTTTCTTTCAGCAGATCAACAACTTCTTTTTTCGGAAGTACATCAAACGTGCCATCCTCTTCCATGCGTTCAATATCCTTCAGACGGTTGATACGTCTGCGGATGGTTTGGAAGTTTGTCAACGTTCCGCCCAACCAGCGTTGATTAACATAAAACATGCCTGAACGGACTGCTTCATCCCGGACAGAATCCTGTGCCTGCTTCTTAGTTCCGACGAAAAGGACAGAACCTCCGTTAGCAGCGATATCCCGTACGTAATTGTAAGCTTCCTCGACCTTTTTCACTGTTTTTTGCAGGTCGATAATGTAAATGCCGTTACGCTCAGTGAAGATATACTTCTTCATCTTCGGGTTCCAACGGCGTGTCTGGTGACCAAAATGCACACCAGCTTCGAGCAATTGCTTCATCGAAATGACTGACATAAAATATTCCTCCTAATGGTTTTTTCCTCCGCCCAAGGTCATCTTTGCATAAAAACTGTACCTGAAAACGATGAAAAAAGTGTTGTATTATACCACTTTTAAACGTGATGGCGTTTCCTGGACAGCACCGAATATGCAAATCACTTGGCGTGTGTATTCCAATATGCTTGCATTAAAACAAACATAGTTTTACACCAGAGATAAATATACCATAACTATTATAGCCAATCAAGGATTATTATAAGCATTGCGGTGAAATTTTATAATCAATTCCGCCTCTGTTTGACCACAATCTAATTCACGTGCAATCTCTTCTACTGTCATTCCCTTAGCATAGTGATGCAACACCTGTGCTTCCAGTGACATCTCCGGCTCTTGTGAAATTGGAGCAGTCTGCGATTTTCCAGTCTCTATTGGGGTTGATTCAACCGTCTGTATATGATTGTTTCCCTGTTTGGTTGTATGGTTACTCTGCTTCTTTTCATCGGCCAATGTTGCTTCAAGATGGCGATTCTCTTCACGTATTGCTTCTAAATAGCCTGACAGTTGTTCAGATAAATCATTATGCCGCTCGTTTTTTATTGATTGCAATTGCTTAGCCAGATTGAAAATCACAACAAATGTTATCAGGTGCGCCAATAAACTTATAAATAATAAGATTGCCATCGAAAAACCTCTCTATCCACGATTATCAACTTTCCAACTAGCGTAGTGAATGTCCGGCTATCTTCATTTTCTCAAGTTTTATGTGTTCATTTCCAGGCTGCGAAAGTTGAATAAAGTTACTAGTCTATTCCCGGATTGTCTTGTATTTTCAGAAGCGTTTTTCTTAATTTGAAAATAGCCTTCCGGTGTATTTGTGAAATCCTTGAAGTTGTCAATTCTAGAACATGGCCAATTTCTGTAAAGGTTAGTTCTTGATGATAAAACAGACTGACTACCAGCTGTTCTTTCTCTGTCAGATACCTGATACTGTCCGCCAGCTCTGCATTCCGCTCCGCTTGAAGCATACGTTCATCAGGTGAACCGGACGAATCATCAGGTATAGTGTAGCCAATTCCTTCCTTATATTCATGCTCCTGTTGTTTGGTTTTTTCCTCGATGGACAATACATTCGCTATCAGCTGATCGCGCGTGCGTTCCTCGACCTCTTCAGTTGACATCTGAAGCTTTGCAGCAATTTCTTCCGCTGTTGGTTCGCGCTGGTAGTATTGCTCCAGTTCCTGCGCTGCCCGTTCAATTTTTTTCGTTTTTTCTCTGATGGATCTTGGTAGCCAATCCTCATTGCGAAGCCCATCCATGATGGCACCACGAATCCGGAATGATGCATATGTATCAAATTTAAGGTTTCGATTGTGCTGAAATTTATTCAGTGCATCATATAATCCTATCATTCCAAAACTTTTTAAATCATCATTACTTACATAATTTGGAAGGTTACCGGAAATTCGTTCAACATGGTAACTTACCAGATACATATATTGTTCAATCAAACCGTTCGCGGCAGTCTGATCATTATGATGCAACCAATTTTCCCATAAAGTTTGCACGAGAGGAGATCTGTTTGTCGCCATTATATCAACTCCCCTTTCACGATTAAATAATAGAATCACCATGATGGACGGTTCGTATGTTCAAGTTACTCGTTCGTGGATCAAATTCAATTGTCCGACCACAATTCCCACCGACGTCCAACGCTACAACAGGTATGTGGTAATGACTAAGTTGTTCCTGTACCGCTTCCACATTCCTAGATCCGATTTGCATGAGGCCATTGGATGAGTTATTTGGAAACATTTGCGCACCTCCGGCTATTTTTGCTTTTAACACATGTTTTCCAGCACCGGATTGGTATAGTTTTTCAACTAAAGCAGCAATGGCGGTATCAGCATATTTTAATTCATTCATCCCTTCCTTTTTAGCGAAACTGGAATCAGGAAGCATGACGTGTGCCATGCCGGCCAGTTGTTTAAGTGAATCATAGATGACGACACCTACGCAGGAACCGAGTCCAGAGGTTCGTATTGTTTCTGGTGCTTTTACCAGTTGCAGATCGGCAATCCCAACACGGACAACATGACGACTGTCACCCATTGCAAGTCATCCCGACTGATTTTATAAATTCATTGAAAGACCCAGGGTTGGGCAAGAAAAGAAAATGGCCGTTCATCCCGTTAGTAACATCACTGGTACTGATTTCCGTATCCATGATAATTGCAAAATCCGTATGTGGTGATACTTCAATCAAGCCATGAGACAGCATTGCACCAGCCATGTCGATTGTCACAGATGGAATAGACGGCCTGATTGACAACCCTGTAAAATCCGATAAAGCTGCTACGTAAGCACAGATAATCATATTGCCGGCTTCCTCGAGTGCGGATTGTGTCAATTCATCCATCCGTCCAGTCTGTAATCGTAAGAATGGTTGATCTGTCATCTTTCTCAAAAAAGTTTGTGCATCATCCAGATTAAGAATAAAGAAAACTTGACCACCAACCTCGCCTGAAACAGTAACCATCATTCCGGCAACTGGGGCATCCGGACCCCCAAAAAGGTCCATCACCTGTTCAAAAGGCAACATATTGACCGATGGTATCTGCATCTCTACTTTCTTATCAATCAGTCGGGACATAGATGTGGCAGCATTCCCTGCGCCAACATTCATGACCTCCCGCAGAACATCAATTTGTGCTTCCGACAAATCATTATTACGTTTCATGTAATCATTCCCTATATATTTTTAAACTAATCGGAGTGGCTCTATGTTTTCATCACGCTAGCAATGCACTTCCCCATTTCCTTTACAGAGGCAATGTGATCTACATAACCGGTTTCCATTGCTGCTTTAGGCATCCCATAAATAGTTGCCGATGATTCTGACTCAGCCAGGACCACAACATTTGGATCATTCTTTTTTAATGCATATATTCCATTTGAACCATCCGACCCCATTCCGGTCAATACAACAGCGATTTTATTGATGTTTGACAACCGGGCCATCGATTCGAAAAGGATATCAACGGACGGACGATGACCATGTCTAACATGTTCCCGCGTCAGTTCAATAACATGTTTCATCCCGGAATGTCGTACTTTCATGTGGTAGTCTCCTGGAGCAATATAGGCAGTGCTTGGCTGAATCACTTCACCATGTACAGCTTCTTTCACATGGATATCAACAATTGTGTCCAACCGTTTTGCTAATGAATATGTAAACCCCGCCGGCATGTGCTGAACAATTAGTATGGGAGACGACACACCTTCAGGAACATGAGCCAGCATTTCTTGTAATGCCTTTGGACCCCCCGTTGAGGCGCCAATTCCAATAATTGTTTGACTATACATTCCAGAACCACGCTTAGTTGTAACCTCGTGGGATTTTGTATATGGTTTGTACGAAACATGTACCTGCGAAGCCGCAGCAACTTTAGTGATTATCTCTTCCTTCAACGTTTCCATATCTAGTGAAACTGATGCTGATGGTTTGACTATGAAATCGACTGCCCCCATGGCAATGGCCTGCGTTGTTTTTAGAGTCTCTTTCTCAGTCACACCGGACAACATGACCACTGGGGTGGGGATAGTTGTCATTATCTCTCTTAATATAGGCACCCCATCCATTAAAGGCATTTCAATATCAAGGATAATAACGTCAGGACGCCACCTATGAATCTTTTTAAGTGCATCTTTCCCATTTGTGGCTGTAGTAACTACCTCAAGCCGGTCATCACTTGACAATATATCGGTTATCATTTTACGCATAAATGCGGAATCATCAATGACTGCAACACGAATTGGTTTCATTGGTTTACCTCTTTAGCATTAGCTTTTTTAATTTTTGTACAAACGATACGGATGGCTGTTTTCTCGGGATTGATGCTTCAGATAAAATATTGGCAGCAATCTGTTTTGTTGCTATGGATACAGCTGTCTTTCCGTTTAAAAGGATATAAGGGGTTTGCCGAATAACAGCATCAGAAACTACTTGATCATCCGGTAGTATCCCGAGCTTTCTAACATCTACTTTCAAGAACTGCATAATTACGCGACGGAATCGCTCTAGAGCTCGCTCTCCCTTTATAACTGATGGGGCACGGTTCATTACGACGGAAATGGGCAATTCCGGATGGTTATTTACAATATGCTTAATCATACCGTAAGCATCTGTAATGGACGTTGGCTCCGGGGTGGTGACAATGATGCACTCATCAGAGGCAAGTATGAATGACAGACTGTCCAATGTCACTCCAGCACCCATATCAAAAATAATATAATCATATAAATCCACAAGCGCTTCATACTGTTGAAAAAAATACTCCCGGTTATCCGGTTCCATGGTAAATAGATCATTCAATCCTGACCCCGCTGCAATATAGGCAAGTCCACGTGGACCAATTTGGATCATTTCATCAATTGGCAGTCGTTCGGCAAACATGTCTACAATCGTTTGATCGACGTCCATACCGAGTAAAATATCAATATTCCCCATCCCTACATCAAGGTCAAACAACAGTACACGTTTATCATGCTTTATTAACTCAAGTGACATATTCAATGCCAGATTCGACTTCCCAACACCACCCTTACCACTTGCCACCGCAATCGTCCTCGCTGTTTTCGGATGATTTGCAGCAGCCAGCTTTCGTCTAAGCCGTTCTGCCTGATCACGTATCACAATAATCACCTAAGATGTAATCACTTATTACTTCGGGGGAAGCTTCAATGATGTCATCGGGTACGTCTTGGCCGTTTGTTATAAACGCAACGCCTGCGCTTTTCTTTAAGGCGACGTTCGGTATGCTGCCGAATTGACGTGTTTCATCTGCCTTTGTGAAAATAATCTTTTTAATCGGTAAATGGTCGAATTGATTGTATATTTCCATGATGTCATTCGATTTAGCTGTAAGCGAAAGTACTAAATATGTTTCAATTGATTCTTGAAAATGAACAATCTCTTTAAGTTCCTGTACATATTTTTTATCCCGAAAATTCCGTCCAGCTGTATCTACCAAGATTAAATCAAAGGATGCAAATTCCCGTATCGCAGTCTGGTAGTCCTCTGCATTATACGCAATTTTCAGCGGTACATTGAGGATACTGGCATAAGTCTTCAATTGTTCAACAGCTGCTATTCGGTATGTGTCTGCTGTAACCAGTGCCACCCGTTTTTTATATGTCAGCACATTGGATGCGGCAACTTTTGCGATCGTTGTTGTTTTACCAACGCCGGTAGGCCCGACAAATTGAATGACTTTACCGTCATTGGAGATGCCATCAAATCTGACTGCACCTAATCGGCTTTCCAGCTCACATCTTGTATCGTGCCAAATCGTTTCGTAGACGGGAGCCGTATTATTTTTCGTTGTGTGCTTATCGATGACATTGTCTATAATTTCTTTAGCTAAATCGGCGTCGATTTCCTGATTCAACAAATGGTCATACACTTCTTGATAATCCACCGGGTAACTGAATTGTTCTTTCGCCTGTTCTTTCACAAGATTCTTAAGTTGCCTTATTTCACTAATAACGTGATCTTCAGCTTGTCGATTCTTTGCGGCAGCAGGTCGAGTGACCACTTCCTGTTTTTTGTCTGGCTTAGGCTGGGGATCGAGTGCGGCAATAACTTCAATGTTCCTTTTTTTAAACAGGCCAAGGAATCCGCTTTTCTTTTCGACCTCTCTTGAATTCAATATGACAGCTTCCGTACCAAGTTCTTGTCTTATTTTTTTCATAGCTTCCGGCATTGTTGGTGCCACATATTTTTTTACCTTCATGCAACATTCACCACCCCGACGCTTTGTACATTCACGTTTGCTTCCAGTTCATTATACGACAGCACTGCCACATGCGGCAGAAAACGTTCCAAGAGCTGTTTCAAATACATTCGGATTGCAGGCGAGCATAATACGATTGGCGTCTCTTCCTGTAATGACAACTTTTCAGCCTCTTCATGGATCGTCGTTACAATCGTTTCCTGTGACTGTGGGTCTAGTGCCAAATAGTTACCATATTCCGTCTGCTGAATGCTTTCGGCGATTAATTTTTCAACTTTTCCTGATACGGTAATCACATTCAATTTCGAATCATCACCAGCATATTGTTTGGTGATCTGTGACGCCAGTGCCTGTCTAACATATTCAGCAAGTAACTCAGTGTCGTTGGTCATCCTGCCGAAATCTGCCAGTGTTTCAAAGATAACCGGCAAGTTCCGTATCGAGATACTTTCACGGAGTAGTTTCGCAAGCACTTTTTGTACATCACCAACAGATAACGGTTCCGGTGTAACTTCTTCGGCAAGAATTGGATAGCTTTCCGATAAATGATCGATTAGCTGTTTTGTCTCCTGACGGCCCAATAGAAAATGGGCATGCTGTTTAATCACTTCCGTCATATGGGTGGAAACAACTGATGGCGGGTCCACGACAGTAAACCCTGCCAATTCCGCTTCGTCTTTATCTTCTTCACTGATCCATTTAGCTGGCAATCCGAATGCAGGCTCATTTGTGTCAATGCCATCAATTGTATCATCGTCCATATCAGGGCCCATAGCTAGATAATGGTCCAGCAGCAGTTCACCTGAAGCAACTTCATTCCCTTTTATTTTCAGACGGTACGCGTTGGGCTCGAGCTGGATATTATCACGTATCCTTACAACAGGTACAACGATTCCGAGTTCGATTGCTAGCTGCCTTCTGATCATGACTACACGGTCAAGCAAGTCCCCACCCTGATCGGCATCAACCAATGGTATAAGCGCATACCCGAACTCAAACTCGATTGGGTCCATATTCAGTAGGTCGATAACATTTTCAGATGATTTCATGGACGATGACTCCATTTGCTCCTCTTCTTCGACATCCGGTTCCTCCGGGGTGTTCATCTGCTGCAATAGTGCAAATCCCCCTAAGCCCAGACAGGCCGCAATAGCGGTTGTTAAGAAGAAGTTAATTGGTGTCAGCCCAAGCAGGAAAATGGTCCCCGCTGCAATGAACAAAAGCTTAGGGTATTGCAGCAGCTGCCCGGACACATCACTACCCAAATTACCTGTCGTCGTTGTTTTCGTGACGACAATACCGGTAGCAGTCGCAATTAATAATGCAGGCATCTGACTGACCAGCCCATCACCGACAGTCAAGCGCATATACGTATTGACTGCCTCCATAAAAGTAAAATCCATCTGGACCATGCCAATAATCAATCCGAATATAATATTAATCAGTACAATAATAATGCCCGCAATTGCGTCTCCTTTGACAAATTTACTCGCTCCGTCCATTGCTCCATGGAAATCGGCTTCATTCTCCACTTTTTCGCGACGTTCTTTTGCCTGTTGCTCGGTTATTAGCCCAGCGTTTAAATCTGCGTCAATGCTCATTTGTTTCCCTGGCATGGCATCCAAGGTGAACCGTGCTGCTACTTCCGAAACACGTTCCGAACCTTTTGTGATTACCAGAAATTGAATGATGACCAAAATCACGAAAACAACAAACCCAACTAAGGGGCTATTTCCTATAACAAATGATCCAAATGTATCAATTACACCACCGGCATCAGCTTTCGACAGTATTGATCTTGTCGTGGAGACGTTCAATCCTAGCCGGAACAAGGTCAAAAGCAATAAGAGTGACGGAAATATGGAAAATTGCAGCGCCTCCTGTGTATTCATGGACACGAGAATCACGATAAGTGCTAGGGAAATATTGCAGAGAATAAGTATACTCAAAAGCCAGCCCGGTAATGGGATGACAAGCATGATAATAATTAAAATAACCCCTAGCAGTACAGATAAGTCGCGTGCTTTCATGATTGGTGACTCCCCTTATTGCGTTCAAATTCGAATTTCTGCGCTTACGTCTTTGTCTTCGTAAATTCCGGACCCTGATAGTTGAGATATCATTCCTAAATTTTTTTCTCCAGCCTGTATACATAAGCCAATATTTCGGCGACTGCCTTATAAAATTCTTCCGGTATGACATCACCGATTTCGACAGCATCGTAAAGCGACCTTGCCAATGGACGGTTTTCCATCGTGACGACTTGATTTTCTTTCGCCACCTCTTTTATCCTAAGCGCAATATAGTCGGTTCCTTTAGCAACAATATATGGAGCGGATGCCTCAGCCTCATCATATTTTACGGCAATAGCATAGTGGGTAGGGTTGGTGATCACCACATCCGCTGACGGCACTTCGCTCATCATCCGCTGAGTCGCCATATCACGCTGTCTTTCTTTCATTTTTGATTTTATTTGCGGATCGCCCTCCATATTTTTATGCTCATCCTTGACATCTTTTTTAGACATTTTAATGTTTTTCTCAAAATCATATTTTTGATAGGTATAATCCAAAATAGAAAGGAAGAGCAGTGCAATCGCAGCGGAAATCCCCATCGTAATGGTGGTCTTACCGAAAAAGCCAATTGCATTCTCAGCTGTCTTGAATGCAAGCATCATCATTTCGTCTTTATTAATCCAGATGACGAAAAAGGTGATGGCCCCGATAAAAGCGATTTTCAAAAGTGACTTCACCAGCTCAACCAATGCCCGGGCCGAAAACACTTTTTTGGCTCCCTGAATAGGGTCAATTTTTTTGAGGTCCATTTTCAACGGTTCCCCCGTGAACAGAAACCCAATTTGTGTAAAATTAGACACCAACCCCGCTACAATCGCAATAGCCATGATAGGTGCTAGAATTTTTGCCATTTCAGTGGTTGATTCTACAAGTAACTGATTGACCGAACCGACTGTCACATCCCATTGAATATATTCCGTAAACGACTGCCGAAAAAGAGCAGTCAAATTATTTTTTATAAAACTTCCGGAAACAAACAGAATGAGAAAACACAACAACAATAACACCGATGTATTAATATCTTGGCTTTTGGCCACTTTTCCTTTTTTTCGTTCATCCTGGCGTTTTTTTGGTGTGGCTTTTTCTGTTTTTTCTTCCGCTCCCGCAAAGATTGCAAATCCAATGTTAATCCCAAATCAAGTACCCCCGAACAATTGCATTAAATCACGCATAGCAGTGAACATCGTCCCAAACAACTTTTCCGTCAGTGTGATGTACAGTCCGAGAAAAATAAAGATAATAATAAAACTAACCAAGATCTTCAACGGTAAACCGACGACAAACACGTTCAACTGCGGTACGGTTCGGGCGATAATACCAAGGGCAACATCAACCAAAAACAAGCAGCCGACAATCGGGATGGCCATTTGAAAGGCAACCAAAAACATTTGATTGAAGGTTGTAATGATAAACGTGGCCATCGATTCTTGATGAATGGGAATAAATTCACTCACCGGGATCATTTTATAACTAAAATAGATTCCGTCTATTAACAAATGATGGCCATTGACCGATAATAGAAATAACAAAGCAAAAATATACAAATATTGTCCTGTCAGTGGGCTTTGAGCTCCGGTCTGCGGATCAATAACATTAGCAATAGCAAATCCCATCTGAAAGTCAATAAAACCGCCGGCAATCTGGACGGCTGACAATATAATATAAGCTAGTAAACCGATCAAAAGCCCAACAATTATTTCCTTAACAAGTAATACAACATACACCCCATCAATTGGAACAACTGCGGCATCAACAGCATAATACATGGTAAGTGCTAGAAAAAATGCAAAACCAATTTTAAACGGTGTTGGAATGGTCCGATACGAAAATAATGGAAGAACAACGAAAAATGCTGCAATCCGTAGAAAAATTAGTAAAAACACAGGAATGGCGGATAAATTAATCAACGCAGCCATTAGCTACCTGTGAACTGATTCAAGTTTTGATATAAGTCTACGGTGAACTCAATCATATGTGTCAGCATCCACGGCCCAAAAAAGACAATTCCAACCAATACGGCAATAATTTTAGGAATGAAAGCCAATGTCTGCTCCTGAATCTGTGTTGTTGCCTGAAAGATACTCACCAAAAGCCCAACTGCCAATGCCAATAGGAGTATCGGACCTGAAATAAGCAAAATGATATAAACGCCTCTTTCGGCAATCGTTAAAACAAACTCACTGCTCAAATCACAACACCTGCCTTAAAAACCTTGCAATAGTGACTGAGTAATTAAATACCACCCATCCACTAGCACAAATAATAGAATTTTAAACGGTAACGAGATCATGACAGGCGGAAGCATCATCATTCCCATGGACATCAGAATACTTGCCACGGCCATATCAATGATTAAAAATGGTATAAAAATCATAAAACCCATTTGGAACGCGGTTTTCAATTCACTAATGGCAAAAGCCGGCACTAATGTAGTAATCGGAATGGTTTCCACGCTCTCCGGCTGATCCATCCCTGAATAATCAATGAACAGCTGCAAATCTTTCTGTCTCGTATGTTCTGCCATGAAATCCTTCATAGGCGCACTTGCCTTTTCATAGGCCTCATCAAGTGTTATCTCTTCATTAAATAACGGCTGCAACCCTTCATCATATACTTCCTGGAACGTGGGAGCCATGATAAAAAATGTTAAAAACAACGCCAGTCCAATTAAGACCTGATTTGGCGGTGTTTGCTGGGTTGCAAGTGAGGTGCGGACAAACGACAATACAATAACAATACGGGTAAAACTCGTCATTAGAATTAAAATGCTTGGTGCAAGTGATAAAACCGTAAGCAAAAGCAGTAACTGAACGGAAGTTGACACACTAGAAGGATCGGAACCTGAAAACATATCTATAAACTCATTCATGCTAATCGTCCTTCTCGCTTCTCCGGCTGATTATCGTTCGCCGGGTGCGCCTGAGTTTTTCCAGTTCCGCTGAAAACAGCTGCCTGAATTCATTTGTTGGCTTGTTTGTATCATGACCACTATTTTTCTGCTGGAATACCGATTTCCATAGTGAGGATGGATCAGACGCTTTTGTATGTTCATTACCCAGCAATTCCTTTTTCTGTTCTTCATCCGTTACTTCCTGCAGCAGTTCAACATTATCCCCTACACCTACTACATATACTTTCTGGCCAATTCGAACGAGCTGAATGGATTTGTTAGGTCCAACACTGATCCCCCCCACATTTTCAAGTGTTTTCGCTTGTGGGAACAACTTGTTGCGTTTATTGACAAACTTCAACAATCCATATATGAGGCCCAGTACCAATATAAGTGCCAGTGCCATTTTCACCAGACTTATGACAAGTGACCCACTTTTTAAACTGTCATCAGCGGGCGCGTCCTTGTTGCTGTCCGGGTTGTCACGAGCAGGCGCGTCATCCCCCTCGAGACAGTCTTCATCCTGGATGCAATCCTTCACACTTCCCGATGATGCCTGAATAGATTCACTTGTACCCATGGCAAACAAGAGTAATAGCGAACAAATGCTTGCAATGAACTTCCATTTCACATGTCTCACTCATTTCTTAACCTAGCACTTTTCGGATTGCTTCCACAACGCGATCGGATTGGAATGGTTTTACGATAAAATCTTTAGCACCAGCTTTTATGGCATCAATCACCATTGCCTGTTGGCCCATTGCCGAACACATGATGACACTCGCATTTTCATCGATTTCCTTTATCTCTTGCAACGCTTGCAAGCCATCTTTCTCCGGCATTGTAATATCCAACGTGACAAGATCCGGTTTCAGTTCTTTGTAAAGTTCAACAGCCTGATTCCCATCCTGTGCCTCCCCGGCAATTTCATATCCGTTTTTGACCAGTATATCCTTGATCATCATTCGCATAAATGCTGCATCATCAACAATTAAAACCTTTTGTGCCATGTAGTTCTTCCCCCTCGATTTAATTATTTTAGCTTCATGAGCCTGTCGGACTGACTAATAATATCTGTTACCCGGACACCGAAATTCTCATCGATAACAACAACCTCACCCTTAGCAATCAACTTCTTATTCACAAGAATATCGACGGGCTCTCCGGCTAGTTTATCCAATTCAATGATTGACCCGGTAGACAGTTCAAGAATATCTTTAATTGTTCGCTTCGTCCGGCCAAGTTCTACGGACACATTTAATGGTATATCCAAAAGCATATCGAGATTACGTTTTTCATACGGATCAAGGTCTACTTGTTCCAAATTGGAGAAGGTTGCCTGCTGAATGGATGAAGCTGATTGGTTGACATTATCGCCAATATACTGTGTCGTATGTACTTCTCTGTTTTCTTCTCCAGGTGCTTTTCTCGACTCACTCGCTGTTTCTGCAGGCTTTTCAATATCTACCTTGGTTACTGGCTCCTCCTTTACGTCACTAGAACCGGAAGAAGCTTGCATCAGCTGATTAACCAATTGTCTGGCAAATGGAAACGGAATAATCTGCATAATATTTGAATCTATTAAACTGCCTACTTTTAAGTTAAACGACACCTTTACTACATATTCCGCCTCCGATATTTCCTTCTCGTTTCTAACCATTGCTGGGCTTTCTAGGTGGATAGACGGGGGTGAAATATCAACCCGCTTTCCAAAAATAGTAGCCATACTTGTTGCTGCAGTTCCCATCATTTGATTCATTGCTTCCTGTACAGCGCTCAAATGAAGTTCTCCAAGCTCCTGATCCGGTGACGTGCCATCACCACCCATCATGATATCAGCAATAATCGCCGTATCTTCAACTTTCATAACAAGGACGTTTTGTCCGTCAAACCCTTCCGTATAATGGACGTAAATGGTAACATGTTCTCCTTCAAACGCATTATCCAACTCATCACTTGTTATAAGCGATACTTCCGGAGTAGTAATTGCAACTTTTTGGTTCAGAAGTGTTGACAACGTGGTGGCTGAACTACCAAACGAAATGTTACCTATTTCTCCCAGTGTATCTTTTTCAACCTCCGACAGAATTTCTTCCGAGTTAATCGTTTGTTCTTCAGGCTCTTTTTCTTCTTCACCTACTTGTAAAAGTGCATCAATTTCATCCTGGGATAACTTTCCTTCATCCATCGTCGTCCCCCCTTTTCATTTCTTCCAGTACTTGGACCGAGCGCTTATTCTTATAGTTTCCGGGTTGTACATAGAATTTCGGTTCGTCATTAATTTCCAATAATAATGGATCTTCAATTGACTGATTTAATGCAATTACATCGTCTTTGTCCAAATGAAGCAGTTGCTGGACATTAATAGATGTTTCACCGAGTAGCACTTTTGCTTCCACATTTGCGTGCTGAATATTGTTTGTCAATTTCTCGTATGCTTCAGGATCCCTTTCTTTTGCTTCTGTCTGCATCCAATGGTGAACGGATAGATTCGGAATGACCGGTTCCAGCACAATATGTGGAATACATATGTTAATCATGCCGCTTGCTTCCCCAATGGTTGTATTAAGTGAAATAACAATAACTGTTTCGTTCGGAGACACCATCTGCAGAAATTGCGGATTCACCTCAAAATCTTCCAAGACAGGATCGATTTCACTTATCGAGGACCAGGCCTCTCGCAGGTTAACGGCTGCTTTCTCAAAAAGCTGTGACATCAGCATGGTTTCTATTTCAGTAAGATTCTCCACTTTATTCATACTGCTTCCTTTTCCACCGAGCATTCTATCAAGCATCCCATAAGCGACATTCGGACTAACTTCCATTAAGAGCCTTCCATCAAGGGGATGGACACTATAAATGTTCAATATAGTCATCTTTGGAATAGAGCGAATAAATTCTTCATACGGCACTTGATCCACCGACGCAACTGAAATATCCACATGTGTTCTTAGCTGTGCAGAAAAATATGTAGTTAGTAAGCGGGCAAAATTTTCATGGATTCGCGACAGACTCCGTACCTGGTCCTTTGAAAAGCGGAGCGCTCGTTTAAAATCATATACCCGTACCTTCTGCTCTTTTTTTTCCTGTTTTAGTTCATCTGCATCCATTTCCCCCGATGAAATAGCAGATAGCAACGAATCAATTTCACTTTGCGAAAGTACCTCTTCTGCCAAGAAGCCTCACCTCCTAATCGGAGCCTTTGTATTACTACTGTAAAATTTTATTTATCGTGTAGACATCTTTAATGGAACCTTCTGTCATAATCTCGTTCAATTTCAACTGCACTGCGTCCTCCAAATTAGATAACCCTGTTTGAAAATCTTTCTCGTTCATGTTAGCCAGTTCTTTAATCAGGATATTTTTCAACTGGAATTCGCGCTTTTGCAATTCTTTTTTGGCCTTAACGCTATCGGTTATCACTTGAAACTGGATCCGGACAAAACTTCCATCCTGCAAATCTGTCGTTATTTCAGGTGTTTTGTATGATTGTTCGATAACTTCATCGATTGATTGCGCATTCCCACTTCCCTGTCCACCATCTGTGCCATATAATACTGTAATAAGTGCTATTCCGCCGGCCAATAGGAACAGTGACAATGAAACTAGCATTATTTTAAATAATTTACTCACCATCATCACCCGTTTTTTTATAACAGCCATTTAAGCCGATTCGCTGAAAATACGCTGTGGCCATTCGCACGACCTCAGACTCAGCATCTTTCACAACGATTTTCTTCCCATTCACCAATGTGATAGTTGTATCAGGATGTGACTGAATCTGCTCCACCATCAATGCATTCAACATGAAAAATTCTCCGTTTAATCTGGTAAGTTTTATCATATGGTAGCGGGAGTGCCGCAGCTTTAGGACACCCCCTGCCTCCTTAGTCTATCGTTTTAGGTTAACAAGTTCCTGAAGGATTTCATCTGATGTCGTGATAGTCCTAGTATTCGCTTGAAATCCGCGCTGCGCCGTAATCATTTCCGTGAATTCTGATGCAAGATCAACATTGGACATTTCCAGGGCACCACTGACGATGGATGCGACGCCTTCTGAATCAGGCTGAGATAAACCATTATATCCGGCGTTTTCACTGTTCAGGAACAAGTTATTCCCATCTTTTTGAAGTCCTGCTGGGTTAGAAAAATTAGCTAACGCAACTTGTCCGGCAACTTGTGTATTACCATCTGCGTCAATGTAGTTTACAGTTCCATTCGATTGAACACTGAAACTTTGGGCTTCTTCAGGAATTTGAAGTGCTGAGATATTGTCGGTGTCTATCTTATCATCGTTACCCTGGGCAAACCCCATGAGATACATGCCATCCGGGTTGACAATGCTGCCGTTCGAATCTAAATAAAAGTTCCCTGCTCGTGTATAGAAAACACTTGATTCATTTAAATTAATATCATCGATTCCCCCATTCTCACCGGATGCGTCAAAGCTATTGCCATCCCTTTCAATATCACTAGCTACAGCAAACATGCCATCCCCCTCAAGGGCGAAATCTAGTGGGTTATTCGTCGTCTGACGGAAACCTTGTGTGTGAAGGTCATCGATGGTTCCCGTCTGTGAACCTAAACCTACTTGTGACGGGTTCACACCACCACGCGTATCGGTCGCGCCTTGTGCACCTGAAGTCATCTGACTCATCAAATCCTGAAATGTCACCCTACCCTTTTTAAACCCTGTCGTATTAACGTTGGAAATGTTGTTACCGATGACATCTAATTTTGTCTGGAATCCTTTCATACCGGAAATGCCAGCATACATGGAACGTAACATAATCTATCTCCCCTTTAATAGTTTTGTTATTGATTGTTGCTGTTTCTGTCGATCAACAGCATTCGGCCTCCTGTAAGGTCCAGCCTACGCATCAATCAGAATGGTGCCATTAATATTCGTAAAAATTTTACTCGTTGCCTCTTCTTTATTCATTGCCGTTATGACCGTGTTATTTTTTGTGTTCACAAGCAATGCCGCGTTATCAGTTAGAACAAGTGAATCGGTTACACCTTTTTTTCTTGCATCGTTCATTTTTTCTGAAATGGTTTGCCACTGTTGTTTATTAACGATGATGTTCCGTGTGTTCATCCGGTCTTTCGCATGCTTGCTTATCTTCACATCTTGGACATCTTTCAACACATCTTTAAAACCTGTTTCTGTTTTCGGTTGCTGCGTTTTTTTAACAGATGGCGCGATAATCGGATGGCGCTGTAATTGGTGTATACGGTGATCCATATTAATCACTTCCTCCAGATCCGGAACTCACATCCGGATTCACCGTCGCATCTATCTGATCGTCCGGTTCGCTGACCCGTGTGAGGGCACCTGCCTTAATGTCTGTCCCATTTTCAAGACTCAGGATAGCTTGTCCTTTGTCCTGACTGACAGCGACGACATTACTCGTTTCGATATCCAGTTTTTCCCCTGTCTCGTTATCATATCTTTGATAAGAGATTTCCTTTCCAATCAAATTACTGTATTGCATAATCGGCGAAACTGTCTGATTTTGCACCAGTTTATCGATGGAATTCGTCATATTCATCATTTGTTCCAATGACGAGAAAGAAGCCATTTGTGATATGAATTCATTGTTTTTCATTGGGTTTGTCGGATCCTGATTTTGCAACTGTGTCATTAAAATCTGAATAAATTCGTCTTTACCAAGATTAGGGCTCGGAACCCGTTCGGCTGGCTTGTTATGCAAATATAGTGATGAATCAATGGAAGTCATCGTTTCCATCTATACCTCCTCATTTAGTAAAACCTCTTGAAAGTACGAATCAAAATCATCTTCATTTTGTTGTTCATCGTCTTGCTCGGAATGATTACCACTTTCCTGGTTATGTTCGCCCATTGGCTGCTCTCCTTGCTCTTGCTCAAACATTTGAGTATGCTGGGTCACCATTTCCTGCTTTTCCACTGTAACCTGATGTGGTGAAAACATATGTTTTAGTTGATGCATATTTGATTCAAGCATGTCTTTTGCAGCAGCAGATGTGACAAGAATTTTAACTGTCATTTCACCATTCATTTGGGTTAGTTTAACCGTCATATCACCCATATTTTCAGGCCGTAATGTAATATTTAACTGTGTTGTGCCATTTTGCATCGAAGAAAAGCCGCTCGTGCTCATAACCTTCTGGAACTGCTCGACTAATTGCTGATCAGCTGGCTTAGCCTGATTTGCCTGGTTCATGTGAATGATGAATTGTTCGGTCTTTGACATCGGAATAGACGATGTGAATGATCCAGCTTGCTGCTTTGCGGGCGAAAGCGTTTCTTCACGCTGAGAAGTCCCCCTGATTATGTTTTGCCAAGGGTGGCGAAAGTTTGAAACGTTATCCGTTTTCCCCTGACTATTCAAAGCATGTTGCAGCCATTTTGCCACATCGGCGACAGTTACTTTAGCATTTGTGTTGTACTGCTGTTTTGCAACAAGTTTATTTCGCTTTTGGAAAGCTTGAACCAGTTCTCCCCACATTACCTGCTCCTTTGTAATGCCTTTAGGAAGGACAATTTCACCTGCTTGATGCGTGCTTTTTCTATTTAACGCAGTCCACTGCTCCAATAATTTTAGCAATTCCGGCGCAGCCCTTCTGATACTTTGGTGATCTGTGAGTTGTGCTAATAACTTTTCGGCTTTTGCAGCTAGTTCAGATGTTTCCGTGTTTGTTTTCGCATGGATTTGTCCGGATGACTGCATCTTCATGGGAACAATATTTTGCTCATCCTCTAATGAAACAACTTTACTTAATTGTCTCGTCGTCAACGGTTGCAGTACTATTTCAAGTTCCTCAGTCACATCTTTTTCAGAAACATCTTTTTTCTTCAGTATAGTGATTTTGTCAGCTGCTTTCTCCAACTCTTTCTCGACATCTTTATCAAGTGTCTGCTCACCAATACCGACATTGTTTACTGCCGTCTTTAACAATTCCACGATTTCCTCTTTCGACAGATCGTCGGTTAATAATTTCTCCATCACGTCAGTCCCATTAAGCATACCGAGCAAAAAAGATGTGTCCTGACCTTCTCCTTGACTATCCATGCTGACGCTGTAATGTGTTATTAAATCTTGGAAATCGACTGGCTTCTCATCTCCCCCGGTTGGTGGTCGGTCATTGTTCTGCTTGTTAGAAGTTGAGCATAGCATCATTTGCTGAACTATCATTCCGACTGTGTTCAATCTATCACCCCCTTTCAAGACTCTGTTTTTCTATGGACGATTCATAAATTGCTGTGTTATATCCGCAGCGGTATCCGGTGCCATTGCCTCCAGTATTTCACCACGCACGTCGCTTGATAAATTTTCCAGAATAGTTATCGCCAGCGGCTGTTCCATATTCTGCAGAATCTGTGCAGCTCGTTCGTTATCCATATCCGTAAATGAAGATGAAATGGCTTGTATGTAATCAGTCCGGGAAGTTGATTTTTCTTTTTCGCTCAATGTCTTATTTTTATTTTTAAGTTTTTCCATTTTTTGCTCCATCTCATCAATAGTAGATTTCAAATCAGCAATCTGTCTGTTCAATGCTTTTACTTCATCCTCTTTATTAGCAACCTCCTCTTGCAGTTCTTCATTCCCATGTTGTTCACGCTGTTCTTGATCCATGTCAATCATTTTAGATACACCCGGGATATTGCTCCCGGTCTGTTTCGCCCATCCGGCTACATCGACGCCGGCTATCGTGAAAGCAATAACGGCTATGATTGCAACCGTGATGAATGGGAGGACAATAGCAAATAGAAACCATAGGAGCGGGTTGCTTTTCTTTTTTTGGTCAATATTTTTCGAGGCCATATCATTCACCTGGTTTCCGGTTTACATACTGTTGAATTGATATTTCATCCATTGATGTATTTTCATACTTTTTCATGCGTTCCTTCGTTTGTTCATCGCGGTGTTCAATAATCTTCTCGAACTTTTTCACTTCTACATACGCGTCGTTAAGCCATTGTTGTTTCTGTTCCATTTCATTTCGTGCTGTTTGGAGTTCTTGTTGTAGTGCCATAATCTGTCTATTCAATCGCTCCATGTAAACAGCCTGTTCCCTTATCCTGTCAATTGGCGCCGTCTCCTGCATATAGCTGTCATAAGAGTGTTCCGCTTCCTCTTTTGTTCGAAGCAAGTGGTATAGCTGTGTTGCTGTTGTCTCAAAAACGTCCACGGCTGTCTTATAAGATTGTTGGGCATTTTGTTTCTCATTTTCGCGTATATGTAAAATCTTGGATAATGTAACTGTCTCAGCCATCATACTCCCCCATTAACCAACTGCTGCATTTCGGCGATTGACGCTTCCAGGGTATTGCGTTCATGAACATCTTGCCGTAAAAAAGATTGGATTTTTGGATTATAGGTAATCGCCTTGTCAATTTCCTGGTTCGTTCCGCGTTTATAAGCGCCTATTTGAATCAATTCGCTATTCTCTTCGTAGCGAGCCATTAAGTTCCTTACTTGTTTTGCTGCATCCAAGTGTTCTTTACTTGCAATGTTATTCATAACTCTACTAATCGATTTCAGGACATTTAACGCGGGAAAATGCCCTTGCTCGGCCAATTTACGGTCAAGGACAAAGTGGCCATCCAATATCCCCCTTACCGTGTCAGCTATTGGTTCATTCATATCGTCACCATCAACAAGAACAGTATAAAAAGCGGTAATGCTGCCATCCTTACTCGCCCCCGTCCGTTCCAGCAATTTAGGAAGGGTCGCAAATACTGATGGCGTATATCCTTTCGTCGTTGGTGGTTCCCCAGTAGCCAAGCCGACTTCACGCTGTGCCATCGCAACCCGTGTCACTGAATCCATCATTAAGTTCACCTGAAAGCCCTGATCTCTGAAGTATTCGCTAATGGCAGTTGCGGTATAGGCACCTTTAATTCGCATTAAAGCAGGCTGATCAGAAGTAGAAACGACAACGATTGATTTTTTTAGCCCTTCCTCCCCAAGATCTTTGTCAATAAATTCCCGAACTTCACGGCCACGCTCTCCTATCAGGGCAATCACATTAATGTCTGCGTTACTGTTACGGGCGATCATACCGAGTAACGTGCTTTTTCCGACACCACTTCCAGCAAAAATGCCAACCCGCTGTCCCTTTCCTACCGTCAAAAGTGCATCAATCGATTTAATACCTACTTGAAACGGTTCAGAAATTGGCGGGCGTGCCAACGGATTGGGCGGCGACTGTTCTGTTAAACGTCTTGCCAACCCTCTGGGAAGACGCGATCCATCCAAACATTCCCCAAGCGAATCTACTACTTTTCCAATCAACCCTTGACCAATTTTAACCGTTAAAGCCTTTCCGGTTGATTCCACTAAACATCCCGGACCGATTTCAGCAATCTCCGTATATGGCATCAGGACAATCCGTTCATCACTAAAACCAACTACTTCCGCTGTAATCCGCTTGTTATTAACAGCGTTATAGATCAGGCATACCTCACCAATGTTCGCTTCCGGTCCGAGCGATTCAATCATAAGACCCACCGCACGAAGCACTTTTCCGTAGCGTTTAAAAGTATCCGTCTGCTGTATGGTGTCAATGTATTTTGCTACATGCATTGATCATTCACCACCTTGCTCCAGACTGATTTCGTGCAATGTTTCACGCAGCTGCTGCAATTGCGTATCAATACCGGCTTCTATTTGACCAAAGGAATGTTCAATAAGACAACTGTATTCATCTAATTCCTCGTCGGCATAAACGGTAATTTTCCGGTCATTTTCAAATATGTTTGTAAACTCATCCTTTTGCCTTGTTACCATTTCAAAATTCTCCGGGTGTACGTAAATAGCTATCTCCGAATGATCCTTCAATTCATTCACGGTTTCTCGAACAATCGAAAGAAATGCTTCCGGGTTATCATTGAGTTTCTGGTGTATAATTTTTTCTGCGCATTGGATTGCCAGTTCCAAAATCGCTTCTTCGCTTTGCGCAATCACCGCATGATAATCATTTGTTGCCAAGGAAACAGTGTTATTAGCCTGTTCCACTAAAAGCCTGTATTGTTCAAGTCCCTCTTGCTTACCCTGTTCAAATCCCTGTGCGAAACCTTCTTGGTGCGCCTGTTCCATGTATTGCTGTCTTTCAGCTTCCCATTCAGATTTTGCCGCTTCAATTTCCGCATTTGTCTGTTGCAAAAGCTCGGATTGTTGCTTTTTTATTTGCTCTAACTCATTTTGCGCCCTTGTGATTTCATCATTTATCATTTTTTGTTTTTCTGTCTTTGCCTGATTGGCTTCCGTATCATGTTGCTTATTGCATGTGAGCGGTCTTAGTTTAATCTGTTTTTTCTCTGATAAAAGGGTTTGGCCACGATAGATACTAGACAATGATGTCATCACCTCCACCGCGAGCAATCACAATTTCGCCGACTTCTTCAAGATGGCGAATGGAACCAACTATTCTTGTCTGTGCTTCTTCCACGTCACGCAAGCGAACAGGTCCCATATACTCCATTTCTTCCTTAAACGTTTCTGCCATTCGCTGAGACATGTTTTTAAAGACGATATCCTTCACTTCATCGCTGGCAACTTTCAGAGACAAGCGCAAATCTTCATTGTCGACTTCTCTGATAACTCGTTGGATGGCACGATTATCAAGAACAACAATATCCTCGAACACAAACATTCGTTTTTTGATTTCCTCTGCCAGTTCAGGATCCTGTATTTCAAGCGCATCCAGAATCGTTTTCTCCGTACTCCGATCCACTCCATTCAGCACCTCTACGACAGACTGAATACCACCGGCCTGTGTATAGTCTTCTGTTACCGATGATGACAATTTTTGTTCGAGCACCTGCTCCACCTGGCTAATAATCTCCGGTGATGTCGAATCCATTGTGGCAATCCGTTTGGCGACTTCTGCTTGCATCTCTTGCGGCAATTCCGACAAAATCTGACCCGACTGTTCAGGATTAAGGTGTGATAAGACTAGTGCAATAGTTTGTGGATGCTCATTCTGGATAAAATTAAGCACCTGCTGCGGGTCTGCCTTTCGAGCAAAGTCAAATGGACGCACCTGTAGTGATGCGGTAAGCCGATCAATGATATTGTTAGCCTCTTGGTCACCGAAGGCTTTTTCCAGCACGGTTTTAGCGTAGCCAATTCCGCCTTGGGAAATATAGTCTTGTGCCAACGCAATCTGATGGAACTGCTCAAGCACATCCTCTTTCATATCCGCTTCAACCTTTTTAACTGATGAAATTTCTAGGCTTAATTTTTCTATTTCCTCCTCTGTTAAATGTTTATACACTTGGGCAGACACATCAGGTCCAAGAGAGATTAATAGAATTGCCGCTTTTTGTTTTCCGGTTAGCGTTCCCTGTCGCGCCATGATCATTCACTCCTTAATCATCAGCAATCCAGCTTCTGAGTAGTTTCGCAAAATCCTCAGGGTTGTCTCTGGCCATTTTTTCCAATTGCTTCTTACGTTGTTGTGACGCAGATTCTTCGACATCATCCATGCCCGGTAACGCTGTTTCGACATCAGGAGTCTCCGTTTCAGTAACCGTTTCTGTTTCTTCTTTCCCTTTCCGTCGCCGCAGTAGCATACTGATAAGTAAAATAATGATCACCAGCAACGCCGCCCCGGTTATATATATCCAATATGGTATTGTGGGTACCGGTGGTTTTGGTGTTCCTACCGTTTCACTGAACTCCTGGAAAACGATGGACGTTTTTTCTTGAGGCTGAACTTCCCCGTATTCACCATCAACAGATGTACTGATGATGGAATTTAAAATCGACGCTATACCAGCTTCCACGGTATCCTGCTCCTGGGCTGTCAAGTACTGAACCTCATCATCCTGTTTACCTTTTGCTTCATCGACTGCTACCTGAATCCCCAAGTCACGGATCTTATACGGGCTTTCAACGATTTCTTTACGGACACGGTTATACTCGTTGTTAATCGTTTCTTTAGTTCGTTCATACTCACCGTCTCCGCCCTTATCAGGACTCTGATAATTAGTGTCCTCATCAGTAGGTCCGGGGGTTCCACCAGGTGGCGGGTTTCCTTCATACGTTTCCTGTACACTTTCAATACTGACAGGCAAACCTTTCATGTTTTCCACATCTACTGGTTTGACTAGTTTTTCAACCCGGTTTTCTTTCGTAAAGTCAACATCAGCTGTAACCGAGACAATGACATTTTCCATGCCGACCATTGCACCAAGCATTTGCTGCAGTCGCCGTTTTACGTCACGTTCAATATCTTTTTTTACTCTTTGCTGATACGCGTATGTATCTTGCTGTGCGGCTCCTTTTGCTGTTTCTTCATCAAAATACTCGAAATACTGATTCATAATAGCAATATTATCTTCTTTTAGGTTTGGCACTGCTTTTGACACTAAATGGTGTAGTGATTCGATTTCATTCCCTTTGAATTCGTGGCCGGGTTGTGTATTAATCACAATCGATGCACTTGCTTCTTGTGCTGAGTCGCTAACAAAAACTGGTTTTTCGGGCATATTAATCATCACTCTTGCATCATTAATGCCCTTAACCCCTTTAATCATGTTCGCTAACTCGTTTTGCATTGCATCGAGTTTAATCATATTGAATTCATTATCCGTTATTCCCCAGGACGCATTTTCACTAAAGTACGAATAATCGATGCTGCCACTGTCCGGAATACCCTGTCCAGCAAGATCGACAAGTAAACCATCAACATTGGCTTCTGGCACTGTTACCGTAGTTCCATTGTTTTCCAATTCGTACGGAACACCTCTGGAATCAAGCTCAGCCTTGATTTGACTGACTTCCTGCAGTGACAAATCGTTATACAAAGGAACAAATTTCGAATTAGCGGCAAAAAATATAATGGCAGCAATCAGAACAACAGCGATTCCGGCAGAGCCAATAAAAATTCCTTTTTGACCTTTCGTGCGTGCAGTCCAAAAAGAGGCTGCCGTATCTTTTGTTTTCAGTAGTTTTTCCTTCATGTATTATCCCGCCAAAATTCTATATCTTTTTGTGAAATGATAGAATAACCTGTCCGTTACTACGTTGACAGGACTTCATCAAATTTGCATTCGCATGATTTCATTATAAGCGTCAATGACTTTGCGCTGGACTTGGACAGAAGTTTCCAGTGAAATACTTGCTTTTTGCGCTGTAATCATGACGTCATGCAAATCATTTATCTGGCCCTTAGCCAGCGCCTCCGTCTTTTTATCAGAAGCAACTTGCGTATCATTAACATGCTCAATTGCTGACTGGAGTGTATTGGCAAAATTGCTTTGTGCTTCGTGCGATGACACTGGTGATTTCATTTGGCTGGAATCAGACAGGACTGGCCGGGTGTTGATTCCATTTACAAAAGACTGCATGATTATCTCTTCCTTTCCGTGGAATCACGGTATTATTTACCAATTTCCAACGCTTTCATTAGCATATTTTTACTCGCGTTTAATGAAGTGATATTCGCTTCATATGATCTTGTTGTACTCATTAAGTCAACCATTTCTTTCAACGGATCAACATTTGGCATATGTACATAACCAGCCTCATTCGCGTCCGGATGATTCGGATTATAGACAGTTTTAAAAGGCGTTTGGTCTTCCGTTATTTCAGATACTTTCACCCCTTGACTTGAACTTGCTGCTGAATGAGTAGCTTGTTGAAGGAAAGACTGAAAACTTTCACCTTTTGGCTCCATAACAACCATTTTTCTCCTATATGGTTCGTAATCACCATTTTCGTTCACGGAAGCTCTTGTTGTTTGTGCATTGGCGATATTAGACGAAACGACATCCATTCGTAGGCGCTGCGCAGTCAAAGCACTGCCACTCGTGTTAATAGCATGGAATACCGACATCGTTATCTTCCTCCTTTGATGACAGTCTGCAGATTGTTGAATTTACCATTTAACCGATCTACTAGACTTTGGTAATAGATTTGGTTCTTCGCAAGCTCTGTCATTTCTTTATCAATATCAACATTGTTGCCATTATGGTTATATGTTGTGTTTTGTTTGGTAACGATTTGGAATGGCTGCTGTGGATTTTCCTGACTAAAGGGAATGTGGCGTGGTTGTGTTTGCTTTGCCTGAAAAGACACGTTTAATTCCTCATCGAAAACACGCTTAAATGTAACATCCTTTGTTTTATATCCCGGCGTGTCGACATTTGCAATATTATTTGAGATAACCCGATTTTTAGCGGAAGCAAAATCAAGTGACCCTTCTAGCGTTTGGATGGTGCCACTAAAAAGATTCATTTGTTACCCCCCCTCTTTAAAAGATTGACGGACACTATCTATTGTTCTTATACGAACATTTTAATCCAAACAGACTACAAAGTCCATCATAATTCGACACTTTTCGTTTTGTGAAAAAGAATTCATTCTAAATATCTAGGACTTTTCCCCTTTTTTTATGCTTATTTTTCCATTTTCTTAGACCATATTTTCTTTTTTGCAGAAAAAAAGACTCAGAAAAACTTTTATAACGTCAGTATAAATTTTGGAAGACCTTGTAAAAAAAACTTCGGCACTCGCTATCGGGCGAGGCTAGGCCCGTGTTTTTTCTAAGCGTGCATGTACTAGATAACCCCCACTGACCAAGGGGCTTAGTTGTCCACGGTAACCAAATCTGTAATTTTTTAGCTATATAAAAAACGACTATCCAATGATAGCCGTTTTTACTATTTTTTATTTGTTTATCTTGAACGAAGCTTTTCCAGCTCAACAAGAAACTTATCATTCAATACCTTAATATACGTACCTTTCATACCGAGGGAGCGTGATTCAATGACCCCTGCGCTTTCAAGTTTTCTTAAGGCGTTGACGATAACAGATCTGGTGATACCTACTCTGTCGGCAATTTTACTTGCGACAAGCAGCCCTTCATTGCCATTCAATTCTTCAAAAATATGATCGATTGCCTCTAATTCACTATATGACAGGGAACTGATCGCCATTTGGACAACAGCTTTACTTCTTGCTTCCAGTTCAATTTCCTCCGATTTTTCATGCAGAATTTCCATACCCACAACGGTTGCACCGTATTCAGCGAGAAGCAGATCATCATCACCAAAGCTGTCCGATAGCCTACTCAGCACTAACGTTCCTAGTCGCTCACCACCGCCGATAATCGGCACAATGGTTGTCAGTCCGTTTTTGAACAATTCACGGTTTTCTTCAGGAAATGCTGTATAGGGGCTGTCAATATCCAAGTTAGCAGTAGTTTCTGTGAAATTGAATAACCCTTGTGTATATCCTTCCGGGAATTGCCTTTCCTCAAGCATTGACTTCATGCGTTCATTTTCAATCTCCTGGTTAATTGCATATCCAAGCAATTTCCCGCGTCTGCTGACAATAAACACATTTCCAGTAATAACATCTCTAAGGGTTGCAGACATGTCATTGAAATTCACAGACTTTCCGGTTGTTTTTTGAAGCATTGCATTAATTTTTCTTGCGCGGTCTAAAAGTTCCATAATTTTGTGTCCTCCGTTTCGTTTCTTTCCATTTAAAGAATAAATTGACTTAGATCTTTATCTTTTACAATGTTACTTAATTTTTTATCAACATAACTATCGGTGATTTCAATTGTTTCCATGTTAACATCGGGCGCCTCAAACGATAAATCTTCCAGTAATTTTTCTAGAATGGTATGAAGCCGCCTCGCACCAATATTGTCTGTTTCCTGGTTTACCTGATAAGCAATTTCTGCCAATCTATTTACAGCTTGGTCAGTAAACACAACATTTATACCTTCTGTTTTTAATAATGCCGAATATTGTTTCAATAACGCATTTGACGGTTCTTTCAGTATTCGCTTGAAGTCATCGACAGCCAGCTTTTCAAGTTCAACCCGAATCGGAAATCTTCCTTGTAGTTCAGGTATTAAATCAGAAGGTTTTGCTGTATGAAATGCTCCTGCTGCAATAAACAGCATGTGATCCGTCTTTACCGGACCGTGTTTGGTAACAATGGTTGATCCTTCGACAATCGGTAGTATATCCCGCTGTACACCTTCACGAGACACGTTTGCGGAATTTTCCTGTTTACCGGCAACTTTGTCAATTTCATCGATAAACAGAATTCCGGTCTGTTCAGCCCTGTTAATTGCTTCTTCAGCTGCCTCTTCCATATCGACAAGCTTTTGGGCCTCCTGCTGTGTCAGCACTTTTCTTGCCTCCGAAACAGGGAGCGTGCGTTTTTTCTTTTTCTTCGGCATGAACTGGCCTAGCGCATCCTGCATATTCATACCCATTTGCTCCATCCCGGACCCCTGCAGCATATCAAACATAGACGGCTGCTGTTCGTCGACTTCAATGGTCACCTGCTGATCTTCCAATTCCCCCAACGCCAGCTGATGTTCCACTCGTTTCCGTTTATTTCGTATTTCCTCATCATTTGTGGATGAATGATTGTCATTTTCATCATCATTCTGTGCAGAAAATAACATTTCAAACGGGTTTTTCACATTATTTTGTTTTTTTGCCTGTGGTACAAGTAGCTGCACCAGCTTTTTATTCGCTTCTTCGCCTGCTTTGTCTTTCACTTCTTCCATTTTCTCTTCCTTAACCATACGTAAAGCCATTTCCACAAGGTCACGAACCATTGATTCCACGTCACGGCCTACATAGCCTACCTCGGTAAACTTCGTCGCTTCCACTTTTGCAAAGGGAGCGTTGACCATACTCGCAAGCCGTCGGGCAATCTCTGTTTTACCTACCCCAGTCGGACCGATCATCAAAATATTTTTCGGTACGATTTCTTCTTTCAGTTTGTCATCTAACTTCATACGACGGTACCTGTTCCGCAAAGCTACGGCTACCGATTTTTTAGCTTCCGGCTGACCTATAATATATTGATCCAGCTTTTCGACTATTTGTTTCGGGGTATAATGAACTCCCATGAACGAAAGCCTCCTAACTAATCAAGAACCTCTAAGGTTATCTGATTATTCGTGTAGACACAAATTTCTCCGGCAATCTCTAAAGCAGACCTGGCGATGTCTCGTGCTGACATATCACTAGAGTGTCTGACCAAGGCCCTGCCGGCACTAAGCGCAAAGTTTCCGCCAGAGCCGATTGCAAGAATGCCATCATCTGACTCAATGACCTCACCGGTCCCGGAAACAAGGAACATTTTATCCTTGTTCATGACAATAAGCATTGCTTCCAATTTGCGAAGAACTTTATCACTGCGCCATTCTTTTGCTAGCTCAACAGCTGATCTGGCAAGATTGCCGTCAAATGATTCAAGTTTGCCTTCAAATTTCTCAAATAGTGTAAATGCATCTGCCACAGATCCGGCAAATCCCGCCAGAACCTGACCATTATATAATGTACGAACTTTTTTAGCCTTGTGTTTCATGATGGTCGCATTTCCAAGGGTTACCTGACCATCCCCACTCATGGCACATTGTCCATTATGCCTGACAGCAAATATTGTCGTTGCATGCATTTCAGCTGTCACGCTCATCACCTCTTTAAAGTTATTAATCAGTTGCCCGCGGATGGCTATTCATATATACGCTGCGCAGGCGATCTTTAGTCACATGTGTATAAATTTGCGTGGACGCTAGATTTTCGTGTCCAAGCAATTCCTGTACCGTCCGGAGGTCAGCACCTTCGTTTAACATATGGGTCGCAAATGTATGCCGCAATTTATGCGGATACACATTGACTGTCAAAGCAGCATTTTCAACCATTTTATTCAGAATAACCCGTATACCCCGGGCTGTCAGCGCACCGCCCCTGTTATTCAAAAAGACAGCATTTGTCGGTGACGTAGCCTTTTGCTGCAATTTATTCCTGCCATCATTTATGTAATTTTCTAATGCGACTTCTGCAAAACGACCAAATGGGATATACCGTTCCTTACTTCCTTTTCCCTTTATAAACATGGTACCGATAGTAAAGTCAATATCAAACAGCTGCATTCGCTGACATTCACTGACGCGAATGCCAGTCGCATAAAGCGTTTCAATGATAGCTTGGTTTCGCTGTCCTATCGGATCGGATAAATCACTTACCTCGAAAAGCTTTTCAAGTTCTTCCATATATAGAAACCCCGGAATTGGCTTCTCCGCCCTCGGAAGGGTCACGTGGAGAAATGGATTGCCACTCACTTGGTTATCCCGCTCAAGAAACCTGAAAAAACTCTTCAGGCTGGAAATTTTACGGGATACAGATCTTCTCCCTAATTTTTTGTTATACAAAGCAGTCAAAAACGACCGGATAACTTTGTAATCAACATTTTGAAGGTCATCAACACTCTCTTGATGCAAGAATTGAAAAAAAGACTCTAAATCATCGGCATAATACGTAATGGTATAGGGCGAAGCATTTTTTTCAATTTGAAGATATTCCATGAATGCCTTGCTTGATGCAGTTAATTGGTCCACATTTTCACCCCGCTAAACAGCGAATAAAGCATACCACAGAAAATAAAACAAAGCAATAAACTTAACAAAATTGTAACAAAATTCTGAAACGACCACAAACTTGTTTGGATTTATAAACTTCAATATCTTTGCCAAAACGATTAAAACGCAGTATGAAGGTGCCTGTCAAGTAAATCACCTTACCAAGGCGCAATTATAACGGTTTCCTTTCCAATAGTCAATCAATAAGAAATAAATTATCAAAAGAGTTTCACAAGTTAAAGGCAGGTATTAACCTCATAGTAACATTATTCCCTAACAAGAAACTTTTCAAACATTTCAGGAACAAAGGAGCAAGCGCCTTTGCAAAATTAGAACCAATCTACTGTGCGGGGCTGGTACTAGTGCGTCCTGTACATCGAATCCGGAGGTGACCTAACATTGCCAATAGAAATTGTATTGATTCATTTTATATATACTTATTTTTTCAAAAAAAAACCGCCCAAGGATTGTGTGGCGGTCAATTCGCTTCACTTTCTCGATAATCACAATTAGTGCATTGTACACGCGATTCTTTTTTCGTTTTCTTTTCGACCATGAGTGATCCACATTTCGGGCAAGGTCTGGAGATAGGTTTATCCCATGATACAAATTCGCATTCCGGATATTGATCACAACCATAAAATTTGCGGTTCTTTTTAGATTTTCGTTCCACAATATCGCCTTTCTTGCAACGCGGACAGGTGACCCCGATTTTCTTCAGGATCGGCTTGGTATTCCGACACTCCGGGAAATTGGAACAAGCCATAAATTTGCCATATCTCCCCATTTTATAAACCATTTCATGCCCGCATTGTTCGCAATCAATTCCGGCTGGCTCATCGCGGATCTCCACCTTTTCCATTTCCTCTTCCGCTTTTTCGAGGCGCTTCCGGAAATCTACGTAAAATTCATCTAAAACATCAATCCATTTAGCTTTCCCTTCTTCTACAGCGTCTAAATCCTCTTCCATTTTAACAGTGAAATCAAGGTCTATAATTTGTGGAAAGAACTCTTTTAAAATATCAATAACAATTTCGCCCAATTCTGTTGGTACAAATCGTTTGTTGTCCAGCTGCACATAGCCCCTACGCTGAACGGTATCCAATGTAGGCGCATAAGTTGAAGGTCGGCCAATCCCTTGTTCTTCCATTGTTCGAACAAGCCTTGCCTCTGTATACCTTGGCGGTGGCTGGGTAAAATGCTGATTTGGTGTAATTTCCTTCGCCTCTACAACCATGCCTTCCGTCAAGTCAGGCAAAAATTTATTATCGTCTTTTTTCTTATCATCTGTTCCTTCTACGTAAACCTTCATAAAACCTTTAAATTTGACTTTTGAACCAGTTGCCCGGAATTCAACCCCATTATTAAATAAATGAACCGTCATCGTGTCCATAACAGCGGGAGCCATTTGACTTGCGAGGAATCGTTCCCAAATCAATTTATAAAGACGGAACTGATCCCTTGACAAAATCGGTTTTAGTGACTTCGGATCCCGCGAGACTGAAGTAGGCCTGACTGCTTCATGGGCATCCTGTGCACCTTCTTGCTGTTTAGATTTTTTGGAAAAACCAAGAAAGTTTTTGCCGTAAGTTTCTTCAATATAGTTTTTTGCTTCCTGTTTTGCGGTGTCTGATATACGTGTCGAGTCCGTACGCATATAAGTGATAAGACCGGTAATTCCCCCGGCTTTCTTTCCCAGATCAATTCCTTCGTACAATTGCTGGGCAACCATCATTGTCTTCTTGGCACGGAAGTTTAGTTTGCGTGCTGCCTCCTGCTGCAAGGAAGATGTTGTAAACGGTTTCGCCGGATTACGTTTACGTTCTCGTTTATTCACCTTATCAACGGAAAATTTCTTCCCGTCCAACTTTTCCGTAACCGCTTTAACATCAGCCTCTGACTTTAGTTTTTGCTTCTTGCCGTCCACACCATAAAACGATCCTTCAAAGCTCTCTGAATCCTTATGAAAGTTAGCTTCAATGGACCAGTACTCTTCTGGTTTAAAATTTTGAATTTCCTTTTCTCGGTCAATAATCATTTTTACGGCAACCGACTGTACACGGCCGGCGCTTAACCCCTTTTTCACTTTCTTCCATAGTAGGGGGCTAATATTGTAGCCGACAAGTCTGTCGAGAATCCGCCTTGCCTGCTGTGCATCGACCAAATCATGGTCAATGGAACGCGGATTTTTAAATGATTCCTTAATTGCATCTTTTGTAATTTCATTAAAAACAACACGACATTTGGAATCTTCATCAACATTTAAAGCATATGCCAAATGCCAGGCAATTGCTTCCCCTTCTCTGTCAGGGTCCGCTGCAAGAAATACTTTTTTAGCCTTTTTGGCAGCAGATTTTAAATCTTTTAATACGTCCCCTTTACCACGAATCGTGATATATTTCGGTTTATATTGATTATCCGGATCAACACCCATTTGACTTTTTGGTAAATCTCGGACATGTCCCATGGATGCTTTCACCTTATATTTTTTTCCTAAATAGCGTTCAATCGTTTTCGCCTTTGCCGGCGATTCAACGATCACGAGATAATCTGACATATGTTCTCCTCCCGTATGAGGATCGCATTTTTAATGATAGATATTGCACGTCCTCTTCTTAAATGGAAATCTTCACTAATAGTAAATAGTTACATTTCGTTTGTCAACTATGGTATGTGCTTGCCAAAGTTCATATGACCCAATATGATTCCATTGCCTGCCATTCATCTGTAATATCTTCCGGATTCTGCACCAGTTTCGCCCCATCCTGAATCATTTTATTACATCCTTTAGCGTATGTGGCCATTGGTGACCCCGGAAGCGCATACACGTCTCTTCCCTGATCAAGTGCCTGATCCACTGTGATTAACGTACCGCTACGTTCGGTAGCTTCAATAACAAACGTACCAAATGACAATCCACTGATGATTCGATTTCGTTCAGGAAAATGAAATCTTTCCGGCGGGGTATTCGGAGCGTATTCGGATAGCACTAATCCTTTGGTGGCAATTCGCCTGAACAGTTGGACGTTCTGTCTCGGATAAATATAATTAAAACCGCTGCCCAACACAGCAATTGTTTTACCATCGTGATTTACTGCAAGATGATGTGCATAGCTGTCAATTCCTTTCGCCATCCCACTGACGATAATCCACCCTTGTTTAACTAACGGCAGTACAAATTCTCTCATCTTGGGCATTGCTTCCTGTGATGGTCTCCTCGTACCTATCACACTTAACATAGGTTGCTGTGTCAATAAATTTAAATCCCCTAATGCATATAACACTAATGGCGCATCTTTAATAGTTTTTAACACAGGCGGATAGGTATCGTCAACTACTGTTATAATCCGACAGTATTTCGAGTCATGTTGAATTTGCGTTTTCACTTTGGAATTACGGAGTTCTGCATAAAACAGGGAGGCTTTCTTAAGTGGCAATGAAAAGTGTTGGTTAATGGCAGAAGGTGTAAGTTTATAAATACTTTCCAATGTAGGGTCATAGCGAATAAATTGACGTATAGTCCTACGAGTAACGCCACGGCATCGGGAGATATGAATCAATCGCTTACGGGTTTTTTCCAACTGATCACTTCCTTTTAAAAATATATGTTAACGGTTAAAATAATAATCTTAAGTACGTGTCCAAAACGAAGAAAATATTATAACAGAAACCCGAAAGCACCCCTCCCGAGTTTCTGCTTTTAACAATCAATTAGTGTGTTTTACACTTCTCCTCTAGACCATTTTCTTTTAGAGCGTTAATCATCGTTTCACCGATTTCTGCTGGTGTATCAGCTGTCTTAATTCCACATTCATTCATCGTACGGATTTTTTCTTCAGCCGTTCCTTTACCACCTGAAATGATTGCACCAGCATGGCCCATCCGTTTTCCCGGAGGTGCCGTTGCTCCACCGATAAAGCCGACAACCGGTTTGTTCATGTTTGCCTTCACCCATTCAGCTGCCTCTTCTTCAGCCGTACCGCCGATTTCGCCAATCATGACAACAGCTTCTGTTTCGGGATCTTCATTGAAAGCTTGCAGTGTATCAATAAAGTCTGTGCCATTGACAGGGTCGCCGCCAATACCAACAGCAGTTGTCTGGCCATAACCAGCTTCTGATAGCTGATGTACGGCTTCATACGTCAATGTACCGGAACGAGAGACGACACCGATGTGTCCTTTTTTATGGATATATCCTGGCATAATACCGATTTTACACTCATCAGCAGTGATAACACCCGGGCAGTTCGGACCGACAAGCCGCGTTTTCTTACCTTCCATGGCGCGTTTCACTTTAACCATGTCCATTACCGGAATATGTTCGGTAATACAGATAACCAAATCCAGTTCAGCATCAACCGCCTCCAGAATCGCATCAGCAGCTGCTGGCGCTGGAACATAAACAACAGATGCATTGGCACCAGTTGCATCAACGGCTTCCTGTACCGTATTGTATACTGGAACACCTTCGACTTCTGTTCCACCTTTTTTCGGTGTAACACCGCCAACTACTTTCGTACCATATTCAAGCATTTGTTTCGTATGGAATTTGGCTGTTCCGCCAGTGATTCCCTGGACAATAACTTTTGTATCTTTATTGACATATACACTCATTTTCGTCCGTCCTTTCTACATATGATCTATCCGATAAGCTATCCTGCAGTTTGAAAATTTTCATATTCAGTTCGGCTCCACGCGATTTGAGTGAGCATTCTCTAACCTGACCTCAATGATCACGAAACGGACGCCTCTTCGTTATTTTTTTACTGCGGATACAATCTTCTCTGCGCCGTCAGCCATGGACCCAGCAGATGTGATGTTCAGACCTGACTCGTCCAAAATTTGCTTGCCTAATTCAACATTCGTTCCTTCCAGGCGTACAACAAGTGGAATATCAAGCCCTACTTGTTTCGTTGCTTCTACAACACCTTCTGCGATGACATCACATTTCATGATTCCGCCGAAAATGTTGACAAAAATTCCTTTTACATTTGAATCGGACAAAATGATTTTGAATGCTTCGGTAACTTTTTCCGCTGTCGCACCACCGCCAACGTCAAGGAAGTTAGCAGGCTCGCCGCCATAATGTTTAATAATATCCATCGTTGACATTGCCAGTCCTGCACCATTGACCATGCAGCCAATATTGCCGTCAAGCGCAACATAACTTAAGTCATATTTGGATGCTTCAATTTCTTTTTCATCTTCTTCCTCCACGTCTCGCAATTCGGCGATGTCTCTATGGCGGAACAAGGCGTTGTCATCAAAATTCAGTTTAGCATCAAGTGCCATTACTTCCCCATCACCAGTTGTTACAAGCGGGTTAATTTCGGCAATAGAACAATCTTTTTCCACAAATACGTTATAAAGTCCAATCATGAATTTAGCCGCTTTGCCGATTAATTCGTCCGGAATATTGATATTAAACGCCAATCTGCGTGCTTGATAACCAGAGAGTCCGACAACCGGATCAATTACTTCTTTAAAGATTTTTTCTGGTGTCTCTGCAGCTACTTCCTCGATTTCCGTTCCACCTTCCTCTGATGCCATCATGACAACACGAGATGTGGCACGGTCAAGTACAAGGCCCACATAATATTCGTTTTTAATATCGCTACCTTCCTCAATCAGTAGGCGTTTCACTTCTTTACCTTCAGGACCAGTCTGATGCGTCACTAGATTTTTGCCTAAAATTTCATTCGCATATGTACGCACTTCATCCGAATTTTTGGCAATTTTAACACCGCCGGCTTTACCCCGACCGCCGGCATTGATTTGCGCTTTTACAACAGTAACGCTACCGTTCAGTTTATTGGCGGCTTCAACTGCTTCGTCAACCGTATATGCCACATGCCCATTCGGAACACTTACGCCTGATTCGCGCAAGATATCTTTGCCTTGATACTCATGAATGTTCATAATTTATCCTCCCATCAAAATTCACTGCATTCCTATTGTATAAAAAAACTAGTATTTGCACAAGAAATAGAGATTAAGCAAGTTGGTATGAAGTGTGATACGATAACGGTGTTCATTTTCACTTACGTCAGTCACTTCCTGGAGTCACTAGATACTATGTGAGAAAAGATGGCTTATTTATTTCCCAGATGCTGATCTGTCCTATATACAAAGGCAAACACCTCAGCAACAGCCTGATAGAGTTCCTCTGGTATGGTTTCGTTAATATTTAACTCGGCCAACAGTTCCACCAACGATTCATCCTCCTGTATAGGAACATGGTGCGCTTTTGCCCGTTGAATCATATCGCTAGCAATCAAGCCTTTCCCTGATGCGGCAACGCTTGGCGCCCGGTCACGATCCCGATTGTACCGCATCGCCACAGCTTTCTTTCGTTTAATTGTCATATGCGATAGTCCACTCCTTGATATGATTTTGAGTACGCTGTCTTTACGCGGGCGCTATCCAATTGATTTTTTTCATTTATTGGTTGGAACGTAAGTGTGGAAAGTTGATAATCAAGGTGTTTTAGCCCTTCCTTTAACTTTGGTTTAAGACTAGTCGACTGTTTTCGCAAGTCCTCGTGATCATTGTATATCGTTACTATAACAGCTCGTTTCTGAATATGCATATCAACAATCGTTTCTTTTAAGTTAGTAAGTTCAAGATAAAACAAAATACGGCAGGAATCGGTGCTGATTGTACCGTTATCGGTTTTATTTCCTGTAAATTGCATATCCATATCGCTAGACAGCCCTAATTTCGCTCCAGGCAGCTGCAAATGTGCCTGTAGAACATTTGCTGTTTCTTGAACCGAGTGCAACTGCATACCGTTGAGGAAATGCAGGAGCTTTCGCGATTGTTCTTGGGCAGCGCCATCGCCTTGCTGGAGAAATTGCAGCAACATAGATTTAATCGTATGCTGCTCCTTCATCCTGTTGGTAGCAAGCACATTTTCATCGTTCAGTCCGGTGAATTGAAGCACTTGCCGTACGTGATTTAACAATTGTTCCTTTGGTGATGCAAACAAAAAGGAATCCTCAGGTTTGCCTAAGGAAGGTTCAAGCATTTGTTGTAATTGGTGCATTAGTTTTTGGTGCAGATTGCTCGGATTAGGATTACGTCTTAACTGATTGAGTAACAATGTCATTTGCTCGGTCATGCCGGTAGAGCGGACAGAGTCCATTGCTTGGTAAATAGATCTTGTGATAGGTAAGTCAGCTGCAAACATGTATCTTATGATTTGCTGTGTCTGCTGTGTGCTTTTAGATTCATTCAATAACCGGAAAGCCCCTTGCAATTGTTCTTTGGTAAATGGAATCTTTTCCTTGTTAAGTGTCTGCACGAGGTCCGCATGCGACTTTGATGCCTTGAACCCAAGCTGTTTAAGCAATTCCATCTCGTCTCCAGCACCCTGTTTTGGTAGTTGTCCACCAATAACACGTAAATGAATTAATTCATCTGACGGCTGTACCTGAAAGTGGTACCTTCCACCAACTGTTAAAGATGCCTCGAGTTGGGCAATCATTTTCCTAGAACCTAGTTGGATTTGCGCAGTTTGATTTGCGTATAACTTCATAATCTTACCTTGAACAATTTGACCGGGCTGTAAAGCTTGTGGCGTGCTTCGAGATACTCGATTTCCTGGCAATTGCTGCACACGCATGCAGACACCCCCCTGATCTACTAGCTGATAGCATTGCGTACTGGTGTAAATGATTTCCGATGATAAGGGGAAATACCCTGTTCAGCGAGCATGTTTAGATGCTGTTTCGTCCCATAACCCATATTAGACGAAAAACCATACGCCGGGTATTGCTCATGTAACTCCTTCATGAAATGGTCCCTAGTAACTTTTGCTAAAATACTCGCAGCAGCAATGGATACGCTTTCCTGATCCCCTTTAGTTATTGCCTCGGACGTACACGACAATCTTTCAAGTGACACTGCATCAGTCAGGATATGTTCCGGGGCCGGATCCAGTTGTTGAACTGCATCATACATAGCTAGTTTCGTAGCTTCATAGATATTGATTTCATCGATTTTTTGATTATCAATTACCGAAACACCGTAACTAACAGCTTCATTTTTGATAATGGTGAAATATTTTTCGCGCGTCTGTTCATTCAATTGTTTAGAATCATTCAACCCCAGCAATTTAAAATCACGCGGCAAAATAACAGCCGCAGCGACAACCGGACCTGCCAGCGGACCACGGCCTGCTTCATCTATCCCAGCTATAAAGTCACAACCATTTGCATAATGTTTTTGTTCGTACCGGGACATGCGGAGAAAATTGTCTTCCAATGCTTTTTCCTTTAATTTTTTCTGCTCATACCGTTCAATGAGCTTTTGTACCCCTTTACGCTCATCTGATTTAAGTTGATTTATGTATGTTTCATTCAATTCATCGGCTTCAAATAACTGTTTTAATACTGCTATCGACTGTTGTTCCAATTTATCACCTGCGTTTTATGTTAATATCGGCCCTCTGCTTATAACTATAAAGTAAAATAAACCAACACAATGATACCAAAAAACAGGTATCAACTCTACTATGATTACATTAAAACACCTCCACGGCAGATTTTTTCATCTACTGCGGAGGCGTTTCCAATGTCATCTCACCAAGCTTCCCTGTCCTGAGGTCACGGATAACCAAATCAGCTACTTTATCAAAATTGACGTTGCCACCACTTTCTAATGCACCGCGCTGCTTGCCAATAGAAACAAATATGTCCCACATGTCTTCTGCATCTCGACCAATTCCATAACGCTCTTCCAACTGGTCCGGATAGTATTGTTGCACATACTGAATGACAAATGCGACAACATCATCCAGCGGCAGGAGCTGATCTTTAATAGTGCCAATGGCTGCCAGCCGGTAACCAACGATTTCTTCCTCAAACTTCGGCCATAAAATCCCCGGGGTATCAAGCAGTTCAAAGTCGCCTTTAACTTTGATCCATTGCTGCTGCTTAGTCACGCCCGGCTTATCACCAATCTGAGCGATTTTTTTATTGGCTAGACGATTAATTAACGTCGACTTACCCACATTCGGGATACCAAGAATCATGGCCCGAGCAGCCCGCGGATTAATACCTTTTTTCCGCAACTTATCCATTTTTTCTTTGCTCATCTGGTTCGCTGTTTGTATCACACGTTTTATATCGGCTTTATCGTTCACATTAATGGCAACAGCCTTCATTCCCTGATCATGGAAGTAAGCAAGCCAATCAGCCGTTATCTCGGCATCTGCAAGATCTTTTTTCATCATGACAATCATTTTTGGCTTTTGCTGTAAGACGTCTTGAAGCATTGGGTTTTGTGAGGAGTAAGGGGCACGTGCATCAACAAGCTCCACCGCAAAATCAACTAACTTCAGCTTCTCTTCCACTTCACGCTTTGCTTTTGCCATATGTCCCGGAAACCATTGTATCGTCAACATCAATCATCCTAATCATCATGTATTATTTGAATTCGATCGAGTGGCCAGTAGATGAAACTGGTTTTCCCCACAATCTTATCCATGGAAACAAGCCCTAACATCCGACTGTCTGTAGAATTATTTCGATTATCCCCAAGTACCAGCACATAACCCTCCGGAATCGTTTCGTATTCGCCAGGAAGATCCTCAAGCTGAAAATCGCCCGTCAATGTTTGGTAGGAATGCATGTCTTCTTTTCGTTCCTGTAAAAAAGGTTCCTTCACTTTTTTACCGTCAATATGTAATACATCATTTTTTACTGACACGTGTTCTCCTGGCAATCCAATTACACGTTTAATGAAATCTTTTTTTTCAGAAGCATGGAATACAACGATATCAAATCGGTCAGGATTCTGGATATCGTAAATGAATTTGTTGACAATCATTTGATCGCCATTATGTAAAGTTGGCATCATCGATGGACCGTCAACAACAATCGGGGTAAAAAAGAACATCCGGATGATAAAAGCTATACCGAAAGCAATTAATAACGCTTTAATCCAATCAAACCATTCGCTTTTCTTCTTTTTCTCCATATATACCCACCGCCTGCAACAATATATGTATAGCTTATCTCTTCTGTATAAGTTTATTATAACATGTTGTTCAGATATGTATTTAAATTATGAATTCAAAAGCAAAAAGGAGCTTGAATATTACAAGCCCCTTTCTTAACAATCTCTATTTGCGGATTAGCGACGTTCTTTAATACGCGCTGCTTTTCCGCGCAGATTACGAAGATAATAAAGTTTCGCACGCCGAACAATACCACGACGAGAAACATCAATTTTCGCAATGCGAGGTGAATGCAGCGGGAATGTACGCTCGATACCGATACCGTAAGAAATTTTTCTTACCGTAAATGTTTCACTGATTCCGCCACCCTGACGTTTGATGACAACACCTTCAAACACCTGGATACGTTCACGGCTACCTTCAACAACTTTAACGTGAACTTTCAACGTGTCACCTGGGCGGAACTCAGGATGATCGGTACGAAGTTGATCCTTTGTCACTTCTTCAATAATGTTTTGCATCCTGCTTCACTCCTTCCAAACCAATGCTCTTATCTCGCTATGGGACAGCGGAACATCGTTTTTACGCGCTCAAAACGTACTTAAGCACAATAATTAATATAACATAAGGTACTAATGAGTTCAACATTTGTTCTGGTTAATTTCATTCAAAACTTTTTTATCCGCTTCTGATAAAGTTGCTTCATCAATTAAATCTCTACGCCGCTCATACGTCCGTTTCAGCGACTCGTTGCTGCGCCATGCTGCAATTTTCCCATGATCTCCTGATAATAGAATCTCCGGAACTTTCATGCCACGGAAATTTGCGGGGCGTGTATAGTGCGGATGCTCTAGGAGTCCGGTCGAAAAGGAGTCTTCCGGTGCTGAAGCTTCATTCCCAAGCACGTCCGGCAATAGACGCACAACACTGTCAATCACGACCATAGCGCCAAGTTCTCCACCGGTCAGCACATAATCACCAATGGAAATTTCATCTGTTACAAGATGTTCTCGAATCCGCTCATCATAACCTTCATAATGGCCGCAAATAAATAAAAGGTGATCCTCTTCGGCCAGTTCCTCTGCTTTCTGCTGGCTGTACTGCTCCCCTTGCGGACACATTAAAATAATTCGTGGCTTTGTTGCCCTATCGTTTGTTATAGCCTCTACGGTATCAAACACTGGCTGTGGCGTCAGGACCATACCCGCACCACCACCATACGGATAATCGTCTACTTTCATATGTTTGTTCGTGGAGTAATCACGGAAGTTCACCAGATTATAACTGAATTTTTCCTTTTCCTGCGCCTTTTTTAAAATCGACGCTTGTAATACGCCTTCAATCATTTCCGGAAATAGTGTTAATACATCAATATGCATCAATCTAGCAGTCCTTCCATTGGTTCGATGACCACTTTTTGGGCGGAGACGTCTACCTCTTTGACAACATCCGCAATATAAGGAATCAACACATCTTTTCCTTTTTCGCGCTGAACAACCCATACATCATTTGCACCTGGCGCGAGGATTTCTTTGATTATTCCCAGTTTATCACCGTTTGTGAGATAAACAGAACACCCAATAATTTCATGATAGTAGAATTCACCTTCATCTAATTCGGTTAGCTGATCTTCGGTGATTTTCAGGTAATATCCTTTCCATTGCTCGACATCGTTTATATTATCATAGCCTTTAAAATGGATAAGATCGAAGCCTTTATGAATCCGATGCCCATCAATTACCAATTCCTCTATCTGACCGTGTTCCTTCTCAAGCATCAGCCTGTTACCAATTGCAAACCGGTCATCAAAATCCGTAATCCGCTGTACCTTAACCTCACCTTTTACACCATGTGTGTTCACAATCTTGCCTGCATTAAACATTTCTGTCATATCATCACCTGCTACTGATCAATTCGGACAACGACACCATCTTTAATGACAATGGCTGCTTCTCCCATGATTTCATCCCAATGCGCACCTACATTGACTTCAACAAGAGCGTCAACTTCTTTTTCCGTTATTTCACTACCTATTTCCAGAATATCCAACTGCTCAAGTTTAAAATCAGCGAGTTTCATTTTTTCTTTACGATTTTTTATTTCTTGTTGAAATCGCTCCGAAATTTCTTGCTTAGATACATTTCGCTTATTCTCTAACTTGCGCTGTTCAAACCGAAGCTGTTGACATTCTTGTTCAAGCCGCATTTTATGGTCATAAAAATTTTTCCGCAATTCTTCTTTACTTTTCTCCGTAACAACCTGTTTAACAAGGACCTTCCTGATCATTTGCATACTGGTTCCCCACGCTTTCTAAACGGTTTCGGTTTAGAGACAACTCTACAGAAGATACGTTATAACCTTTGTAAAAAGGGAAAGGTATTCCCTCTCCCTCTACATAATATCCAAATAAATACGTTTGTTCGCATCCGTCTTTGCAGCATACACAATCGTACGGATTGACTTGGCAATTCTACCGTTTTTGCCGATCACCTTGCCAACATCATTTTGATTAACGGTTAGATGGAAAACAATTTTGGTGTCTTCTTCTGTTTCCGTTACAACGATGTCCTCAGGCTGATCGACTAACGGTGTGACAATTGTTTCAATCAGGGCTTTCATGATATCCACTACTTTACAGTTAGTTTTTCTGTTCGTGGAATTTTTTCATGATGCCTTGTTTAGAGAAAAGATTGCGTACTGTATCACTCGGCTTCGCACCTTTTGTCATCCAATCCAGTGCTTTATCTTCATTTATCTTAACTTCAATCGGGTTAACAACGGGATTATATGTCCCGATTTGCTCGATAAACCGCCCGTCTCGTGGTGAACGTGAATCAGCTACAACAATACGGTAGAATGGATTGCGTTTTGATCCCATACGTTTCATACGGATTTTTACAGCCATGTTTACACCTCCAATAACTTTTATATCACAGTTTCACATTCTAACAGATGGCCTAAAGTCTGTAAAGTGTTTTTCCATTACAGGCCTTAGAAAATTTATATTTTTACTATGGTTATTTTCGTGTATTGATTAGCACTACCGCAGTTGGCATAAACTTCGCTTTCCGAACAAGGGTACAAGCGCCCTTGCAGGCTAAGAACGCACCTGTGCCAACGCTGGTACTAGTACGTCCTGTACGCCGAAGCTGGTTACATAAACGGCAGGTTCATACCTTTGCCTTTCTTCCCTTTTTGTCCACTTGTCATTTGTTTCATCATTTTCTTCATATCATTGAATTGTTTTAATAGCCTGTTAACCTGCGAGACGGATGTCCCGGAGCCTTTAGCAATCCGTTTCTTCCTGCTTGCATTCATGATGCTTGGGTCCTGCCGTTCATCCTTCGTCATCGATTGAATAATGGCTTCCACATACACAAGTTGTTTTTCGTCAATTTGTGCGTTCTTTAAGCCTTTCATTTTGTTGGCACCGGGGATCATGCTAATCAAATCTTCGAGCGGGCCCATGTTTTTCACTTGTCCCATCTGTTCCAAGAAATCGTCAAATGTGAATGTCGCTGTGCGCATTTTTTCCTGCAGTTCTTTGGCTTGCTTTTCACTGACATTGGTTTCCGCTTTTTCAATCAGGCTTAACACATCACCCATACCAAGAATGCGTGACGCCATGCCTTCCGGGTGAAAGGCTTCAAGTTGATCAAGTTTTTCACCCATACCAGCAAATTTAATCGGTTTACCAGTAACGGCTCTTATCGAAAGTGCTGCACCTCCACGTGTATCACCGTCAAGCTTTGTCAAAACAACCCCAGAGAGTTCCAGCTGCTCATTAAAGCTTTCGGCCACATTGACAGCATCTTGACCGGTCATGGCATCGGCAACGAGGAATATTTCATCCGGTTTGACCGCTGCTTTGATTTGATCCAGTTCATCCATCAGGTTTTCATCCACATGCAGCCGGCCTGCTGTATCGATAATGACGTAATCGTTATGTTCATTCTTTGCCTGTTCAATCGCTTCTTTGGCAATATCAACAGGATTCGCATCGGTCCCTTTGGAAAACACAGGCATTCCAAGCTGCTGTCCGACCGTTTCCAGCTGATCGACAGCAGCTGGGCGATATACGTCAGCGGCCACTAACAATGGTGAGCGGTTATGCTTTTTACGTAAATGATTGGCCAGTTTTCCGGTTGTCGTCGTTTTACCGGCACCTTGCAAACCGACCATCATGATGACAGTTGGCGGGCGGTCAGCTACAGCTATCTTGCTCTGCTCTCCCCCCATCAATTCGGATAATTCTTCTTTCACTACTTTTATGACCTGCTGTCCCGGAGTTAAACTTTCCATTACTTCCTGGCCGACAGCACGCTCTTTAATGCGTTTAATTAAGTCTTTGACGACTTTAAAGTTTACGTCGGCTTCCAGCAGGGCAAGACGTACTTCACGTGTCATTTCTTTAACATCTTGCTCTGAGACCTTCCCTTTGCCGGTGATCTTTTTCATGGTGCTCTGCAATCGCTCGGCCAATCCTTCAAATGCCATAGAAGGTGTCCCCCTACTCTAATTCTTTTAATTGATGAATCAACGCCTGCATTTGACTGTCTTCTGCCGCATAATCCATCCGATTCAAAATAGCAGTACGCTTTTGGAATTTATCATATAACCCCAGCTTTTTTTCGTAGGATTCAAGCATCGTCTCCGTCCGGCGGATGTTATCGTACACTGCCTGGCGTGAAACTTGTAATAACTCGGAGATTTCACCAAGCGAATAATCCTCACGAAAATACATATCCATGTAACTGCGCTGTTTCGGGGTCAACAGTGATTGGTAAAAATCGAACAAGTAATTAATTCGTGTTGTTTTTTCCAGCAATCTTAACCACCCCTTATGCGAAACGTGAGTCGTGAATTGTTAAGTGAAATCCCTTTACAAAAAGTTTACCATCATTCCTCGTCACCTTCAAGCAGATCCGCAAACAATCCATAGACAAACGCATGGGCGTCAAACTGCTCCAAATCCTCTACCTGTTCACCCAGTCCGACAAACTTTACCGGAATTTGCAGTTCGTTGCGGATGGCCAGTACAATACCACCCTTGGCCGTCCCATCGAGCTTGGTCAGTACAATTCCTGATACGTCGGTAGCATCGGAGAACGTCTTTGCCTGACTTAGGGCATTCTGGCCAGTCGTCGCATCAAGTACAAGCAGCACTTCATGTGGTGCGCCCGGGACTTCCCGCTCAATCACGCGTTTCACCTTGGCAAGCTCATTCATTAGATTAACTTTGTTTTGCAGCCGGCCTGCCGTGTCGCAAATGAGTACATCGGCATTACGTGATTTGGCAGACTTAATCCCGTCATAAATAACCGCAGCAGGATCACTGCCTTCGCTCTGTTTAATAACGTCAACACCGGCACGCTCCCCCCAGATGTCGAGCTGTTCAATCGCACCCGCACGGAAAGTGTCCCCTGCCGCCAGCATGACGTTTTTGCCATCTTGCTGTAATTGGTGGGCAAGCTTACCTATTGATGTTGTTTTACCGACACCATTGACACCGACAACAAGAATGACCGATAACTCATCATCTCGTAAATGAAGCTGTTCAACTTCCTCATCGTCATCACCATAGTAAATATCGACTAGTTTTTCGGATATCACATCTTTTATTTCTTTCGTATCTTTAATGTTTTGCCGTTTTACTTCCATTTTCAGCTCGTCAACAAGATCCATTACAGTATTGACGCCAACATCAGCTGCAATCAACACTTCTTCCAACTCTTCAAAAAAGTCTTCATCCACTTTACGGTAACGGGCAATCAAGTCATTAATTTTTCCGGAAAACGAATTGCGTGTTTTTTCCATTCCTTTTTTATACTTTTTAGAAACGTCTTCTGTTTCTTCATCGTTCTGTTTGAATTTATTTTTCAGTTTATCCATAAATCCCATGAAACATTTACCTCCTTACGCGTTAATAAGTTCCTCGGTTTCCTCCAGCCGGACCGAAACAAGACGCGATACACCTGACTCTTGCATCGTCACACCGTACAGGACATCCGATTCTTCCATGGTTCCTTTACGGTGGGTGATGACAATGAATTGAGTGTGGCTACTGTATGTTTTCAAATATTTAGCAAACCGGACGACATTCGCTTCATCAAGTGCTGCTTCTACTTCATCCAATACACAAAAAGGTACCGGACGGACGCGCAGAATAGCAAATAATAACGCAATCGCCGTCAAAGCCCGTTCACCGCCTGAAAGCAATCCAAGATGCTGCAACTTCTTGCCGGGCGGTTGCGCAACAATTTCTACACCGGTATCAAGCAATTTTTTCGGATCGGTTAATTTCAGTTCCGCCTTGCCACCACCAAATAGTTGTTTAAAGACAACAGCAAATGCTTCTTTTATTTGTCCGAATGTGTCACCGAAGCGCTTTTCCATTTCTTCATCCATTTCCGCAATAACCGCGTGCAATGTTTGTTTCGCTTCAACAAGGTCGTTTTGCTGGCCGGATAAAAATTCATATCGTTCGGCAATCCGGTCATACTCATCAATTGCGCCGAGATTGACCGTTCCGAGCTGGTCGATTGCTTGCTTGATTTGCGCTACCATTGACTGCGTTTGTTGAATATTATCTGTTTTATCATAATCTTGTTTCGCCTTTTCAAATGTCATCGTGTATTCGGTCTGCAGCTTGTTCAGGCGGTTTTCCAGCTCGACATCAAGACGGTTTACCTTCACTTCTTTTTCCTGAATCGCCTCTTTAAATGCTTGATGTTGTTTGCTTTCCTCCTTAAGCTCACGGTCCTGGTCCTGTAAGCGCTGGGTACGTTCAGATCGACTGGAACGCATCTTTTGAATGTTTGCTGTAATTGCTTCTTTATCTTCTTTCGCTTGCTTGATCGTAGCCTCAATCGTTTCCTCGGTCTCTTCAGCGTGTTGCATCTCTAGTATCTCATTCAAATCATTGGTATAAATTTCATATTGCTCTTGATAGTCATCCAGCTGTGTTTGCAAGCTGTTCGTTTTTTCACGCTGATTCTTCAGACGTTCTTCCTGTTCAGCCAACGCTACTTGTGCCTGCTGGTAGTCTGTTTTCAACTGTTCCTGATTATCCTGAAACGTTTTTTCCTGTTCGGACAGCTCATCGATTTGTTGTTGGATTGTCTCTAACTGTTCGGAAATAGTCTCAAGTTCGTCCGTCAGCTGTTCGTGACGTGATTGCAAGTCGCATGTATCCTGGTCAAATTGCTGTTTATCCTGGTCATATAGTTGAAGGTTGTCGTTTACGGACGCCAATTTCATTTCTGCTTCTTTAAAGGAAGCGCGGATGTCTTGCAGTTTTTCCTGTTCATCAGAAATCTCTTCTTCTTCAGCGGCAATCTTCTTTTCAAGCTCACTGATCTGTTGCTTCTGCTTGGTAACTTGCTTTTCAAACGTTTGTGCTTTTTGCTGAAAATCAGCCAGTTTTTCCGTCACTTCCTGTAAATCTTTTTCTCTTGTGAACAGGGACTGCTTTGAATTTTTCTTTGCACCACCGGACATCGACCCGCCCGGATTGACCACGTCGCCCTCAAGTGTAACGACACGATGCTTGCGCTTAACAAGGCCAGCAATTTCATTAGCATCTTTCAATGTTTTCGCAACGAGGACATGTCCCATTAAGTGGCTCACTGCCTTTTGAAATACAGTCGGTGCGGACACAAGGTCTGCAGCACCCCCAATAAAACCAGGGTGATTCTGCGCTTTTGCCAGCATATCTTTCGGAACAAACCGCGCTTGAATCGATTGAAGCGGCAAAAAGGTAGCCCGTCCGCTGTTTGTCTTTTTCAGCCAATTAATCGCCTGTCGTGCTGCCTGATCATCATCGACCACAACATGCTGTGCTTGGCCGCCTAAAACCGTTTCTATTGCGGTTATATATTGTTTTGGAACGTCAATAAGCTCAATGACAGCCCCGTGAATGCCATTCAATTTTTTGTCCTCACGCGCCTTAAGGACTGCTTTAACCCCGTGGAAAAAACCTTGGAAGTCCTCTTTCATATCTTCCAGCATTTCTTTTTTGGACTTCAGCTTTTCAATATATTGATAGCCTTGATACAGTTTTTTCTGTGCTTCTTGAAAGGCATCACGTTTGGTTGAAAGGTCTTCTTTCAATTGATGAACAGTCTCAGATTTTTTCTTGTATAATTCTTCTTGCTTAGCATAATCAGATTTTAGCTTTTCCGTTTGCGTACTAAGTTCTTTTCGCTCTGCCAGCAAATCTTCAAATTTCTCCGCCTGTTTTTCTTTTTTACCGGCAATTTGGTCAAGCTGCTGCTGAATGGATTGTTTTTCATTCCGTTTGGCGGCTTGTTCATTCAAATACTCAATATAATCGGATTTCAATTCCTCAATTTGTTCAGCAATATTATCCCTGTCCGTCGTTAACTTAGCCTCAAGCTGCTCAACTTGCGCTTTTGTATTGTCGCGGTTTTCCTTTAGAGATGCAAGCTTCTCCTTTTCCTGATGAAGTTCATGCTCAAGCATCTCAATCCGTTCTGCTGTTTCTTTTTTCTGTGCTTCTAGCTTTTCTTTATTTTCGGTAGCGTGTTTCGTTCGCTCATGAAACACTTGCTTTTTACCTTCGTATTGTTCAAGCTGTTCGGTTGTTGACAGCAAATTCGCCTGCAGCTGTTCAATTTCTTCATCAAGCTTCTGAAGTGACTGTCGCTCCCGTTCTAGCTCGGCCTCTTTTGTCTGGATGGCTGTTTTTTTATTCAGTTCCTCGTTTTTTTGTTTCTCCAATTCATCCAGCAATGCCTGCCACTGTTCATGAAGCTGTTCGATTTCTGTAATGAGCAGCGAGATTTCGTGCTGCTTCAGCTGCTCCTTTTTCTCGAGATAGGTTCGTGCCGTTTCCGCCTGCTCTTTTAACGGACCAATCTGCTGTTCAATTTCATAAATAATATCTTCCACGCGGTTCAAGTTTTCTTGAGTTTCTTCCAATTTATACTCGGCTTTTTTCTTGCGCTGCTTGTACTTCAAGACACCGGCCGCTTCTTCAAAAATAGTTCGCCGTTCGTCTGCTTTAGAACTAAGTATTTCCTCGACCTTTCCTTGACTGATAATCGAGAAAGCTTCACGCCCCAGTCCTGAATCCATGAATAAATCGACGATATCTTTCAATCGGCAAGACTGTTTATTGAGATAAAATTCACTTTCACCGGAACGATAGACCCGTCTAGTAACACTTACTTCTTCATAGTCCAGCGGCAATGTTTGGTCACTGTTCTCTAAAACGAGGGTTACTTCCGCAAAATTGAGTGCCCGTCTCGTATCACTGCCTTGAAAGATAACGTCTTCCATTTTCGAACCGCGCAATGACCGTGCAGACTGCTCGCCCAGCACCCATCTAATCGCATCGGTGATATTGCTCTTTCCGCTTCCATTAGGGCCAACCACCGCTGTCATACCAGGAACAAAGTCCACATTAATCCGTTCAGCGAATGATTTAAACCCCACACTTTCCAATCGCTTCAAATACATAACCATTCTCCTAGATTTCGACGCATAGGACAAGGAACGCTACGGCAGCAAGACATCGCACGCAGAAAAAGCGGTTTGCTTTTTCAAGGACGTGCTAGTGCAGGCGCCCGCACAGGATGTGACGAACTTAGCCTGCCGACGCATAGGACGTAACGAATTTAGTCGATCCATCCTTTTTGCCCTTTATGTTGAACACGCACTTTTTCCTAGTTGGCATTTTACCGCATTTATTTTATCATAAAGAAAAGAACAAAAGAAGGCTTAATCCAGTACATAGGCTTTTTGCAACGATATTTAATTGAAGGAGTGTTCATATGAATCTGGAAAATCCGACGCAAGAAAATCTGAAATTTATGCTGGATGAACTCGCAGAAACGTTAAGTGTCGTCAACCGCGAAGTAATGGATGCGGACGACTATGACTTAGACAAATATGAGGACATCAAATTTATGTACGACATGATTAAACAAAAGGGACAGCTCAGTGCGTCCGAAACACAAGCATTTATTGACGAGCTGCGGTCTGTGAGGAAATCATAATATTTAAAGAAGGAGGAAACCTGGTTCAGCGATATCGCGAACCAGGTTTGCTTCAAAATATAGCCAAAGTTGTCTACAATGTAGTACCTCCTATCATATTCCATCCTGTTACCCTTTTCCATAGCCAAGTAGTGTCTGTATATCCTGTACCAATTTTTTGATTGCGACAAGCAGTACACAGAAAGCTCCTATAGGTATAACTGCTTTCAAATGGTAGAGTGGTATGGGTATCGAGGTCGGAGTTGTTTCTTGCCTGGCAATCGATGCTAAGGCTGCCTCGATCCCTTTTGTGATTAACACATACAAATACAGAAAAGCAAAAACAAATGTAATAATATCACAGATGGCTTTCGTCTTAGGCGACATTTTTTCATAAAAAAGATCCAGTTTAACAAATGAACCTTCGTTAAGTGAGTAAGCCCCGGACACACAAGCCAGTAACACCATCGCATATTGAATGGTTGTGGAGATCCATAGGGAAGGTTCATCAAAAAAGTACCTCATGATCACGTCATAAAGCCCAAAAAACAGTGCATACAGAATAAGAATCCAGCCAATTCTGCCTAACCATTCACTGATAGAATCAATTGTTAGTTCAACCTTTCCCCAAACCTTCATTTAGCCAGGTCGCCTCCTTTCATTTAAATTAATTTTCATTGTATACGTTTTGTTTAACAATCAGGCCACCTCTCCAGTTTTTGAAGAAGTTTTACAATACTAATTGAAAAAAACTACAAAAACTAAAAGAGGCGGCAGTCATCGCACTGGTTCTTTCCTTTTCGACTGTCTTGAGACTTTACCTCTTAACCTGACTATAGAGAATCACGCAAAGCCTAAATATTATTCTATTTTGCCTTTGTCCTTCAGGAATTGCTTCCACAGCTTAACGCCCTCAGCATTTCGCTCTGACTTCTCAGCAATCTTAGGCCATACTTTTTCAATTGTTTTCTCACGCATTTCCTCCACTTTTTCATCGCTTAAGTTAATAACTTCACCGCCACTGTCCTTGAGGTCTTGTAAAGCTTCTTCTACACCTTCAGCATGCATTTCACTCGTTTTAAAGTAATTGGACTTAAATACCTCATTTATTTTATCCCGTTGCCAATCATTTAGATTATTCCAGGCATCTAAATTAACGTAAATTTCCTGGTGTTGGGCAGGATTCCACCCCGGAAGCATAGCGTAGTCGATAACCTCTTGGAATTTCATATCGTTCATGCCGCCAGTATCCCAAAGCGTACCCTCAATAGTACCTAAATCAATGGCTGAGTATATTTCATCACTTTCCAACGATACTGGTGTGCCACCCATAGCTTCCAAAAATAGTGCTTGCGGACCACCAGCTCTAAGCTTTTTCCCTTCTAAATCTTCCATACCATTTACCGGGAACTTGGTAAAGATCGAGTTCGGTCCCTGGTTAGCCCAGCCAACCCATTGCAAATTATTCTCATTGGCCGCTTCCTGAACCAGTTCACCGATTTGGTACTTGTTATTCCCCCACATAGCCTCCCAGGCTTCCTCAGCGTTTTCAGCGCCCATTGGCATTCCATAAGCGAGCATACCCTCAGGCATGATTCCGCCATAGACAGTCGCCCAGCCGGCATAAACATCTATTGTTCCGCTACTGGCGGCACCAAATGCTTCATTTCCACTAACGATCGATCCTGCTTGAAGAAGTTCAATTTCAATGGTACCTTCCGTCGCTTCTTCCACATCCTCAATCCACGGCTTCACACCATTAGCCCAACCCGCATCACCGGAATCAAAGGCAGGCTGAAATGTCCATTTAGTCACTTCGTCAGGTGGACCGTATTCACCTTCTGAATCGCCTGCGTCTGAATTGTCACTATTTGATGTTTCTTCCGCCAGACATCCAGTCATAATAAGACCTGCAAATGTGAGCATCAATACAATTACTAGATATTTCCTCATCAAAATAATCCCCTCCTCTTTTTGACCAAGAACTAAAAACCTTCCTTCATGTCATCCGATAGATTATAATCCAGAAAAGGACCTTACTACCTATAATTTTCCCCTTATTACGTTCCTTGCCAGACCGCCAAAGTGCATTTTTCCTTTCATACATTACTTTTAACATGTAATCTATTTCTGAATTAGTATAGACGAGGCTGTTGATGCTAATGAAGTTTGGAGATCTATTTATCTCTTAGGTGAAAAATGGCCTTGTGACGGTTCTCAGCAAAGTTTGTGTACGCAAAAGTGTTAGAAACATCTACCTCCTTTACAAGCTACTTAACCCTTACTTTGCTTTAGGTATTAACTGACGGTCACCTCCTTAAGTCAATTTAATTTCACTAAACAGCTTAATGGTAACCCTGCCTCAACTTTCAATATTGCTATTACCTCATCGTACTAGGGAGCCACGTTGCCAATTCAGGAAACAAAATAAGCAATATTAATGCAATAAGCTGAAGGCCGATGAACGGTAAAACAGAACGGTAGACATCGCCCATTGTTACATCTTTTGGCAAAATACTCTTTATCCAGAATAAAACGAAACCAAAAGGAGGCGTTAAATAAGCTATCTGTATATTTACGATAAAAAGAACACCAAACCATAGCGTGCTTATATCTAATGCGTTTAGAATTGGCACAAATAACGGAGTCACCATCATAATAATGGCCCAATCATCCATCACCATTCCGAGAATCATGATTATAAACATCATCATTAGCAGGGCACCCCATTCTCCGCCGGGCATTCCTAAAACAGCTGAAGTAATAACTCCCTGGCCACCCAAGGCACTGAAGACGTTGACAAAAAAATTAGCAGCAATCAAAATCCAGAACCCCATGCCTACTAGCTTAACAGTGAATTTAAGTGAATCTTTGACGATTTGCCAAGTGAGACTGCGATATAAAATGTTAATGAGAAGCGCACCGCCAGCACCAAAAGCAGCAGCTTCAGCAGGTGTAGCCACTCCCATCCAAATGACACCTAAAACAAGAAAAATTAGAACAAGAAACGGCCAAATACCTGCGATTGCGCCAAGCTTCTCCCGTACAGTGTATCTATTATCCTTAGGTATTGCTGGCCCCATGTGTGGTTGAACCTTACATCTTATTCCGATATAAACAACATACAAAATAGACAGTATTAATCCTGGTATAATGCCTCCCAAAAACAAGGCGCCTATTGATTCATTAGCCAATATACCGTAAAAAATGAAAGGAACACTTGGAGGAATAAGGGCACCTAATGCCCCGCCAGCACCGATGGAACCTATAGCAATACCTCTGTGGTACTGATACCTCATCATGGAAGGATAAGCAATCTGCCCCATCGTAATCGTGGCTGGAGGTGTCACGCCGGTGATAGCTGCAAAAATAGTGCACACTTGAACCGTTCCCATTGCCAATCCTCCGGGGAGATGACCGATTAATTTATATGCTGCATCATAAGCATCTTGGGCAATCCCCGAATAACGGATAATATTTCCCATAAAAATAAACAACGGTACGGTTACTAAAATATTCTGCCACGGCGTTGAAAAGAAGGAGCTCGGAGCAGCCATCAATACTTCCGGAACATACAGATAAGCAAATAAAACAGCAGTGCCGCCTAAACCAAGCGCAACAGGTAAGCCTAAAAACAGAACAATAAAAAGGCAAGCAAACATCAATGCTATAATAAGTATCGTGTTCAATTTTTCCTCTCCTTTCTATCCCTTATTTAACAAAATACCGGATGAAGTACTGGACAACCGTTTAATTTTTAAAACAAGTACCGAAAACTTTGGTCAACTATAGAAAAAATATAATTTAATATCGCTTATTTTCAGGGTAAAGAAGACAATTCACCAAATAGTATCAGAACCCACCTCCCACAAAATTGAACTTGAATCCGTTTACATAAGAGAAACCTATTTTCACCATAGCTTCCCCTTCCTTCACTTTATTTTTATTCAACCATTTAAAAGCAGTAATATCAATATATTTTTAATATTTTATATATTATGATTATTAATAAAAGTTATTATATACACCAATGAATAGACCTTAAGCTACTTTTCTAAAGCTGGGTTTAAACACACACCCCAAAAATTTACAATCCTAGCATCCAGTGACAAAAAACTAAAAAAAGCAGTGAACTCGTTTCCGAATCCACTGCTTCCTTATATCTTAATTTTCCTGCACAAAGCACAAATATAGCCTTTTCTTCAATCCTCCAGCGTATCAAGCGCATACTTGGCTGCGCGCTGTTCGGCTTCTTTTTTCGTATGTCCTATCCCCTTACCTGAAACTTTGCCATTTATCACGACCTGCGCGACAAACTCTTTGTCATGGGATGGACCTTTTTCATCTGCAATCACATAATCAATACTGTGATCACGGTTTTTTTGAACATATTCCTGTAGTTTGCTTTTATAATCCATCGCATGCGAAAAAGCACCAGTCGTTATTTTCGGATAAACATATTTCTTCAGGAATTGAATAACAACGTCATATCCTTGATCAAGATACAGCGCTCCCAGGAACGCTTCAAACACATCTGCAAGCAGTGCTGGGCGTTCACGGCCGCCCGTTTGCTCCTCACCTCTGCCTAACAGAAGATATTCACCGAAATTCAATTCCCGGGCAAACTCTTCCAAAGCTGACTCACAAACAATGGAAGCCCGTAATTTGGTTAAATCTCCTTCAGCCAGCCGTTCTTTCTGACGATACAAATATTGGGATACGCCCAGTTCGAGAACCGCATCACCTAAAAATTCCAATCGTTCATTATCCGAAAATGACTCGTTCCGATGCTCATTCACATAAGATGAATGTGTAAAAGCCTGTCTCAGCAACGCATGGTCGTTAAATGTTATACCTAGCTGATTTTCCAATTGGGAAATATTCATGTCTGTTATCACCACTCTATACGAAGATTAAGTTAATTTTACACAATGTGAGTCAATTTCATAATTCGTTGTAAAAAAGTAAACCACGAACATTATGTTTTCATTCACACTTCCGTTGTCCTGCATGAAAGGTGACACGCTTTCCTCAGGGCTGATTCAGCCTCCTCGGAAGAAAACCACTTCCTGCGGGGTCTTCGACGCACAGGACGTGCTAGTGCAGGCGTTGCGACAGGACGTCGCGAATTTAGCCTGCCTGCTTTTCCCGCAGGAGTCGGTCACCTTTCATTACGGACAACTAGTATCAATAAAGACAAACAATCAAATCCGTATCACACGTAAAAGTTCGTGTATTTTGCGAAAATCAGCACTTATGAAATTGATTCAATGTAAATAACAGAAAGTCTCGCACCATGCGAGACTTTTCAGGAGCTATATTATGATTGGTTGCTGTTTATGTAATTAACAGCATCACCAACCGTATTGATTTTTTCAGCCTCTTCATCGGCAATTTCCATGTCAAACTCATCCTCAAGTTCCATAACAAGTTCAACTACATCAAGTGAGTCTGCTTCAAGATCGTCCTTGAAAGAAGCCTCCATCGTTACTTTTGATTCTTCTACTTCCAATTTATCAACAATAATATCTTTTACTTTGTCAAATACGTCTGCCATCTCCGTCACCCCCTTTCACTAAAATATGTAATAGCCTTACGTCTTACATCACCATGCCGCCATCGATATGAATCGTCTGACCGGTGATATAGTTTGCATCCTCGGAGGCTAAAAAGCGGACAACACGGGCAACATCTTCCGGTTCACCGAGTTTTTCCAGTGGTATCAAGGACAGCATACCTTCTTTCTGCTCATCAGTCAGGGCATCGGTCATATCAGTCGAAATGAATCCAGGCGCAACTGCATTAACAAGAATATTGCGGGAAGCAAATTCTTTCGCAGTTGATTTCGTCAGGCCAATAACACCTGCTTTAGCAGCCGTGTAATTCGCTTGACCGGCATTGCCGCTGACACCAACAACCGAGGAGACATTGATAATTCTGCCGCCTTTTTGTTTCATCATCTGTCTGGAAACAGCTTTAGTGCATTGAAAAACGCCTTTTAAGTTCGTCTCAATGACCTGATCGAATTCATCTTCTTTCATCCGCATTAATAAATTGTCCCTGTTAATACCTGCATTATTCACGAGTATGTCCAAGCCGCCAAATTGATTAACAACTTCTTTTACCATTGCTTTTGTTTCTTTCTCATCAGCAACATTTGCCTGAACCTTTATTGATTGTACACCAAATTGCTTTACTTCTTCAACAACGGCGTGTGCTTTATCCTCACTTCCGGCATAATTTACGGCAACATTAGCTCCTTGTCTGGCTAGTTCCAGGGCAATGGCACGGCCGATTCCCCGTGAGGCACCGGTTACTAAAGCGTTTTTTCCTGCAAGCATTAGGATTCCTCCTTATACCACGTTAAAAAGTCATTCAATGAATCCGGGTCTTGGATCGCAAATGTTTTCGTTTTCCGGTCAATTTTCCGTACAAGTCCACTCAATACTTTCCCGGTTCCGAGCTCAACAAAGGCATCAACACCTTCATTGATCATATGGCGGACGGATTCTTCAAACCGTACTGGTGAATATAGCTGTCTAATTAGCAAATCTTTTACCATATTCTTATCTGTTACCGGCTCAGCAGTCACATTAGCGTAAACTGGGATATCAGCATTGCGGAATGTCGTTTGATCTAATTCCTTGGCAAATTGTTCATTGGCCGGTTTCATCAGCCGAGAATGGAAGGGTCCGCTGACATTTAATGGCATCACGCGTTTTGCCCCGTTTTCTTTTAAAAGTTCTGCTGCTGCATCGATACCTTCTTTCGATCCGGAAATGACAATCTGGCCCGGACAGTTCAAATTTGCAATATCAACCACTTCATCTTCATCCAATTGTTCAATTGCCTGTTCGATAGCTTCCCGAGACATACCCAGTACTGCCGCCATCGATCCTTTGCCTTTTGGAAATGCTTCTTCCATCAGGCGTCCCCTCGTTGCAACAAGCGGCAATGCCTCTTCAAATGACATCGCACCGGAAGCAACAAGTGCACTGTATTCGCCAAGACTGTGGCCGGCCGCCATCACCGGCTGAATGTTTTCGTTGATAAGCAGCTGGTGTACAGCGACACCTGTTAACAATAGTGCTGGCTGTGTGTTCTCTGTTTCAGTCAGTTTTTCTTTCGGGCCTTCAAACATTAATGTTGTCAGCTCATTGCCCAGAAGCTCATCAGCCTTATCGAACAGTTTCCTTACCTCTGGGTATTCATCGTACAAGGCTTTACCCATACCAACTGCCTGGGATCCCTGTCCAGGAAATAGAAGTGCTATTCGTTTCATACATTTTCCCCCTTATCCCAATCAATCGATTGCACCGTCGTTTTAATCGTACCGGTCACATCAAGTTCAACCATATGTACAGCCTGCTGGATAGCATTGAAGACTGCCCGGCTATTCGATGAGCCGTGTGCTTTAATGACCGGTGAAGATAAACCGAAAAGACCCGCTCCGCCATATTCGGAATAATCCAGTTTACCCTGAAGCCCTTTTAAATCGCCTTTGACCATACCGGCAGCAATTTTGGTTTTCAACGATGACATAAATGTTTCTTTCAGCATGGAGAACATGGTCATTGCCGTCCCCTCGATTGTTTTCAAGGCAATATTACCACTAAACCCATCGGTCACGACAACATCAGCCGAACCGGAAAGAATATCCCTGGCTTCCACGTTGCCAACGAAATTCACTGGTGCCTCTTTTAACTGGACAAACGCCTTTTTCGTCAGGTCATTACCCTTACCTTCCTCTGTTCCGATATTCAATAAGCCGACTGTCGGATTGGCGATGCCCCTAACCTTTTCGGTATAAATCGATCCCATGATCGCATACTGAACAAGGTTATGCGCCTTGGCATCAACATTAGCACCGACATCAAGGAGCAAAAAACCTTTGCCGTCGTTTGTTGGCAGTGTAGGGCTTAATGCCGGCCGGTCAATCCCGGAAATTCTTCCGACAACGAACAATCCTGCACTCATGAGGGCACCGGTATTTCCTGCTGAAATGCATGCATCAGCACGGTTGTCTTTTACTTCTTTCGCCATGAGAACAAGTGATGACTTCTTTTTCCGTCGGACTGCCCGGACCGGCTCATCATTGGCAGTAATGACTTCATCTGTATGAATGATATCAATGTTATTTGAATTAGTTAGATACGGTTTTATTTTCTGCTCATCACCAATGAGCGTTATGTTCAAATGATTCATTTGCGATACCGCGTTTACAGCACCTTTGACAATTGCTTCAGGTGCGTGGTCACCGCCCATCGCATCAATTGCTATTTTCATTTCCGATGTCCCCTTTTGGTTCGTTTGAACGATACATATGAAAAATGCCAGTAAATACTTTTTCATTGTCGACAAAACTGTTCACATGAACCACCGTCATACCTTTATCGTCAACATCTTCCACAAAAGCTTTGGCAACAACCCGCTCTCCCATTCTTACCTGCCTTGTAAATTTGATGTCCGATTTAGCTGTCAGTGCGAGCTCATCATTAATAACCGCTACTGCCAGTGAGTTTGCTTGTGCAAATAAATGGTGTCCACGGGCTATTTTATTACGGGAGAATACGTGATCCTGTTTTATTTCCAAAATTGAAATGGCACGATAATCAAGCTCAAGATCAACTACCTCCCCAATCACCTCTTCAAGTGGAAGTGCTTTAACCGTCTCATTCCACTGATCGGATGCAACTGATTTAATTCGCTCACGGAGTTCCGGTATGGCGAGTTCCATTCGGTCGAGTCTAATCGTTTGTATACTGACGCCGAATTTTCCGGCTAATTTTTCATCGGTAATGAAAGGTGTCACCTCGATTGTTTCCTTCAATAACCGCTGTCGTTCTGCTTTATTGATTTTCATTTTTTGCACCGTCCAATGAAAAAACCTTTACAAATTCCTATTAGCTGTTCGTCCTATGACTTGGTACTAATAGTAATATATAATACCACGTGTAAATATGCAAGTTATCGTTTTGGATGGCAGTAAACTAAAAAAAACCTTCGTTTTCCTGTCACAGATTTGGCGGTTTTTGCAAGGATATCTGGCATTTTAACCAATCTTCCGTTAATCTAATTTTTCTTGAAATATCGCATGATTTTCTAAATACCTATGCAATTGATGAAATGCAGGGTCGCTTTCGAGCAATCCGTTTTCTATGATTTCTTCAGCATCTTTCCTTGCTGTCTCCAGTGCGCGGTAATCATGAATCATATCCGCCACTTTAAATTCCGGTAAGCCACTCTGTTTCTTTCCAAAAAAGTCTCCCGGACCACGAAGCTTCAGGTCTTGCTCAGATAGCTCGAACCCATTATTCGTTTCGGTCATGATACGCATACGTTCCTTACCGGTTTCTCCTTTTGGATCGGCAATCAGAATGCAGTAACTTTGCCGTTCTCCTCGACCGACTCTTCCCCTAAGCTGATGCAGCTGAGACAAGCCGAAACGTTCCGCATCATAAATAACCATAATTGTTGCATTGGGGACATTTACACCGACTTCCACGACCGTCGTTGAAACAAGAACGTGGACATCCCCATCGGCAAATTGTTTCATTACGCTGTCTTTTTCGTCTGTAGTCAGCCGTCCGTGCATGAGACCCACTTGGATAGACCCTTGATAAAATTCCTCCAGTTGATGATACAAATCGACAGCATTCTGGATATCCAGTTTATCTGATTCCTCAATGAGCGGACAGACAACATACGCCTGCTCGCCTCGGGCTACACGTTTGCCGATAAATTGAAGGATACGTTCGAATGTGTTTTCCCTCGCCCAATAAGTTTCAATCTCTTTCCTTCCTGATGGCATTTCGTCAATTACCGAAACATCCATATCTCCAAATGCAGTGATTGCTAATGTTCTTGGAATTGGTGTTGCAGTCATAAACAACACATCCGGATTCAATCCTTTTTCCCGTAAGACGCGGCGCTGTTCAACCCCGAACCGGTGCTGCTCGTCCACAATCACAAACCCCAAATCTGCAAAAAATACATCATCCTGAATAAGGGCATGGGTACCGACAACTATATCCACATCATGTTTTTCAACAGATGCAAGCAGTTCTCTACGTTTTTTTCCTTTGATTGATCCGGTTAGTAACACAATAGACGCCTTATCACCAAATGTTTCCTGCAGTGACTGAAAATGCTGTTCAGCCAAGATTTCTGTGGGTACCATCAATGCGCCTTGTTTTCCCGCTGTAATCGAGGCATAAAGACACACTTCAGCAACGGCCGTTTTCCCGGAACCGACATCCCCCTGCAACAGCCGGCTCATTCTATAAGGAGACTGCATGTCGGCAAGAATCTGCCTCAATGCTTTCTGCTGTGCGTTTGTCAGTGAAAACGGAAAGCACTCGATAAAGTCATTCACGCTGGCCGAGTCGTAATGTTGCGCATTTCCGGTCGTTGCTTCCCGATTCAGTTTACGCAGCAGCTGCATTTTAAGTTGAAATAATAACAATTCTTCATATGTAAAGCGTCTTCTGGCATGTTTTAAGTCGATTCTGCTTTTCGGAAAATGCATGGAAGCTACCGCAGCCGAGCGATTCGGCAGTTTATAGGATGTAAGATAGCGTTCCGGCAAAATTTCATGAACATCACGTCTATAAGTTTGCAACGCATTTTGAATTACTTTTTTTATTTTGTAGCTTGTCACATCACCTTTCACCGAATATATCGGTTGGATCGATGCCTGTTCATTGGCAGGGCCTTTCTTAAAATTCGCAACTGTGATTTGCAGTCGGTGTGCATCCCATTTCCCTGTCAAGGTCACTGTATCATCAATATTCAACTGCTTTTTAGCGAATGCCCGATTGAACATCACTGCTTTAACCGCAACGCCTTCCACTTCAACACTAAACGCGAGCCGGGACCGTTTCTTTCCGTAAAAAGTAAGGGAAGGTTCGTGGATCACCCTTCCCTCTATCGTTACTTTATCTTCATGAATGAGTTCACCCAGTGGTTTTATCTCAAATAGATCATACCGGTAGGGAAAATAAAACAGCGCATCTTCCACCGTGTGAATACCCATCTCCGCTAAATCTGCTGCAAATTTTTCCCCTACGCCTTTAATTTGTGTTATAGGTTTATTCAACACGTTCAATTCACTCTTTCTAAACCGACGTTCCAAATATTTTATCTTTTAACTCCCGACCTGTTGCGGTATTTGCAAGTCCGCCCTCACCTGTTTCACGAAGGCTGGAAGGCATCTGTTTCCCAATTCGGTACATAGCGCCGATCACTTCATCACAAGGAATCGTGCTTGTAACACCGGCAAGCGCCATATCCGCCGACACAATGGCAAGCGTTGATCCTCCAGCGTTTCGTTTGACACAGGGAACCTCCACAAGACCGGCAACAGGGTCACAAACAAGTCCGAGCATATTTTTCAGTGTCATTGCAAATGCTTCGGCTGACTGCTGGGGCGTTCCCCCTGCCATTTCGACTATCGCCGCTGATGCCATAGCTCCAGCTGAGCCGACCTCCGCCTGACATCCACCGGCAGCACCTGAAATGAAGGAATTATTGGCAACAACAAATCCAAATGCCCCGGATGTGAACAAATAACGCACCATCTGTTCATGGGTTGGATTTAGCTGATTTTTAACCGCAAATAATGTTCCCGGGACACAGCCTGCACTGCCTGCTGTCGGTGTCGCACAAATAGTCCCCATGGCTGCATTTACTTCATTCGTCCCCATTGCCTTGCTGACAGCGTCCATGACGATATTGCCGGATAAAGGAGTTTTTTCCTTCATGTATTCCTGAACTTTGACCGCGTCACCGCCAGTAAGACCGGTAACAGATTTTACACCTTGCAAACTGTCTTCAACAGCCTTCTCCATCACGTCAAGATTATTTTCCATTTCAGCAAAAACTTGTTCCCGTGTTTTTTCTTTCGCTTCCATCTCCTGACGAATCATTACTTCTGAAATTATTATATTTTCTTGTTCTGCTATTTCAACAAGTTCACTAACCGTACGAAACATATCATTGACTCCTCTCCATCGATCAGTCGAAGTTAACTGACAATTTTAGCTATTTGTTCTATGTGGTCAGCGCCTTCCAGCTCTTTCAGCACACTGTCATCCACGTTCTGATCAACTTCTATGACCATTAGCGCCTCCTTACCGACGTCTTTGCGGTTCACTTCCATATGGCCGATATTAATTTCGTATTTAGCCAAAATCTTCGTAACTGAGGCAATTGCACCAAAACGATCATTATGCATGATTAGAATGGCCGGATGGTTCCCGGAGAGACGCAATTCAAACCCATTAAGCTCGGTTATTTCAATTTTCCCGCCACCAATAGAAATGCCAACCAGTTCCATTCTGTCCTTGTCATCACCAATAATAAGCCTTGCTGTGTTCGGATGACTGACACCGGCACTATCCTCAATGAATTCAATAGCAAGATTCCGTTCTTCAGCAATTTCGAGCGCCTTATTCATTCGCGGGTCATCGGTTTCAAATCCAAGCAAACCACCCGCCAGAGCAAAATCCGTGCCGTGCCCCCGATATGTTTTGGCAAATGATTCATACAAATGAATGCGCGCCCATTTCGGTTCTTTTCCAAATAAATTTCGTGCTGCTTTACCGATTCTTGCTGCTCCTGCTGTATGTGAACTTGACGGACCTATCATGACCGGACCGATAATATCAAATACTGAACTATACTTCACAACACAACACCGCCTATTCCCCGTATATTTATATCTTCTTCGTTAATTATAACAGATGTAAACTAAAATACTCGATTTTATTGAATAAAGTCTCGTTGGAGCACCTACGCCTAGCAACTGGTGAGGAACCTCCTCTACACGTCGCTAATCAGGTGCCCGGCTTTATTGGCTCTTCGCTAAGAACAATGAAATAAGGCAAATTTCAATCTAATAGTTTCCAGAAAACCTATGAAAACCGGACAAGGGAACGAGTTCAATTGCTTCGCTCCACAATCACCACCTGATGCCCGTATAATGCGTGCAAAAAACGGATACGCTAATACCGGACAAGGGAACGGGTTCGGTTGCGAGCGATACATGGCTCCATACTGATGCCTGTTCTTTTTATTTAGGTGTGAAGTCCAGTTTACCAGCAAGCAGGTAAACTATGGCAACGATATTTTTATCCGAGCGATACCCTCTGGCTTTCCGTTTGGCTGCTTGGAATAAGCTGTTAATACCCTCCATAATGCCATTATTCAGCTGGGATTGGAACCACTGCACAACACCGTCGTAATGTCTGCGCAATGTTTTGGCCAGTTCTACCATTGGTTCCAGGCGACAACGTAACCCCCACTGAATCCAGTCCTCAAGTACCATAGGAGCGATCTGAGCAGGGTATTGGTAGATCTCTTGCAGAACAAGGCGCATTCGGTACGCTTTGGCGGTGTCCAGTTCACTGTCTTTCAATTTGTCGAGCATGCCCTTTTGTTTCTTTGTCAGGTTCTTTTCATTCTTGAGCCAGACATAGCGGGTGTTTTTGAGTTCCGCACACGTCTTGCGTTCCGTGCGACGTACGGCATCTACAGCTTTGTTGGCTTCTTGAATCACATGGAATTTATCAAACGTAATGGCAGCATCCGGAAAGTACTCAGAAGCCCCTTTAATAAAGGCGGGAGACATGTCCATACAGACTTCTGTTACGTTATCTGGGTTACCGCCTTGAGCTTCTAAACGTTCTTTGCATTTTTCCCATGTACTGGCATCCTTTCCTTTCGTTACATGGATGACGTTTCGTTTTTCTGAGTCCACAAAAATGGTGATATAATTATGACCACGTTTTGAGGAAGTTTCGTCTGTATTAATCTTGGTAACATGTGATAAATCCTGAGTAGCCAGTGCGTTATCGACATAGTGATGGAGTATCCGCCAAAGTCGCGTATCATGTTCCTTTACTAAACGGCTGACAGCACTCATAGGCATGTCCTTGACCAGCATCATGATCCATGCATCGAACAACTTGGTAAAGCCAGCGCGTGTTTTAATAGCCCATGGAATATCAACACGGTGCTTTTTTCCACACTTCTTACAATCTGTCCGGGGATGCTCGGCATGAATGTAACAAGGATATTCCAAAAAATTTAAATGCCTCCACCGTTGATCATAATCAGCGATATCAAAGAATCGTTGACGTTCGGCATCACAGTTGGAACAAATCATTGGAGCACTTTTATTTACTTTTACATAAACATCCAATTGTTCCTTGTTTTCATCAAATATACAGTTGTCAATGTACCATGGCTCAGGTATATGGAACACGTTTTCTAAGTCTTTAATTTCTATCAGCATATGAAAACCACCTTACATTTTTGTTTCGGTAGTTTCCAGTATTGCCAAGTTATTTCATTTTAATCAGCGAAGAGGCGCTTTATTTATATTGCTAATTATACCAGAAAAAGTTATACTATTCATTCGTGGATTGTACATTTATACTTGTATAATCGGGCGGGAGAGGGATTGTTGTATATTGAGGTACACACATGCCTGGACAAGATTACAGCCAGATGCAGAGAAACACTGGAAAATGGCATACAGAAATCACCGCTGGATTAGTAGGTTATCTGACAACCGTCTATATTGTTGTTGTCAACGGATCCATACTTAGTGAAGCCGGCGTTTCACTAGAGACTGGCATGATTGCAACCATTCTTGCTAGTTTTGCCGGAACCATCCTGATGGGATTATATGCAAAACTACCGCTGATTTTGATTCCTGGAATGGGTATTAATGCTCTGTTTGCCTATTCCATCATTGAAACGACCGGCCTGTCATTCCAGGAGGGACTGGCAGTTGTACTGATTGCTTCTTTTCTGTTTCTCATAACAGCATTTACAAAGCTTGGCGCCATTTTGAAATCAGCCATCCCGGAATCGCTCAAACACGCGATCACCGTTGGGCTTGGCTTCTTTCTAATCCTGATTGGTCTTGAAAAAAGCAGTCTTGTCGTCAGTGGAGGAGAAACCATCATTTCCATTGGTGACTTCACATCGCCAGTATTTATCGTTAGTTTACTCACGTTATTTATTGCGATATTTCTGTTTATGAAAAATATCCCGGCAAACTTTCTAATCACGATGATCGCCGGAACCGTTCTTGCTTATTTATTCGGGGTGCTGAATTCAACACAAGTTTCGGTGCACGTGAATGTTAACGACATGCTGATGACCCCCTCATTTAGCGCGGCAGGTGACTTGGACTTTTGGCTGGCTGTTTTCCCACTGACCATCATTCTTATTTTTGAAAACATGGGGCTTTTGCACGGGCAGCTACACATGCTAAAAAAGTCACACAGTTACAATAAAGCTTATCAGATTACCGCTTTTTCAGCATTACTGAGCGCTTTTTTCGGAACGTCACCAACTGTTTCCGCAGCCGAGAACGCAGCAGTCATTGCCTCCAACGGCAAAACCGGAAGAACCGCTGTAACGGCGGGCCTATTGTTCTTGACAACGCTATTCATTATCCCGTGGATTTCCATGATACCTAATACGGCAATCAGTCCGATACTGATTATTGTTGGTGTATTGATGGCACAAAATATCCGAAATGTTCCGTTGGATGATATGTCAGAAGCATTGCCGGCGTTTCTCATTGTTGCCATGATCCCATTTACGTATAGCATTGCAGATGGCATGGCATTCGGATTTATCGCGTATCCGGTTGTTAAAACAGCAATGGGTAGACCAAAAGATCTATCAGGAATACTGTTAGTCATTTCTTCCTTGTTCCTGTTTCATTTTGTGATGAAAATAATCGGGATTTAACACGTAAAGAAATGAACACAACATAAAAAACTTGAAAGAATGCAGAAAGTTGGACATTTACTACTCATTTGTTTTTTTGGATTAATGATCCGTTATTTTATCATCATATTTGATATATAATGCGATATAAATGCTAGGTTGATTTCCGTTCCAGCCAGTCGCTTTCCGCGGGCAACGCTTCAGCTTCCTCGGAAGAAAACCGCTTCCTGTGGGATCTTCAGCCATTGCTTTTCCCGCAGGAGTCGACTGGCCTCCACTCCAATCAACCATCGCATTAGCTTAATACTGATAGAAAGTTATATACAACACAGCGGAGGAAATACACGGAGACTCCTGTGGGAGCAGAGGCCTAGATGAGACCCCGGAGTGCGGCAGCACGAGGAGGCTCATCAGCCGCCCACGGCAAAGAAGACACTGCGAAAGCGACCAGAGGAAGCTTAAGCAGATGTCGCACTTGTACCCGGAGTGGTGAAAGCGTAGTGTATTTCCGCAGCGGCGGTTTAACACTCATACAAAATTATGTCGTATTATATATCTTTTGTGTCAAAAAATAACCTTTTAGAAAAGAGCTTGATGTTTATCAAGGTTTTCGGAGGCAACCGTCAGAAGCGTTTCAAGTTTGCCACAGTTAACTGTTGGAGCTTTATTTTTTAGGTGCGAAAGTTGAGTAAATAAAAAATCCGAACGATGATTCAACATTCTTCCGTTAGTTTTTGAATCAGTTCGGATTTTTCTTTTTAATGACCATACGCCGGGGATGAAACTGCATTCAAAGGAAGTCGACTATCACCATGACGACAACCGCCAATGCCTGCACTAACACGTCCTGTACGTCTCTATTCTACGGATAGAATAAATGAATAGATCGGCTGATTTCCTTTGTGAACTTCTATTTCCACGTCTTCATAATTATCCGCCACATATTTCTCGATCACCTTTACATCATCATCACTAGCGTCTTCCCCTTGCAAGATGGTCAATATTTCATCGTCTTCGGTAATCATCTCGTTGAGCAGTGATTGAGTCGTTTCCAGTTTGTCCTCGTTAGATGCTTTAATTGTACCATCGGCTATTCCCATGAAATGACCTTTTTTAATAGTCATGGTATCAATCTGTGTATCACGAACCGCATATGTAACTTGTCCTGATTTAACTTCTTTGGCGGCCCCTTCCATTGACGCACGGTTTTCACCTATCGCTGCGTCCGGATGAAATGCCAACAGCGCGCTAATCCCCTGAGGAATCGTTTTCGTCGGAACTACTTCCGCATTGACTTTCGCCATTTCGGCGGCCTGTTCTGCAGCCATAACAATATTTTTGTTATTTGGTAAGATCAGTACATTTACCGCGTTGGATGCATCGATGGCTTCCGCAATGTCCTGTGTACTTGGGTTCATTGTCTGACCGCCCTCGATTACAACCGTTGCACCGAGACTTGCAAACATTTCCTTAACACCTGACCCCATTGCCACTGTAACAATCGCATATTCAGCTTTTTCTGTTGATTTTTCTTTTTGCTCTTGATCACCAACAATAGCTGTATGCTGGTCACGCATATTTTCAATTTTTATATTCATCAGGCTACCATAGTACTGACCAAGCGTCAGTACTTCTCCGGGATATTCGGCGTGGACATGCACTTTCACAAGGTCATCGTCCGATACGACCAGCAATGAATCGCCATGTTTGCTTAATTCATTCCGGAATTGCTCTTCATCAAACGGATTTTCTTTGAGCTTGTCCGTTTCAAAACGAACCATGAATTCCGTACAATAGCCGTACTTAATTGCAGAAGTATCCATAAAATCCTGGGCAATCTTATGATGTTCGGCATTGACCATTTCTTCCATGTCAATATCCTCTGCATCCTGCAGCGGAACTTCCTCACCTTTCAACGCTGCTAAAAACCCTTCATAAATTGTAACGAGTCCTTGGCCGCCTGAATCAACCACACCTACTTCTTTCAAGACAGGCAACAAATCTGGCGTGCGCTGTAATGACGTTTTAGCAACTTGGACAACTTTCTCCATTAAAACGATTACATCACTTTCCGTTTCCGATTCAACGACTGCTGTTTCTGCCGCATCTTTTGCAACCGTCAGTATCGTACCTTCCACCGGTTTCATCACCGCTTTATACGCTGTAGCCACACCGCTATCAAAAGCATTGGCCAAGTCTTTAGCGGACAGGGATGCTTTTTGGTTCATTCCTCTGGCAAACCCACGAAATAATTGGGATAAAATGACACCGGAATTTCCTCGTGCTCCCATTAACAGTCCCTGCGCAAAAGCACTAGCAACATCAGCGACATGATCACTATTCAGTTTTTTAACTTCATCGGCGCCGGATGTCATGGACAAATTCATATTCGTACCGGTATCCCCGTCCGGGACAGGGAAAACATTCAGTGCATCTATTTTTTTGGCATTGTTTTTTAAATGGTGCGCACCTGATTGCACCATTTGTGTAAACATCTTACCATTCAGCATGTCTGTTGTCACAAACTTTTCCTCCCTCACAACAACACTTCACGTACAAAGGCGCAAGCACCCTTTTAGACTAATCCGTATCCTTGTGCTACAAGATTAATCCTTGGCCACACGGACACCCTGGATATAAATATTGACAGAATCAACCTCGAGACCAAGTGATTTACTAAGCATATATTTCACCTGAGACTGCACATTATGAGCAACTTCAGATATTTTTGTTCCATAACTAACAATAATATACATATCAATATGAAGACGGTTGTCAACTTGTCTGACAATAACCCCTTTTGAGAAATTCTCTTTTCTAAGAATTTCAGCAATTCCGTCCCTAATCTGGCTTTTTGATGCCATACCGACAATCCCGTAGCATTCAACCGCTGCACCACCGGCAATTGTCGTTATCACCTCATCCGTAATCGTCACCTGACCATCATTGGTATTTAGCTCTATGGACATTATGATCCTCCTTTAATAAGCGATCATGATTATATATATTTTACAATACACATGCGCATTTTAAAAGCACACAAATTGAACCATTAATTGCGCCATTGTGCTCTAAACAATGAATGATTTCCGCCTATCTGTCAAGATTTAAACTGCTGTAACGAACAATAAAATCTTGCTTATCAAAACTTCACCAAGCAATTCCATTGGCGACAATTGCAATAACGACCCACTTATGATAAAGTAGGTAAGTATTATGACACAAGTGTTAACAGGAGGGATTGCCATGTCTAGAAAATGTGTCGTTACCGGACGTAAAACACGCAGCGGGAATAATCGTTCCCACGCGATGAATGCAAGTAAACGCAATTGGAAAGCAAATGTGCAAAAAGTTCGCATTATGGTTGACGGTAAGCCTCAACGCGTTTACGTCTCAGCGCGTGCCCTGAAATCAGGCAAAGTACAGCGCGTTTAATAGAAAATGAACTTGCCTCATCAGCCTCTTTCACAGTGTGGAAGAACACGTCCAAAGTGTAGCAGCTGATGTGGCTATCAATTGACCGTGTAAAAGACTGTACTGTTTTGTCTTTACCGGTCAATGACGAAAAAGCATCCGTCATAAAATGGATGCTTTTTTATGTAAAAAATAAGCTTCTGCCAAAGAGTGGCAAAAGCTAACTGCTACTCACTTTCCTTTTTTGAAAGCGCCAGCGATAACACGTACAAATCCACCGATAAATCTTGGGAGTTTAATCGTATAAAATTTCATGAGTTCTCCGCCTCCTCTGTTTACAAACAAAGCTTAAATAGAATCGTATAAGATCATCATTCATCACAACTCTTTATTATTAATAGTATGCCTTCTTTAAAAGAAAAAGTACCATAATTTAAAATAAGCTTATTAGAAATACAGAGGGTCGATCCCCAAGCGATGGATGCTTCCACCAAGGGATAGTAGAAACCTTCCAGGGTCAGCCCTTCCACATGCTGGGTGTACGGTATAAAGGATATGTTTGGATGTCGATGATCATGACGGATTTCATGATTACCAGGACCGATTAATTCGAGCTGGTTTTGCCGATCAATGATTACTCCCCGTATATGCTGGGCCATGATTACATGCAGCAGCTGAATATTGATTAACGCGTGATCAAGACGTCCGCCGGTGACACCGAATAAATAAATTGTATCCGGCTGCAGTGTGTACGCTTGTTGGAGTGCGATTTCCAGGTCGGTCTGATCTTTTTCAGAAGGATATAATTGATATGACTTTGCCTGCTTATAGACCTTTTCTTTATCCGCTTCGTCCATAGAGTCAAAGTCGCCGACCGCATAATCAGGGCTAATACTGTTTTCTATTAAAATCAACGAGCCCCTGTCCGCCCCTATCCAGACATCTATACTATTTTGATAACTTTCAAGATCCGGAATCAATTCTTTTGGACCATTTCCCATGATTGCTACATTCCGCATGGGATTAATCTACCTTTTTTACCGATTGACGGATATCAGTAATTGCTTGCTGACGGTTCTGCGTCTTAAAAATTGCGCTTCCCGCTACAAGTACGTCTGCACCGGCATCTGTACATAATTTCGCAGTATCCGTATTAATTCCACCATCAACTTCAATTTCAAAGGCTAGGTCATATTCTTTTCTCCAACGAGCAACCTGTTCGATTTTTTTAATGCCACTAGGGATAAACGATTGACCACCGAATCCAGGATTGACTGTCATGATTAGAACAAGATCCACATCAGGCAAAATATCTCTTATCATTTCCACAGGTGTCGCCGGATTAATAACGACTCCAGCTTTTACGCCCTGTTGTTTAATCAACTGGATTGTCCGGTGCAAATGCGGAGATGCCTCCTGATGGACGGTAATAATCGAAGCCCCCGCTTCAGCAAAAGCTGGAATATAGTGATCAGCGTTTTCAATCATCAAATGGACATCAAGTGGCAATTGTGTATGTGGTTTGATTGAAGCAGCTATAAGCGGACCAATCGTAATATTCGGTACAAAATGCCCATCCATCACATCGACATGAATATAGTCCGCCCCGGCCTGTTCAACATCCTGTATTTCCGTACCTAACTTTGAAAAATCAGCTGACAGAATTGATGGTGCTATTTTTATCATTTTCAATACCTCGGCTTTCGTGAATTTATTTCATCTAAAAAACGAATATAGTGCTCATACCTATGTTCGGCAATTATTCCTTCCTCCACCGCCTGTTTCACCGCACATTTCGGTTCTTTATAATGATAGCATCCGCGGAATTTGCAAGCGGGTCTCCGTTCGCTTATTTCCGGAAAACAATCGCCCAGTTCCTCTGCTGTGATGTCATTTAAATCGAGTGAACCGAACCCGGGGGTATCGGCGACAAGCCCGTCTCCGGCTTCAACCAGCTCCACGTGTCTTGTCGTATGTTTCCCCCTGCCAAGACTTGTCGATATATCATCCGTTTTAAGTTGCAGAGACGGGTTAATGGCATTTAGTAATGATGATTTACCAACACCAGACTGCCCGGCAATGACAGATACCTGTTCAGCCAAATGGCTCTTCAATTGATGCAAGATATCCGCTTCTCCGAAAGAAACAAATTCCACTGCATATCCGATTTTCTCATATAATGATTTATAACCGGCTATTCTAACTACTTCTGATTCAGGCAGCAAATCTTTTTTCGTAATAAAAATAAGCGGCTGGATGTTTTTAGATTCGATTAGCACTAGAAACCTGTCCAGCAGCAAAGGGTTAAAATCGGGTCTTACAGCAGAACTGACAATAATTGCCTGACTAATATTTGCTATTGGTGGACGGATAAGCATATTTTCCCTCGGTTTGACGGAAAGAATATATCCTTCCCCTTGTGTATTTTTGTCAAATTCCACAAAGTCACCAACAAGAGGGGTGATCTTTTTTTTACGGAACACACCCCTGCCCCTGCAACGAAAAACACCTTCATCAGTTTTTACATCGTAATACCCACTTAACGCTTTTATAATTCTGCCCTCAGTCATCTATTCACCCTTTACATCTTCATATTTGACAGATTTATTAATAATCACATCATCATCACGCATCACCTTGTAGTCGGCAATACTATTAGGCAGTATTACCAATGTAATCGTAAATTCCTTGTCCTCGGTGATGGTGTACGTTTTATATACTTCTGTGATGGAACGGTTTTTATCCCCTATATAAATTTTAACCTTCTGTTCCGATGGGGCATCCGCGTTTTCCTCTGCTTTGTCAGGATTATAATGTACCGTAAATGTTTCCTTATGATTTATTGGCGGCTTCGCTTCTGGTCCTGTCGAAACATAAACATCGACGGCATCACCCTTACTCAATTCTGTGCCGGGTTCAGGTTCCTGACGAATGACCTTTCCTTCTGGAGTCGTTTCGGAATTCTCTTCTTTAATGTTGGCTGATAAATCTTGTTCCTTTAGGGAGTCAACCGCTTCTTTTTCGGTCATTCCTTTCAAATTGCCAAGGTTAATTGGCTTCGGACCAATACTTACCTCAAACGTGACTTCCGTTTCGCTTGGTACAACTTCCTTTTCCGGAGAAGGATAAATATGTGAAATTATTTTACCCTCTGCAACGTCCTTTGAATTCGCCTCCTCCGCATTAACTTTATATCCCTGTCCTTCTAGCAAACGTTTTGTTTGATTATAATCTTTTCCAGTATAATCATTGAATGTGACTTCCTCTTCCCCTTTACTAACGATCAATGTTATGGTGTCTTCCTCTTTTACCTTGTTACCGGCAGCTGGATCAGTACGGATAACGAAGCCTTCATCTACTTCTTCTGAATATATTTGTTCGCGATCTGTCTTCAGGTTGACTTCCCGCAAGTCAGTAATAGCATCCTCATACGACAAGTCTCTCACATTAGGAACAACGACATCTTTTGGTCCGAATAAACCAGGAAAGACGAAAAACGCTGCTATGCTTCCTGCCAGAAGCATAAACAAAATACCAAGTGAAATGAACCACGTTTTTTTCCGGCTCCGTTTTCCTTTATTTGTTTCCGATTGGCTACCGGGCTGGTTATTGTCGCTGGGTTGGGTTGTGTCTTTTCCTATCGTATGTGTAATCGTGTCACCATTATCATTTTGCTTAATCTCGTTATCGGTAATAATCGGGATAGCTTTCGTTTCTTCGCCTGCCTCCACAGGTGGTTCATACTTCGCTTCGTTACGTTTATCCGGATCCAGTGCTGTTTCCAGCCCTTCCTCCATTTCATAGACGGAATTATACCGATGAAATGGATCCTTAGCGGTTGCCCGCAACACAATATTTTCCACACTTTGGGGAACGTTAGGATTAAAGCGTTTAACAGATGGCGTATCATGCTGCAAATGCTTTAACGCAATGGACACTGCTGATTGACCTGAAAAAGGCAAGCGGCCCGTCAGTAGCTCAAAAAAGACAATCCCTAGTGCATAGATGTCCGACTTTTTTGTGGCCATGCCGCCGCGCGCCTGTTCCGGTGATAGATAATGAACAGACCCCAAGATGGAATTGGTCTGCGTGAGCGCTGTAGCACTTAATGCAACAGCGATTCCAAAATCAGTTACTTTCACTTGCCCATATGTATTAATTAAAATGTTTTGTGGCTTAATATCCCGGTGCACAATCCCGTTAGCATGAGCGTGTGCGATGGCATCAGCAATCTGCTTCATGATGTCTAATGCTTCTTGAACGTCTAGTGGGGCGAAACGCTGAATATATTCCTTCAGTGTCAATCCGTCCACATATTCCATCACCATAAACAGAAACTGATCCTCTTCTCCGACATCATATATATTAACAATGTTCGGATGAGAAAGGCTTGTTGCTGACTGTGCCTCTCGGTCAAACCGGGCAATGAACTCCTCATCATCGGCATAATCAAGTCGTAACACTTTAATTGCCACGTCACGTTCCAAAATAATGTCCCTGGCAAGATAGACGTTGGCCATGCCACCGCCGCCAATAATCTCTTTAATCTTGTACCGTTCATTCAACAGGTAACCTTGCAGCATCAGGTACCACCTGCTTCCATACACACATCATGCTGCAATATGATAAGCGATATGTTATCTTCACCGCCACGCTCATTGGCCAGATTGATTAGCTCATTAGCAATCGTTTCCAGCTCTATATCTTTTTGCAGGAACGCTTCCATTTCGTCATCTGTCAATTTATTTGTCAAACCATCGGAACAGAGCAATAGTTTATGACCCGCTTCCCACTCGAGAGTCTGTAAGTCAGCATAAGCATGTTCTTCTGTCCCCAATGCTTTTAACAACACATTTCTGCGTGGATGCTGTTCTGCATCATCCTTCGTTATTTGTCCGGTTCGAACCAATTCATTGACTAACGAGTGATCCTCCGTAACTTGTGATAAGCCATGGTCATTCCATATATAGCAGCGGCTATCCCCGATATGTGAAATCGTTGCATAACGATTGGTACAAATGACAATGACCGCTGTTGTTCCCATACCGGCACATTCCTCGTTTTCACGGGCATGGTCCAGTATGGCTGTATTCATATCCTTTATTGTTTTCTGCAGCCAATCTTCCGCTGCTTCCGGTGATTGCATAGCATCTGTTTTTTCCCATTTTTCCTGGACAAAGGCAGTTGCCATCTGACTAGCTACATCGCCGGCCTGGTGCCCCCCCATACCATCAGCGACAATGGCAAGTAGCTCCCCGGTTTGGTTATAAAAAATGCCGCCGGAATCTTCATTATGGCTCCTGACTTGTCCCTGGTCTGTTTGAAATACACCTTTCATTCTTTCACCCCTCGCCAGCACATTGAATATGAGCAGATTACACGCGTTTCATCCTTGTCAGGAAAAACCCATCCGTCGAAAATGTTTGCGGAAACAGTTGCAGCCCCACAGATGACACACCTGGTGACTGCTTAATCATTGGCGGTAATTCATCAAAGAATGTTTTGTCTAATTCAAACACCGAATGATTGGCCAAAAATGTTTCAATCACCTGTTCATTCTCTGTTTTGTCGACTGTACATGTACTATACATTAACAATCCGCCTTTTTTTAGTAAAGGCGCTACATGTTCCAGTATGTCTGACTGTATCCGGGCCAACTGATGGATGTCGTCTTCCTGTTTATTATATTTGATATCAGGCTTGCCCCGGATGACTCCCAAACCTGTACACGGGGCATCCACCAGTATACGGTCAAAGCTTTCCGGTTCGTGCTGTTGCTGCAGCTTTCTGGCATCCCCAGGCTTGGCATGGATGATGGTTAGTCCCAGATGTTCTGCCTTTTGCTGAATTTGCTTTGCTTTTTTAGCGTGCAAATCATATGCAGCTACATAGCCTTTATCCCCCATTTTCTCAGCTGTATGCGTTACCTTGCCGCCGGGAGCACTACATGCATCGAGCACTGTCATATCGGGCTCTGGTTTAAGCATTTCTGTAACAAGCATGGAACTCTGATCTTGAATGGTTATATACCCTTGCTCAAACAATCTCGTTTTTAAAATGTTTCCTTTATCAATTATGATTCCTTGATCCGAAAATTCGGATGGGCGTGCTTTCATCCCAAGTTCATCCAGCTCCTCGATTGCCTTATCACGGGATATCTTCAGTGGCTGCACACGAACAGACATCGGCTTTTGATTGCTATTGGCATGACACATATCCCCGTAATGCGCCAGCCATAGGTGTTTATCCATCGTTTAACGAGCCACTCAGGATGGCTTGTTTCCAACGCTAGCCGTTTCACATCTCTATCAATTTTAGCTATGTCCGGGACACCTCTGCGTTGCATGTTTCTGAGAACACCATTAACAAACGAGGCAATTCCTTTGTGCCCGCGATGTTTAGCAATTTCAGCAGCTTCATGAACAATCGCCCGGTCCGGAACTCTATCTAAAAATTGCATCTGGTAAACAGACATCCGGAGCAGCATCCGTACCCATGGCTGTATCTTTTTCTTTGTATGTAAGAAAGGTTCGAGATAATAATCCAGTGTTAATTTATATTGGACGGTACCATAGATAATTTCCGTCATTAGTGCTGCGTCTTTGGGTGGAATCTTCCGGGATGTGATCTCATGATTAATTAATAAATGGCTATAACCACTATCCTGTTCAATACGCAGCAGTAAATCAACAATAGTTTCTCTCACTTTAAACGATTCCATTTAATCACCCATCACTGTTCCTGTTTGAAGACGATCCCTAGACCCTTGCAAATATTGACTAACCGCCATACGTTTTTTTCCGGCCGGCTGTATTTCGGTAATCCGGACACCTTTTTGATCACCACAAACAACGACAAATGCCGTTTGGTCAACATGGACGATCTCACCGGGGGTCCCTGCATATGTATTCGCGTCTTTCTCCCCCCACCAGATTTTCATAACATTACCCTCATATGTTGTAAAAGCACCAGGCCACGGATGCAATCCTCTAATATGATTATAAACAGTATCATGGGGTTGTTGCCAGTCTATTTTTTCCTGTTCCCGTTTAATGTTATACGCATACGTCGCCAGATGCTCATCCTGTGTAATTCGTGACTGTTCACCATTAAAAATAGTCGGCAGTGTGTCAACTAACAAATTTGCACCAACTTCGGACAGTTTATCATGTAACGAGCCGGCATGATCATCATCTGCTATGGACACTTTACGCTGTGAAATGATATCACCGGCATCAAGACTTTCAGCCATATACATAATCGTAATACCTGTCTCTTTTTTCCCCTGCAAAATGGCATAATGAATCGGTGCTCCCCCACGCAATTCCGGCAGAAGTGACGCGTGCACATTGATGCAGCCGAATGGTGGACTTGTCAGCAATTGTTGCGGCAAAATTTGTCCATATGCGGCAGTTATAATAATATCGGGATCGTATGCCAATATTTGTTCGTAATCATTTTTTATTTTCTCCGGCTGTAGTACTGGTAAACCATGTCGCTCGGCTTCCACTTTAACAGGAGGCGGCGTCATAACCTTCTTCCTGCCTTTGGGGCGATCAGGCTGTGTAACCGTCAAAACAATGTCATGCCCGGATTCGATAAGTGACTGTAGAATTGGTACAGAAAAATCAGGTGTACCCATAAAAACAATTCGTTTCATTAGCCGATGCTCCTTTCCGCTTATAAAGTAAAATTCTTCAATCAGTAAGATCTTACTACTCAACTATTGCACCAAAAAATGAAGCCCAAACAGTTAATGTGGCAAACTGATACACTTCTAACTGTTGCACCCGACAACTTTGATAAACAACAAGCTATTTTCAAAAAGGTTATTTTTTGACACAAAAGATATATAATGCGACGTAATTTTGTATAAATATAAACCACCGCTGCGGAAATACACTACGCTTTCACCACTCCGGGTACAAGTGCGACATCTGCTTAAGCTTCCTCTGGTCGCTTTCGCAGTGTCTTCTTTGCCGTGGGCAGCTGATGAGCCTCCTCGTGCTGGGTGCTCGTCGCGTTTCCAGCTATTTCGGTGAAGCATACGCTCCTCGCAACTCGCAGCTTATTCGGTAGAGGTAATGCTCGTTGCACTGCCCGCGGAAAGCATCCGCCCGGAGCGTTCCCGGACGGTGGACGAAAAGTTGTCGTACTTATAGAAAACGCTTCAGTAGTGATGTCGCATTATACATCCAAAAAGTCATATGTCCAATCCAGCTTTCATCCTTCTTTCAATTCTTATGTGTTCACTTCAGGCTGCGAGTCGGAACAATGAAGTTCAATAAAACAGCTTTCCGGAATGACGACAGTATCATCATGCCCTTCCGATGTTTAACGAAAACATGCTAATCCGTCAAATTAATTGGTATGGTTGCATATCCACGGTAATTTGCAAGTCATCCTTACGTACTCGATCATTAAACTGCTGGATAATCTGATGGATTGATGCCCGCAAATTCGGTTCTCGCTTATATTTTACCATGCATTGATAACGGTATCTATCCTTCACTCTCGTAATCGGTGATGGTGTTGGCCCCAATATAACGGTCCCTTCTTCCTGAACGTGGTTCCACAGCCCTTTAACAATTTTTTGTGTCGTTTGTACTACTTTAGCATGATTCTGGTGGGATACCGTTATCAGGGCAAGGAACACGTACGGTGGGTATTGAAATTTTTTCCGCATTTGCATTTCGTTCTGATAAAACTGCAAATAATCGTATTGACTCGCCAGCTCAATACTGTAGTGCTCCGGTGTATACGTCTGGACAATCACTTCACCTGGGAGATCGTGTCTGCCGGCGCGACCACTCACTTGTGTTAAGAGTTGAAATGTCTTTTCTGCTGATCGAAAATCGGGCAAGTGCAACATAGAGTCCGCAGTTAATACACCAACAAGTGTCACATTTTCAAAATCCAGCCCTTTGGCAATCATTTGCGTCCCGAGCAATATATCTGCCTCTTTATTAGCAAATTGATTGAGTAGTTTCTCATGCGCACCTTTTCGCCTTGTCGTGTCCACATCCATCCTTAATACGCGTGCTTGTGGGATTAATTGTGTCAGTGCCTCTTCAATGCGCTGAGTGCCCGTACCAAAAAAACGAATTAAATCGCTATTACACGATGGACAACGGGTTGGTACCAGTTCCTCATAAGAGCAATAATGGCATTTTAATTGATTGCTATTTTTATGAAAAGTCAGTGCGATATCACAATGGGGACATTCATTGACGTGACCGCATTCTCGGCACATAACAAACGTTGAATACCCGCGCCGATTCAGAAGTAATACTGCCTGTTCTCCGCGGTTGATGCACTGTTCTAGTTTATCTTTTAAATCACGGGAGAACATGGATCGATTGCCAGCATGCAATTCACTCCGCATATCAACTATCTCCACATGTGGCATCGCCTTATCGTTTGTTCGCTTCGTCAATGAAGCAAGTTGATAAACGCCTTTTTGTGCACGAGCATAGGATTCCAATGCCGGAGTTGCGCTGCCAAGTACAACCGGGCAGTGGTGGGTTTTTCCCCGCTGGATGGCAACATCACGGGCATGGTAACGCGGCTGATCTTCCTGTTTATAGCTGTTTTCATGTTCCTCATCGATAATGATAATACCAAGATTCTCAAAAGGAGCGAAAATGGCTGACCGTGCACCAACGACCACCTGCACTTCCTTTTGATGAATACGACGCCATTCATCATATTTTTCGCCATTTGACAATGCGCTATGCATAACAGCAACACTGGACCCAAATCTGCCTTTGAATCTTCTGACCATCTGAGGCGTCAAAGAGATCTCCGGTACTAGTACAATCGCCTCTTGTCCTTTAGCAATAACATCCTGAATCGCTTGCAAATAAATTTCGGTTTTACCACTTCCGGTCACACCATGAATAAGAAATACATCATGATGGTCCATCCTAATGTCCTGTCTGATCGGTTCTATCGCCTGTTCCTGTTGCTCGGTCAGTTCTAAGGCGGTCGTCTGTTCAAATGCTGCATCGTTATATGGGTTCCGGTACTGTTCCTTTTTGACTATTTCCAGCAGCTGTTTTTCAACCAATGCATTAACAGTTGATCGCGTTGTTCCAAAATGTTTAAGAAGTGTATTCAATGCTATTTCTTCCGGCTGTTCGATAAAATGGGCAAGCAGTTCTTTTTGTTTTTTGGCTCGATTAGATAGGTCCTGATGCGCCTCTTCAAGCAGATGAATATCACGTGACGGTTTGATGTATGTTACATGCCTTTTTGTGACTTTTGATTTCACAAGGTAATGAACGCTCACCTCACCATCCTGGATAGCTTTTTGCACCTGGTGATAATGAACCCCGGCCGATTCGAGTTCTTCATACGGGACAAAATCCCGTCCGGCAAACAATGTTTCCAGCTGGTCAGGCAAAGGGGCTTCGGACAGGCGCTCCAACTCCTTTTTATAATTGGCTTTCAGCACTTGTGGAAGCATGGCTTGAAAAGCTATTATGTATAAACTGAGCGTCTTTTCAGCTAACCATTTTCCCAAATCAAGCAGCTCATCGGTTAAAACAGGCACCAGATCAAGCACGTCAGCAATTTCTTTCAACTTGTCGTAATCGGATGTACTCGCTTTTCCCATCACATACCCCATCACCCTCCTCGGGCCAAACGGAACGATGACACGCATGCCCGGCTCGAGCACATCTTGAAATCGCTCAGGTATCCTGTAGTCAAAAGTCTGATTGATGGAACTAGCAGGCACATCAACTATAACATTTGCTATCGTCACTTTTTCTCATCCTTCATATCCTGCAAAATCAATTCAAGAATCCGGCGAGCAATTTGCTGTTTGGATGCTTTTGATATGTTCTTTTTCTCGTGAGCCCGATTAACATAAGTGACAATGTTCGTATCGCCGCCAAAACCCGCTCCATCCGCAGCCACATTATTAATAACAATGGCATCCAAATCTTTCTGCTGCAGCTTTTTGATACCATAGTCAACCGGGTCTTTCGTTTCAGCGGCAAATCCGACTAAAAATTGATCCGTCTTCCGCTCAGCAAGTGACTGCAGTATGTCCTTTGTCCGCTCCATTTCCACCTGCCAAGTACCATCGTGTTTTTTCATTTTTTCTTCATAAACTTGTTTCGGACGATAATCAGCTACTGCAGCTGCTTTGATGACTACATCCTGCGCTTCAAATCGGGCATGCATTGCTTCATGCATCTCTTCGGCGGTGACAACGTCAATCCGCTGCACCCGTTCATCCGACAGTGAAAGGTTGACCGGACCCGTCACCAGTGTCACCTCTGCCCCCATGCTGCTTGCTGCTTCAGCTAGTGCAAACCCCATCTTCCCCGTGGACCTGTTCGTGAAAAATCGGACCGGATCCACTTTTTCCTTGGTCGGTCCTGCCGAGATAAGCACTTTTTTCCCGGTTAATCGTCCGTTTTGCTTCTGGTGTTCTTCTATTGCTGTAATAATGCTTTCGGGTTCCTCTAAACGTCCCTTGCCTACATAGCCGCAAGCTAGATAACCCGCGCCCGGTTCAATGAAATGATACCCCCAGGACGTAAGTTGTTTCATGTTGGCCTTAACTGCAGGATGTGCGTACATATGTACGTTCATTGCCGGTGCTATATATACTTGTGACTGTGTTGCCAGTAGGATAGTCGATAACATATCATCAGCAATACCGTTGGCTACTTTTCCAATAATATTCGCTGTAGCAGGTGCAAGCAAGGTGATATCCGCCCAGTCCGCAAGATCGATATGGGCAATCTTTGCAGGATCTTTTTCATCAAATGTGTCCGTATAGACCGGGTTTCGTGACAGTGCCTGAAATGTCAGCGGTGATACGAACTTTTGCGCATTGTCCGTCATGACTACTTTCACATCCGCACCTTGCTGGGTTAGCTTACTCGTCAACGCACAGGCCTTATAAGCTGCTATTCCACCTGAAACCCCTAACACAATACGTTTATTATTAATCATTGCCATCCTCCTTTGTTGACAGGAGCTAGAAATCAATCCGTTTATCAAAATGTTAAACCCCCGCAAACAGCAAAGCGCGAGGGTCGTTACGTTTACTTGCTATCTTCTTTTACAAACAGCTTTCCTGCATAAATTTCTTCTAATGCCTGCCCAACGTACTTATTTGATTTTGAGTTTTCAACAAGTACGTTGTTCGTATGCTGCAGTTCACGTGCCCGTTTGGCAGCAATGGTTGCCAGCGTATACTTTGATTTAATTTTCTCCTGCAAGTCATCAATTGATGGTTCCAGCATCATAATTATCCATCCTCCAATAACTTTTTATATTGTTTCGCGATACGTTCACGCCTGCAATGTTCGCTTTGAATGATCGACTGGATTTTTGTCACCGCTCGTTCGACATCATCGTTAACGACAACATAATCATACGCATCCATCATTTCAATTTCGCTACGGGCTTCTTTCAATCTCTTTAGGACAGCATCAGGTGACTCCGTTGCTCTACTCATGATCCGGTCCTTTAATTCTTCAAGACTTGGTGGGAATAAAAAGATGAAGACGCCTTTCGGAAAGTTTTCCTTCACCTGCATGGCTCCCTGCACTTCAATCTCCAGAAAGATATCCTTGCCCGCTGCCAATGTGTCCTCCACATATTTTCTCGGTGTACCATAGTAATTATTGACAAACCGGGCATGTTCCAAAAGCTCATTATCCGCTATAAGCTTTTCGAACTGCTCATGCGTTTTGTAGAAATAATCAACACCGTCTTGTTCACCAGCACGGCGTTCTCTTGTTGTCATGGATATAGAGTACGCAAGATCATCCGCCCGCTCAAAAAGTTTTTTTCTGACTGTCCCTTTTCCGACCCCGGAAGGCCCCGACAAAACGAACAGAATCCCGTTTTCATCCATCAGCTTCGTTCCTCCTAGCTACTTTCATCTATTATTTCTTCGTGACTGATCACACGTTGACCGACTGTTTCAGGTTGAACGGCCGACAGAACGACATGATCACTGTCCGTAACAAGAACTGCCCGCGTACGCCGGCCATAAGTGGCATCCACTAGTTTATTATTGTCACGGGCAACGGTAATAATTCGTTTAATTGGTGCAGATTCCGGCGAAACAATCGAAATAACACGGTTAGCAGAAACGACATTCCCAAAACCGATATTGATTAAGCGTAAACTCAAATTGGCTCCCCCTTAAAATTCTCTCTGATGGATGAATCACCTAATTTAAAAACTATTGAATAACTTTCTAGTGATTCAACCTTTCACGTATAATTCAACCTCTATAATAATCCATTATATAGAAAACTGGTGTAAAAATACAAGCATTCCCTATTTAACTTTGCCTTTTTGCCTGCATTCAGAATCTCACTATTGCCCGCCCGATGTACCCATATCAGAAAAAACCTAGTTTGAAACCCTGTCATGTTCATTTACCTCACCGTCTCACCAGTAAAGACACAATATCTTCTATTATAGCAATTTACCGGCAAAAATAAAAACCCTCCCGCAAATGGAAGGGTGAATGAAATTAATGTTATTTTATCGAACTGATTGAAGCCACCTATTTTTTGGTGAACCCAAAAAAGACACTCGGCACAGAACTCATAGCAATAATAAATAACCAATCCTTGATTCCTAGGGATGTCGTGTGAAATACCGGCTGCAGCACTTCCCAATAGATAACAACGAGCAGCAGTAACACAGATGACAGTACCGCCAGCAATAAATAGATGTTTTCGAATGGATTTCTGGAAAATAAAGAATGTTCGCTTCGGCAATCAAATACATGGATCAACTGTGCCATCACTAGTGTCGTGAAAGCAATCGTTTGCGCATAAACGAGATTATCCGGATTGCTTTGGAAAGCTAGCATGAACGCCACTAAAGTCACCGTACCTATTAGAATGCCGCGGCTGACAATCTTGAAACCGAGCTCCCTAGCAAACACACCCTCTTTTGGATTCCTCGGCCCGCGCTTCATAACGTCATCTTCTGACTGATCAAGTCCCAGTGCCATGGCCGGGAGTCCGTCCGTAACCAGATTCACCCATAATATTTGTACCGGAACGAGTGGCAATGGCATGGCAAGCAACATAGCAAAGAGCATGACCAAAATTTCTCCAACGTTAGATGCGAGCAAATAACGGATAAACTTTCGGATATTCTCATATATATTGCGGCCCTCTATAATGGCCGATTTGATTGTTGCAAAATTATCATCCATTAAAACGAGCGATGAGGCTTCTTTCGTTACATCTGTTCCGCTTTCTCCCATACTTATACCAATATCACTTGCTTTAATAGCAGGTGCGTCATTGACACCATCACCCGTCATGGCAACAATATGCCCTTTTTCCTGAAAGGCATTGACGATTTTCAGCTTATGCTCCGGTGTAACTCTGGCAAAAACATACACTTGATCTATGATATCCTCCAGCTCGGCAACCGACATTTGGTTCAGTTGAGATCCGTCTAACACCATACCATTTTCTGGAAGCAGATCCAGTTGCTTCGCGATTGCCCGAGCTGTTTTTTCATGGTCGCCGGTTATCATCACCGATTTTATGCCCGCATCACGACATTCGGCAATAGCCTTTTTAACATCTTTTCTCGGTGGATCCATCATCCCGTACAGACCAATAAATGTCAGTTCTTTCTCTAATGTAGCCGATTCAAGTGAATCATGCCTTGATAATGGCTTCATTCCAATTGCTAGCGTGCGTAACGCTTTATCGGCCATACTATCAATCGCGCCGTCCAACTGCTTTTCATCTTCGGATTTCATGAGTTTACGTCCATCTTCGTTCATGATGTAGGTTGAACGCGGCATCAACACTTCCGGTGCGCCTTTCGTGATGAGAAAGCGCATCTTGTTTTCGTCTTCGATTACGACACTCATTCGTTTCCGTTCTGAATCAAACGGAAACTCCTTAATAATGCGGTAATTATCATGCAGTTGCGGTTTAAGTCCCAGTTTGCGTGCTGCAACGAGTAGCGCACCGTCAGTGGGGTCTCCATCCACAATATATTTACCTTTTTTTACAAATAAAGATGCGTGATTGCACAACATGCCATACAAAAGCATTGGTTCAAGATTTGGAAAGTCTCTGCCTACATGGTCCTTCTTCCAAAAATAATCCCCATTAACATCATAGCCATCACCCGTCACATACAACCATTTTCCATTTAAAAAAACTTCTTTAACCGTCATTTGGTTTTCTGTCATTGTTCCGGTCTTATCTGAACAAATAACCGACGCACATCCCAAGGTTTCGACGGCTGATAGCTTTCGGACAACGGCTTTTTTCCTAATCATACGCTGCACACCTAATGACAGTGCCACCGTAACAATCGCCGGCAGCCCTTCCGGTATAGCAGCAACGGCTAGAGAAACCCCGGCGAGAAACATGTTGTAAACAGCATGGCCTTGGTACACACCGACTATAACAACAAGTGCAGTTAGGACGAGGGCTACACCTATCAGCACTTTGCCTAATTCAGCAAGTTTATGCTCCAAAGGCGTCGTCGTCTTTTCGGTTTTCACCATTAACGATGCTATCTGACCCATCACGGTATTCATGCCTGTCCCAACGACAATACCAACACCAGACCCTCTCGTTACCATGGTATTCATGAAACTCATATTCACCTGATCCTGTGCATCTAGATTGTCTTTGGTAATACTTGCTTCATGTTTTTGTACTGGGAGCGATTCACCAGTAAGGGCGGACTCCTCCGTTTCTAAACTGTTGGATTGAATTATCCGGATGTCTGCAGGAACCCGATCTCCACTGTTTACACGTACGACATCTCCAACCACTACTTCCTGGGATGGAACCTTTTCCCATTTGCCATCACGCAAGACATGAGCTACTGGTGATGACATTTCTTTTAATTTGGCAAGCGACTTTTCTGCTTTTTGTTCCTGGAAGTATCCCAGAAAACCGTTAACCAGAACGATTACCATGATGGCTATTGCATCAACATACTCTCCCAACAGGCCGGCAACTAGTGTGGCAGCAAGAAGGACAAGAACCATAAAGTCTTGGAATTGTTTTAAGAAAATTAACCACTTTGATGCATTTTTTTCCGACTCTAGACGGTTTGTCCCATATTGCTTCAAACGCTCGTCCACCTGTTTTGCGGACAGCCCGCGTTTCGTTGATACATACAGTTTTTGTTCGACTTGGTCTGTATCCATCTGATACCATTTCATCTGCATTCCTCCAGATTTATCCACATAAAAACTTTTAGCGGAATTCCTTCTGTTCGATAACTATGCAGACTCGTCCTGAAACATGCTATAATTGATGAAGAAACGTACGATTGCTTTTCGCTTGCCTGCCGGGTGAGCAGTACTTCCTTTAGAAGCACAATCGTTCACAGACTGAAGAGGTGATCATATGCCATTTGATGGGATTGTTACTCGCGCGGTAACTGCAGAACTGAATGAAACAATCCTACCCGGAAAAATCTCAAAAATATTTCAACCGACCGAGACAGAGCTTGTTCTGACCGTACGCAGCCGAGGACAGAACCATTCGCTGCTCCTTTCTATCCATCCTGTATATGCACGCGTTCATTTAACAAACGACATATACCGAAACCCAAAAGAGCCACCGATGTTTTGTATGCTCTTGCGGAAGCATCTCTCCGGTGCCGTGCTCGAATCGATTGAACAGGACGGTATGGAGCGAGTCATCACGTTCACTATTCATTCACGCAATGAAATAGGCGACATGACAACGAAAAAGCTCATCGTCGAATTAATGGGAAAACACAGCAATATTATGTTAGTTGATGGGGATAAAGGCCACATTCTTGATTCCTTAAAACATATCTCTGCTGCCCAAAACCGTTACCGGACGATTTTACCCGGACACGATTATAAACGCCCGCCAAGCCAGAACAAACTAGATCCTTTGCAAATAGATAGCGACACATTTATTAGGAAACTGGACTTTAATGCTGGTAAAATGGCGATGCAGATTGTTCATACGCTCGTTGGATTCTCCCCGTTTATTGCCAATGAACTTGTCCATCAGGCTAAACTCGGGACGATTGATACGTATAAGGAAGCATTTGCAGCTATCAAGGAACACATAGCGCATCATCATTACACACCGGCGATCTATCGCGGACAAAAGGAAGACTTTCACGTTCTCCCAATCACGTATTGGGGTGAGAAAAGTGAAACGTTTGCTGGCACGAATGAGATGCTGGATAAGTTTTATTCCGGCAAAGCCGAGCGAGATCGCGTGAAACAACAAGCAAAAGATCTGTACCAGTTTATTAAGAACGAGCAGGATAAAAACAGACGTAAACTGAAAAAACATGAACAAACCCTGGCTAAATCAGAAGACGCCGAAACATACCAGAAGCTTGGTGAGCTTTTGACTGCCAATATGCATCTGGTGAAATATGGTGATTCATCAGTGACTGTAACGGACTATTATGATCCGGAACAAAAACCAATGTCGATTGAACTCAACTCCGATAAAACACCAAGTGAAAATGCGCAGCGCTTTTTTAAGACGTATCAGAAGTTAAAAACATCCAAGAAAAAAGTACAGGAGGAGATTACCAAAACGCATAACGAAATCGCGTATTTGGATCAACTGCTGCAGCAAATCGATACAGCCCGTGAGGAGGATATTGAGGAAATACGTGAAGAGCTCCGGGAAGAAGGTTATTTAAAGAAACAAAAACAAGGGAAAAAGAAGAAAACACAGAAACCAGCACCGGAAAAATACACAGCTTCAGACGGAACCGTCATTCTTGTCGGTAAAAATAACAAGCAAAATGAGTATTTAACCATGAAGCTTGCTCACCGTAATGACATCTGGCTGCATACCAAAAATATTCCAGGGTCACACGTAGTCATCCGCTCCGGTGATCCAAGTGAGGAAACATTATTCGAAGCAGCCCAGCTAGCAGCCTACTTCAGCAAATCACAACAGTCATCATCTGTGCCTGTTGATTACACTCGAATCAGATATGTGAAAAAGCCAAATGGTGCCAAGCCCGGATATGTCACATACGGCAATCAAAAAACACTGTTCGTCACACCTGATGCTGAAATACCAATTAACTTAAAAGACGGATGACCCAACAAGTGGTCATCCGTCTTTTAGCCTTCTGATACTCCCTCAGCTGGGCTTTTCCACCGCCATCGGATTTAGCGTGACAGTAATATTGCCCCTGGTAGCTTTGGAATACGGGCAAATCTGATAGGCTTTACTGGCCAGTTCTTCTGCTTCTTCCGGATTAACCCCTTCAATTCTTACATCCAGATGAACAGTAATTTTGTATCCGCCATAATCCGTATCTTTGTACAACCTTACTTCAACCGTCGTTTCTGAATCTATGCTTTCTTTTTTCTTTTTTGCTGCCAGCTGGAGCGCTCCATCAAAGCAGGCTGCATAAGCTGCGGCAAAAAGTTGTTCCGGATCAGCACCTGAACCTTCATTCGATCTGATAGAATCGACGAGGTTCAAGTCAATCAATCCATCCGCTGAACGTACATGACCATCGCTTCCATATGCCGCAATGGCTTTGGAAGTAACTAGAACTTCACTCATGATTAGCACTCCTATCTAATCAGTGTACAGGTCATATTCCTGTTTTTTCACCCATTTAAACTTACAGGAATGCTGTTTGTTCAATTCCAACTATAAACCGGTCGACTTGCGGTAGACTCCGAACACCTTCCTGATAGCAAATCCATGTCTTTCGAGTAACCGGCTGCCCATCTAGCTGGAGCGGTACATGCGGATACTTATCCATCAGTGGCCCGGATACACTTTCAGGTAACACAGCCATTCCGAGGCCTTCCTGCATAAATTGTTTACATGTTTCAATTTGGTCGACACTGATTTTTTTTATGGTTTTGATGTTATCCTGATGGTGATAAAGCCAGTTATCTACTTGGTCATGCATGCTGTCATCACTTTTAAACGAAATCAGCGGACGTTCTTTCATTTGGTTATCCGGAAATGGCTCCGTGTCAAATATATACAAAGGATCTTCAAACAATAGCTTGCTAACCGCTTCTTTCAGCTTCTCTCCGCGTATAATACAGATATGATAGTTTTTAAATTCACGTTTAATATCTTCACTAATTCCTGTAACTAAATCAATTTCAACTTTTGGAAATGTTTGTGTGTATTCACCAAGAATGGACGGAAGAAACCGCTGACTAATAAGGGATGAACAAGCAATGGACAATGTCCCCTGTACTTCACCGCTTGACTGGGCCAGTGCGCTTTTGATTGCTTCCTCCTGATCAACAACTTTTCGGGCATGTGTAAGGATCAATTCACCGGCAGGGGTGGGGACAAGACTCTTTGATGTCCTGATAAATAATTGCTTATTAAAATAATCCTCCATATACTTCAGCCGCTGTGTGACAGCCGGCTGTGAAATCAGAACAATTTTCGCTGTACCGCGAACGGTGCCTACTTCGTGCAACTTCAGAAGTAATTCATAATCCTCTATCTTCATAACGATTCCCTCATTTGATAAGTATTTGACTTATCCTAATTATATCGTATTCTTTTTTGTATTGCACCGCTCTTTATCACTGAACTATTTACTTAAATCACCACTATTAAAGGTGATCACGCCAAGCTTTTAGTTGGTTCCGCTGATTAGTATTAATCGCTCCGTCATCCGTTAGTAGACGGAGTATCGCGTCAAAGTCCGTGATGGTCCACCAGTCGAAACCCGCCGCAGAAAATTGCTGTTCTGCTTTTTGTAATCCATAGGTAAAGATAGCAGCTACTCCGAGAACATCAGCTCCTGCATCTCGAAGCGTCTTTGCTGCCTCAATTGATGAGCCACCTGTGGAGATTAAATCCTCCACTACAAGCACCTTCTGCCCCTTGTTCACTTGCCCCTCTATTTGGTTTCCCAGCCCATGTGCTTTTGGCTTAGAACGAACGTAAGCCATTGGCAAGTCAAGTCTTTCTGCAAGCCAGGCTGCATGTGGAATACCGGCCGTGGCACACCCTGCAATAACGTCAGGCTGCCGTTTTAGATGCTCGGTCATTCGAGCAAATGCTGATGTAATTTGTTTACGTACATTCGGATAGGACATCGTTAAGCGATTATCACAATAAATCGGCGCTTGAATCCCTGATGTCCATGTGAAATAGTCGTCTGTCCTAACCTGAATTGCTTGTATATTTAATAACTCCCTCGCAACGCTATCATAAAGCCCCATCATTCCACTCCTCTTTTACGTTTTCATATGCAACCACCGGATCAGAAGCATCACGTACCGTCCGGCCAAGCACAAGTACATCACTGCCATTCATACGGGCCTCTCTTGGTGTAGCCGGCCGCTTTTGATCATCAACAGACGAACCCCTTAGACGAATACCAGGCGTTACAGCTAACAATGATGACCCGCAGCAGTCTTTTATTTGTTGCGCTTCCCGGACTGAACAAACAACACCGTCCGCACCGCTCTGATGCGCCATTTGTGCGAGATGAATAGTATGAGCCTCCACACTACCGGGAATATGCAGTTCATTATTCATAACGGAAGCATCAGCTGAAGTAAGCATCGTCACGGCAATCAGCTTGGGGGCGCGATCTGCTGCTCCGGAAAGAAGTCCGTCTTTTGCCTTTTTGATCATATCACTGCCACCAAGCGCATGGATGGTTACCATATCTACGTCTAATTTTGCAATATTTTCCATCGCCTTCATCACCGTCGTCGGTATATCATGCAGCTTTAAATCAAGAAAAACGTTGTGACCATCTTGTTTTAAATTCTCAATTAACTGTGGACCTTCCCGGTAAAAAAGCTCCATCCCCACTTTCACAGGAACTCCCTGGAAGTGATGTGTGTCAATAAAATCTTTGGCCTCCTTCCATCCCGGAAAATCCAGTGCCAAATACATCCTTCCTTTCACAAGGCATGTCCCCTTCCAATCGCTTCGTCAACAGAAGCAAATCCATAGTTTTGTAAAACGTTCGGTAAGCTATCGATGATCTCCGGGCATGCAAATGGATTTTTAAAATTGGCTGTACCGACTGCAACCGCGCTGGCACCCGCAAGCAAAAATTCTAAAACATCTTCGGCCGTCGTAATACCACCCATGCCAATAATTGGGATGGAAACATATTTTTTCACTTCATGAATCATCCGGATGGCAACCGGCTTAATTGCCGGACCGGAAAGACCGCCCGTTTCGTTAGCCAAAAGCGGCCGTCTGCTCGACAGATGAATTTGCATACCGGTCAGTGTATTAATCATAGACAATCCGTCCGCACCAGCCTGTTCGACGGCTGTTGCCATTGCGGTAATATCGTTTGTATTTGGTGACAGCTTTACATAAACCGGTAAATCACTGACTGCTTTCACTTTTTCTGTAACGTTGGCGGCCATGTCAGGTTCTGCTCCGAACTGGATACCCCCTTCTTTGACATTCGGACAGGAGATATTCAGTTCAAGTGCATTTACAGCCTCCGTTTGGTTAAACGTTTCTGCAACTTGCACATATTCATCAATCGTACTGCCGGCTACATTAGCTATGATCGGAATATCATATGCAGCTAGAAAAGGGACTTCACTCGCAATAATCTGTTGGACCCCGGGGTTCTGCAGACCAATGGCATTCAGCATGCCTGAAGCTGTTTCAGCCACGCGCGGTGTTGCATTCCCTAACCTTGCATTGCCTGTGGCGGCTTTCATGATGATGGCACCAAGTTTCCTTAAATCATAAAAATCGCTATATTCCCTGCCAAACCCAAAACATCCCGATGCGGGCATTACCGGATTCTGCAGATTCAACCCGGGAAGTTTAACAGCTAAATTCATCATAATATCACCTCATTCGCAGCAAAAACCGGCCCATCCGTGCAAATTTTTTTATATCCGGCTTCTGATGTGGATGGGATTACACAAGCCAGGCATGCGCCTGTTCCGCATCCCATCCGTTCCTCCAGGGAGATGAAACCCGGATACGCATGAAGTTGATGCGTAAGCGCCTTAAGCATCGGAACCGGACCACAGGAATAGTAAACATCGAACTGCCCAACTTCATCTAGTATGTCCGTTACAAGGCCATGATGTCCAGTGCTGCCATCGTCAGTAACAACATATGTTTTTCCGAATTGTTCAAACTTGTCTTTGTAAAATACATAATCCTTGGTTTGAAATCCTAGGATTGTTTTTACTTCAATCCCTTTATGATGCAATTCTTCTGCCAATCCATAAAGCGGGGGGACGCCAATACCTCCCCCAATCAGTAATGCTGTATGGAGTGACGTCTCATCAAAGGTGAAGCCATTTCCAGTCGGTCCAACAACATCGAACGACATACCCGGCCGGGCAATCGCCAAACGACGTGTCCCGCTACCAATAATCTTAAACAAAATAGTCACTGTACCTTGTTCCTTATTAATACTTGCGATTGAAATCGGTCTTCTTAACGTGTGCCCCTCTGCTAATAAATGCAAAAATTGTCCAGGCTTGGCTGTCTCTGCAATGTATGAATGACTCAGTATCATTTCGATGGTGTCTAAAGCTACCTCCTGCACTGCTTCCACGGTCATTTCCACACGTTTTTTCATGTTAAAACCACCTGCTTGTTTGTCATCGGTGCAGCACGAAAGGTCGTTGAATCAATTACATTCAATATCGCATTGGCCGTATCAAGGTTTGTCAAGCAAGCGATCCCATGCTCTACTGTTTCCCGACGAATCATAAATCCATCAGAACGTGGCTTCGTACCTGATGTTAGTGTGTTGACGACGAGTTGTACCTCCGCATTTTCAATGATAGAGATAACATTTCGCTCAGCGGAGCCAATTTTTGCAACTTCAATAACCGGAAGCCCTGCTTTTTTCATATAAGCAGCCGTGCCTTCAGTAGCATACAGCTGAAATCCGAGCTGATAAAAACGTTTCGCAGCTTCTAATGCTTCCTGCTTATCTTTGTCGGCGACAGTTAACAGAACTGCGCCATCTTTTGGTACAGGCATACCTGCTGCTTGCAACCCTTTATATAGCGCCTTTTCCAGCGTTGCATCATGCCCGATTGCTTCACCTGTCGATTTCATCTCGGGTCCGAGTGTCGTATCCACACTACGTAATTTTTCAAACGAGAATACAGGAACTTTGACTGAAACTGTTTCCGCTTCAGGCAGCATACCTGTGGTGAAGCCCATTTGCTGTAAGGATTCTCCCAAAATGCATTTTGTTGCAATTGCGGCCATGGTGACACCAGTGATTTTGCTTAAGAATGGTATTGTTCTGCTTGCCCTTGGATTTACTTCTAAAACGTAAACATCGTCCTGATGGATAATGAATTGCAGATTGATTAGACCAACGACATTTAGTTGACGTGTTATCTTGGTTGCTGCGTCCATACATTTTTGTTTGACAGCATCGCTAATCCGCTGTGGCGGGTACACGGCAATGGAATCACCTGAGTGGACACCTGAGCGTTCAATATGTTCCATCATGCCTGGAACAATGACCGTCTCCCCATCACTGATTGCATCAACTTCCACTTCGATGCCTGTTATATACCTATCAATGAGAATTGGATGTTCACTATCGGCACCAGCTGATTTGGCCAGATAAGCATGAAGTTCCTCTTCATTATGCACAATCTCCATTCTGCTACCGCCAATAACATACGAAGGCCTGACAAGTACTGGGTATCCGATTGATTCTGCCGCTTCAAAGGCTTCATTCAACTGTGGAACAGCCTTCCCTGACGGACGCAATAAGTCGAGTTCGTTTAAGAGCAGTTCGAATTTATCACGGTCCTCCGCTTGATCAATTGCTTCCAAATTGGTGCCTAAAATCTTGACATTGCGACGCTTAAGCCCATCAGCAAGATTGATAGCCGTTTGACCTCCGAATTGGACAATCACACCTTCAGGCTGCTCAAGTTCGATGACATGCATGACATCCTCTAATGTCAGTGGTTCAAAATAGAGTTTATCGGATATGCTGAAATCGGTTGAAATCGTTTCTGGGTTATTATTCATAATGATTGCCTCATAACCCATTTCCTGGATGGCCATGACCGAATGGACAGTGGCATAATCGAATTCAATTCCTTGGCCAATCCGAATAGGACCGGATCCGATAACAAGAATTTTTTTACGATCGGATGGCATTGATTCATTTTCATCCTCATACGTGCTGTAGAAATAAGGGGTTTCTGATTCAAATTCCGCTGCACACGTATCCACCATTTTGAAAACAGGGGTGATGAACTGCTTCAAGCGAAAGGTGTATACGTCATCCACTGTCACGTCCCACAGCCGTGCAATATGGGCATCCGAGAAGCCGACTGATTTAGCCTTTTTTAATAAATCGGCAGTGAACTTATGGTTTGCTACACTTGTTTCCAACTCAATCAGTTTGTTTAATTTCACAAGGAAAAACTGATCAATCTGTGTCAGCCGATATAATTCATTAATCGTTTCCCCTCGCCGGATGACTTCTGCGAGAACAAATAGACGCTCATCATCGGCCTTTTGCAGACGTGTTTTTAACTCATCTAATGATAGTTTAGCAAGACTTGGGAGCCATAATTCTTCCGTTCCTATCTCCAGTGAACGGATTCCTTTTAATAACGATTCTTCAAAGTTCCGTCCAATTGACATTACTTCACCGGTTGCCTTCATTTGTGTCCCTAGATAGCGGTTTCCGGTTACAAATTTATCGAATGGAAAACGTGGGATTTTTGTCACAACATAATCCAGTGCCGGCTCTGAGCAAGCATAGGTTGATCCTGTAATTGGATTCACGATTTCGTCCAATGTCAGTCCGATAGCTATTTTAGCCGCCACTTTTGCAATTGGGTAACCCGTTGCTTTGGATGCAAGTGCAGATGACCTGCTTAGACGTGGATTCACTTCAATAATGTAATAGTCGAAACTGTTAGGATCCATTGCAAGCTGGACATTGCATCCTCCTTCAATTTCTAGTGCACGAATGATTTTCAGGGATGCGTTCCGCAATAATTGATGATCGCGGTCACTTAGTGTCTGTGATGGAGCAGTTACAATCGAATCTCCGGTATGAATCCCAACAGGATCAACATTTTCCATATTGCACACAACAACTGCCTGGTCATGTTTGTCCCGCACCACTTCATATTCTATTTCCTTGAACCCGGCTATATTTTTTTCAATCAAACATTGACTCACCGGTGATATCGACAAGCCATTACGGACAACTTCTTCCAGGTCGTGCTGTTCATAGCACATTCCACCGCCGGTACCACCCAACGTATAGGCAGGACGAACAATTACCGGATAACCTATTTCGGCTGCGAAGTCAATGGCAGCCTCCACAGAATTAACAATCGTACTCTCAGGAACAGGTTCATTAAGATGATTCATCAAAGTACGGAATTGTTCTCTATCCTCAGCTTTTTGAATAGCATTTAGCGGAGTACCCAGTAGGTCAACCTGATACGTGTCCAAGATGCCGCTTTTTTCCAATTCCATCGCCATATTTAAACCGGTTTGTCCGCCCAGCGTAGGCAAAATTGCATCCGGCTGTTCTTTCCGGATAATTTTTGTTAAAAAGTCGACAGTTAATGGCTCCATATAAACCTTATCAGCCATTGTGTGGTCGGTCATGATCGTAGCGGGGTTAGAATTGGCCAAAATGACGGTATACCCTTCTTCTCTCAGTGCCTGACATGCCTGTGAACCCGAATAATCAAATTCGGCGGCCTGACCAATTACAATCGGCCCTGATCCAATAACGAGAATTGTTTGTATATGTGTATTTTTAGGCATGAATATCCTCCTTGTATTTGCTATTCCAGTCAGCGATTAACTGCAAAAACTCGTCAAACAAGTGTTTCGTATCTTCTGATCCCGGAGAACTTTCCGGCTGATATTGAACAGAGAAGGCAGGATGAACAAGATGAGTAAGTCCTTCCACTGACTGGTCATGCACGGAAACTTGTGTCAGTTCCAGATCCGCCCTGCCCAATGAATCATGGGAAACGGTATATCCATGGTTTTGGGATGTCATAAACGTTTTATTTTTCTCGAGATCTTTAACAGGGTGACTTGGTCCCCGATGACCAAATGGCAATTTCTCTGTATCGGCCCCACAAGCTAGTGCCAGCAATTGGTGGCCAAGACCGATACCGAACAGCGGGTGTTGACCAAGTAAAGACCGAACTGTTTCCAATGAACCGAAGATATCTTTCGGGTCGCCGGGGCCATTCGAGAGCATGATTCCATCCGGTTTCAGACGCAAAATGCTTTCTGCACTATAGTTGTATGGAACCACGGTCACATGGCAATTGCGGTTTGTCAGCTCACGTAGAACCCCTTGCTTCATTCCAAAATCCATAAGAACGATTCGCATACCACTTCCAGGAACAACATATGGATTCAAGGTTGATGTCTGCTGTACCATATCTCTTTGTAATGGGCCATCTCCCAATTTCTCGAATGCTTTTTCCGGCCGCTCTAAAGCATCAGTTATCACTGCCTTCATCGTTCCATGCTGACGGATTCGTTTCGTCAGCTTTCTCGTATCAATACCTGATATTCCCGGTATATTATTCGCTCGCAAATAATCATCTAACGTCTCCTCACTGCGGAAGTTTGACGGAGACTGACACCACTCTTTAACAATATATCCGTTAATAAATGGTGTCACATGTTCAAAGTCATCCTTGTTAATTCCATAATTGCCTGCTAGCGGATAAGTCTGCACGACTACCTGTCCACAATAGGAGGGGTCTGACAACACTTCCTGATAGCCGGTCATCCCTGTGTAGAACACGATTTCTCCGCTTGTGTCATGTTCCGCACCAAAGCCTTCCCCTGTAAATACTGTTCCATCTTCCAATACGAGCTGACGTTTAGTCATATGTATCCTCCTTGTAAACGATTTTTCCCTCGGCCACCGTCATCACCGGTATCCCTTTTACCTTCCAGTCGTGAAACGGGGTGTTTTTTCCTTTTGAGAGGAAGGTATTTCTATTAATCTTGCTTTCTTTTTCAAGGTTGACGACTGTAAAATCAGCCGCTGCCCCTTCTTCCAACACACCATAGGGTAAATCGAATATCCTAGCGGGTCTGATGGTCAGCCAATCGATAAGCTGTTTCAAATCTACCTTTTCGGTCCGGACCAAATAAGTATATAGAAGCGGGAAAGCAGTTTCCAGACCGCTGATGCCAAATGGTGCGTTAAGAAACCCGCCTGCTTTATCGTCCTGCGTATGCGGGGCATGGTCGGTCGCGATACAATCAATCGTTCCGTCAAGCAACCCTTCCAGCAACGCTTCCTGGTCGTCTACACCACGTAAGGGCGGATTCATTTTGAAATTAGCGTCATCTGCTGTTATCGCCTGTTCATTCATTAGCAAGTGGTGCGGAGTAACTTCAGCTGTGACATGAATTCCAGCCTTCTTAGCATCACGAATCACGCGAACGGACTCTTTTGTACTTACATGACAGACATGGTAATGACAGCCAGTAGCTTCAGCCAGTAACACATCCCGAGCAATTTGCACTGATTCGCTTAATGACGGAATACCTGGCAAATTCAAGCGATTGCTTACCTTACCATCATGGACAACACCGCCATATACAATCGAATTATCTTCACAATGAGCGACAACAGGCATTTTACTTGCAGCTGCTGCAGACATGGCCTGCAACATTTGGTCTGCCGTCTGAATCCCGACTCCATCATCTGTAAAGGCAAAGATACCTGCTTGCGAAAGTTTACCAATGTCTGTCAGTTCCTCACCCTTTAGCCCTTTCGTGATGGAGGCATACGGAAGCACCCGTACAGACGCATTTTGCTTAATTTTTTCCAGCAGCCAGTCAACAGTTTCTTCCTTATCCGGAACTGGATTTGTATTCGGCATGGCGCATATAGTTGTGAATCCTCCACGGGCAGCTGCCTTTGTTCCGGCTGCAATCGTTTCTTTATGTTCGCCGCCCGGTTCTCGCAAATGAACATGAACATCGACAAACCCAGGAAGAATCAGCTGATTATCGCAATCAATCACACGATCTGCTCCCTCTGTGACAACCGATGCAATCGTTCTGATCACATCGTTTTCAACTAGAAGCTCACAACGCTCAGTCCTACCATCTTCCATCAGCCGTTTTGCGTTTTTGAACAAATATTTCATACAATCACACTCCGTTCTGCTAATAAGTAATCCATAATCCCCATCCGTACAGCCACACCATTCTCCATTTGCTTAAAAATTCTTGAACGGTTACATTCTACTAGTCTTGTATCGATTTCAACATTGCGGTTTACCGGTGCCGGGTGCATAATGATGGCATGATTCTGCATCTTTCGTTCACGCTCAATCGTTAAGCCGTATTTTTCCAGATAGGAAGAAGTGTTGTATGCTACATCCCCGTGCCGTTCATGCTGGATACGCAGTAGCATCAGCACATCACACATGACACACGCCTCGTCCATCGTTATATATGGAATATCCAGACTTTCATCCCTAAAACCGGGCACATCAACAAAATATACATTGGCACCCATGGTCTTTAGCGCACTGACATGGGATCGTGCCACCCTGCTGTGCTTGATATCACCGGCTATCGCAACATTCAACCCCTGGAAGGCACCAAATTCCTGTTTAATTGTGTACAAATCAAGCATGCATTGCGTTGGATGCTCCCCTTTTCCAGCTCCGGCATTGATAATAGGCACAGAGATATTCCCACCCAGCTCACTGCACCAGTTGTCGTTTGCGTGCCGGATGACCAGCAAATCCGCCCCGATAGCCTCAAACGTTCGCACCGTGTCATAGAGCGATTCACCCTTGGTCATACTCGATGTTTCCGTATGAAAGTCGAGTGTATCCATGCCTAATTTCCGTTCCGCCACAACAAAGCTCATTTTCGTTCGTGTGCTCGGTTCAAAAAATAGATTAGCTGCAAAGTATCCTTTATTTTGTTCACGTGTATCACCTATTACTTCGGCTTGCTTCAGAATGTTTTCAATCGTATTTGCTGAAAGATCACGTACCGACAAAAAATGCTGCATCCGTCTTCCTCCTTTTTAATTTAAGTAAGTTTACGCTGCATCGTCCTGATGTCCGTTTGTATCAATCGCACTGTCGTCGAACATAGCGCCATTGCCATAACCGCTTTCTTTACCCGGCAATACAAGGTTTAGTGTTACCCCAATAATGGCGGAAAGTGCCATTCCGGCGATTTGTAGGTTCTCCGTTAATTGGATGAACGCTCCACCGACCCCAATCACGAGAATAACCGACGCGATCACTAGATTCCGCTTATCACTCAAATCTACTTGGTTATCAATCAGCATCCGAAGTCCGTTTGATGCGATGATTCCAAACAGGAGGATGGACACACCACCCATCACCGCGGAAGGAATGGAACTGATAGTGGCTGTGATCATGCCAGTGAATCCGAATAAGATGGCTAATACCGCCGCACCACCGACAACAAACACACTGAATACCCTTGTAATGGACAGGACCCCAATATTCTCGCCGTACGTTGTATTCGGAGGTCCACCTAGGAATGAAGCAATTATCGTCGCGACGCCATCTCCAAGGATGGACCGGTGCAGACCAGGCTTTTTAAGGAAGTTTCGTCCGACAACCTTTGACAGAACCATTTGATCTCCAATATGTTCTGCGATTGTCACAAGTGCTACCGGTACCATAAGCAGGACAATTTCTCCGTTTAACACGTTCAATGGGGAGTAATCCGCAAATGGGATAACGAAGTCCGGTGTTTGAAACAGTGCGTTAATGACACCCCAAATGGATCCGGCTGATGTAATTGCTGTCCACTGCTGGCTTATTTCCGCTGTGTCCACAATGCCTTGGAAAAGGGCAAAGATATATCCGGATACGATACCAATCAGAATCGGGATCAGGCCGAAAAACCCTCGGAAGAAAATCGAAGCGACAATTGTGACGGCTAGTGTGAAAAGTGCAACGCTAAAGTGTGTACCACTATATACATTTTCATCAAGTCCCGGTACGTACATGGACATATCGATTGCAGTCGAGGCCAGGCCAAGTCCGATAACAATAATGACAGGACCAACGACAATCGGCGGCAGGATGCGCATAAGCCAATCCAGTCCCAACTTCCCGATTAATAAGGCAACTCCGCCGTATACTAAACCTGCCAGGAAGGTGCCGACCATAGCCCCGGCCGGACCGCTTGCTGCAGTTGCACCAATGATCGGTGCGATAAAAGCAAAACTAGATCCCAAATATGCAGGTATTTTTCCTTTTGTAATGACGAGATAGGCAAGTGTTCCAATACCGCTGGATACCAATGCTACTGCTGGCGACAGCCCTGTCAGAAATGGGACTAAGATAGTTGATCCGAACATAGCGAATAAATGTTGTAAGCTTAACATAATCCATTTCTGCAGTTTCGGTGCATCCTGTACATCCATGACCATTTCCTGTTTATTCATAACAATCTCCTCCCACTTTCTATATAGATTAGGACATTAAAAAACCTCTTTGCGTTAGGCCGCAAAGAGGTACACGTGTCCCTAGAATCAATACACGTTTCCTGTAAGCGACCTTCTAAACCTCACTGGATTTACTTAAAGGTCTGTTTATTCATTTCTCGTAAATGCTCACTTCATCGTGTTCGTCAATTTCATTCAGATTAACAGTAATTACTTCTTTCAAAGACGTTGGAATATTTTTCCCAACATAATCAGCTCTAATCGGTAGTTCACGGTGGCCGCGATCGACTAGCACCCCGAGTTGAATCTGTGCTGGGCGACTTATGTCCATGACCGCATCCATCGCCGCGCGGACTGTTCTGCCGGTATAAAGAACATCATCGATTAAAATAACCTTTTTATTTGTTAAATCAGCATCAATTTCTGTCCCCTTCAATTCCGGGTCATTATCTGAAGCAACTACCTCCAGGTCATCCCGGTACAAAGTGATGTCCAGTTCCCCGGTTGGAACCGTTACGCCTTCAATTTGTCTGATTTTCTCCTGCAGACGTTTGGTCAATGGAGTGCCCCTTGTTTTAATGCCAATCAGAACAAGATGTTCACCACCTTTGTTCTTCTCGACAATTTCATGAGCAATCCGGGTGAGTGCCCGTGCCATTGCTGCCTGATCGAGTACGACTGTTTTTTTCTGCAACGTTTTCACCCCTCCACAGTAAAAAATCCCTTTTTCTCCAATGAGGAAAAAGGGATTTGGATATACGTAACCTGCATACGGTTACTTTACCGACACCTTTTTAGCCTCACTGGACTATGTTTAAAGGTTCACTATTAACTAAACTTATTATCACAGAATTGTCAGCTGATGTCAATACATTTTCTCAAATTGTGTCAGAAGCTCGTGAAAATAAGATGGAGCTTCTACAACAAAGTCCAGTTTCTCCCCTGTTTTCGGATGGGTGAATGCCAATGATTTTGCATGCAAAGCCTGACCACCAATACGTATCGTTTTCCGCTGTCCATACTTGGGATCACCGACAATCGGATAACCAATATACTTCATATGAACGCGTATTTGATGGGTCCGGCCTGTTTCCAGCTGACATGAAATATGGGTGAAATTACTGTACCGTTGTAGCACCTTGAAATGGGTCACAGCATCTTTCCCATGATCAATGACCCCCATCCTTTGCCGGTTACTCGGATCTCTACCAATTGGCGCGTCAATCACACCGGTTTCATGGCCGATTACCCCATCGACAATTGCTTCGTATTGGCGGTCCACATTTTTGGCAGATAATTGTTCGGCAAGACGCTCATGTGTCTCATCATTTTTGGCGGCAAGCAACAGTCCGCTCGTATCTTTATCAATACGGTGCACGATGCCCGGGCGCTCCTCCCCATTGATGTGCGATAAACTGTCACAGTGATAAAGCAATGCATTCACCAATGTCCCGGATTGATGGCCTGCCGACGGATGAACGACCATCCCTCTTGGTTTATTGACGACCAGTAAATCGGCATCCTCGTATACAATTTCCAATGGAATACTTTCCGGTTCGATTGTCATAGACTCCGGCTCGGGCACTGCCCATTCGACAACATCACCGGTCTGACATTTATAATTGGTTTTCACCTTTGTTTCATTAACACGAACATATCCGTCTGTTATCCATGACTGAACCTGTGAACGAGACACATCAGCAACAAGTCCCGTCAGCAGTTTATCAATCCGTGTATTATGCTCCGTTTCCGTTACGCTGTGCTGTTGTATCATGTTTACGCTTTTCCTTTCGTTCATCTATAATAGTTGAGATAATTACCAGAATCACACCAACAACCAAGGAGGCGTCTGCAATATTAAAGATCGGATAATCATACCCGAAAATAATGAAGTCAAAAAAATCCACAACTTCATTTCGGAACAGTCGGTCAATGAAATTTCCGATTGCACCGCCAAGAATCAGGCTTAACGCAATAGACAGCAACTGATTTCCCTTTGCATATGTTTGCATGAAATAAATCACACCGATAATGACAATCACTGTTATGATGTAGAAAAAGGCCATTTGTCCCTGTAAAATGCCCCACGCCGCCCCACTATTACGATGGGACGTTAAATAGAAGAAGTCACCAATAATCGTTATTTGTTCCCCAAACGTCATGGTTTTTACAACTGCCCACTTAGTCAGCTGATCGATCGCAATCACAAGTAGTGCCAATATGTAATATACATACATGCTAGTTCCTCCAACTGTTTTCTCTCTTGATTATTTTACCACAAAAACAGTTACCCTGTATTATCATACACTTAAAATCCTGACTTCATTATGACTTTTATTACTATATGAGTGAATTTCACCATTTAAATACGAAACAATCGGCGTGTGCCTTGGATTTCCGCTTCAGGTGCCAGTTTGGTCTTGAGACGCCTTCTCGAGACCTTTTCGGCCGCATATGAGCTCCGTTTTGGTTTCGAGACAGCCTCTCAAGACCTTTTCGGCCACTTTTGTGCTTCGATTTGGTTTCGAGGCGGCTTCTCGGGACCTTTTCGACTACTTTTGTGCTTCAATTTGGTTTCGAGACGGCCTCTCGAGACCTTTTCTACCACTTTTGTGCTTCGATTTGGTTTCGAGACGGCCTCTCAAGACCTTTTCGGCCACTTTTGTGCTTCGATTTGGTCTCGAGGCGGCTTCTCGAGACCTTTTCGACTACTTTTGTGCTTCGATTTGGTCTCGAGACGGCTTCTCGGGACCTTTTCGGCCACTTTTGTGCTTCGATTTGGTTTCGAGGCGGCTTCTCGGGACCTTTTCGACTACCTTTGTGCTTCAATTTGGTTTCGAGACGGCCTCTCAAGACCTTTTCGACTACTTTTGAGCTTCTATTTGGTTTCGAGACAGCTTCTCAAGACCTTTTCGGCCACTTTTGTGCTTCGATTTGGTTTCGAGACGGCTTCTCAAGACCTTTTCTACCACTTTTGTGCTTTGATTTGGTTTCGAGACGGCTTCTCAAGACCTTTTCTACCACTTTTGTGCTTCGATTTGGTCGCGAGACGGCTTCTCAAGACCTTTTCTACCACTTTTGTGCTTCGATTTGGTCTCGAGGCGGCTTCTCGAGTCCTACGTACGCAAAATTTATACTAAAACAGGGATACTGACTTCATCAGTATCCCTGTTTTTTCTACTACGCTATTTAATTTTGAGTTCTTTCCTATTTCATGCACTGTAATGTTCGTTCACAATATCTGCACACCGGGAACATAAATCCGGGTGGTGCTCATCCTGACCGACAGTTTCGGCAGCTGTCCAGCAGCGTGCACACTTTTCGCCGGGATGTTTTTCTACAAGCACATGTACGTTTGCATACTCATTCGCATCCGGTGCTTCATCGGTAATATCAGCTTCAGAAACGATGAATAGCTGATGCACATTGGGAATACCATCGAGCACTTCTTTCGTCTTGTTGTCTTTTGGCACGATGGTGAGCTTAGCTTCAAGCGACTTTCCGATGATTTTCGCTTCCCGTGCTTCTTCCAATGCTTTCAAGACATCGTCCCTTACCTGCATAAAGTGATCCCATTTCTCATAAATTTCGCTAAAGCTAGTAATGTCTCTTGGCTCAGGAATATCTGTCAGCTGAACACTTTCCTCCGTTACACCAGGAATGTATTCCCAAATTTCATCAGCCGTATGAGGAATGATTGGTGTCAGCAGTTTCACTAAGGTAGTTACAATCTCGTAATAAGCTGTCTGAATGCTTCTGCGTCGATGACTGTTAGCTGCCTCGATATATAAAATATCTTTGGCAAAATCAAGGTAGAATGAGCTTAAATCAACGGTACAGAAATTATGAATCTGTGAGTAAATCGGTGAAAACTCATAAACGTCATAACTGTCCCTGACATTTTTTAGCACATGTTGCAGCCGGTGCAGCATGTAACGGTCAGCTTCTTCCATTTCTGCTTCAGGCACTGCATCTCTTTCCGGGTCAAAATCAGCTAAGTTTCCGAGCATGAACCGGATGGTGTTACGGATCTTCCGGTAAGCCTCTGAAATCTGTTTGAGAATCTCCTGCGAAATACGCACATCTGCTTGATAATCAACAGATGACACCCAAAGGCGTAAAATATCCGAACCAAGCTGTTTTTGAACTTTCAACGGATCCATGACATTGCCGAGCGACTTGCTCATTTTACGTCCATTACCGTCAAGTGTAAAACCATGGCTGATAATCGTTTCGAACGGTGCCTTACCGGTCACCGCCACTGCTGTTGAGATGGAAGAATTAAACCAGCCACGATACTGATCGCTCCCTTCCAGGTAAACATCAGCGGGGCGCTTATGATCTTCCCTTCCCATCAAAACAGCCTCATGTGAGGAACCGGAGTCAAACCAGACGTCCATAATATCCGTTTCTTTTGTAAATTTGCCATTTGGGCTATGTTCGGAAGTGAACCCTTCCGGCAAAAGCTCACTTGCCTCCCACTCAAACCAAACGTTTGACCCGTGTTCAGCAAATAAATTAGAAACATGTGTAATTGTCTCATCATTGATGATTGGTGTACCATCTTCAGCGTAGAATACGGGCATTGGCACACCCCAAGTCCGCTGGCGGGAGATGCACCAGTCTTCACGATCGCGTACCATGTTATAAAGGCGTGTTTCCCCCCATGCCGGATACCAGTTGATTCGATTGATTTCATCCAGAATATCCTGACGAAAGTCTTTAATAGAAGCAAACCATTGGGACGTCGCCCGGAAAATCGTCGGTTTTTTCGTACGCCAATCATGCGGATACGAATGGGTAATGAATGTAAGCTGCAGCAACGCGCCCGCTTCGTCCAGTTTTTCAGTAATCACTTTATTTGCCTGGTCGTAAAACAGCCCTTCAAATCCAGGTGCTTCACTTGTGAAATAGCCCTTGTCATCAACCGGGGAGAGCGGTTCGATACCATATGTTCGTGACATATAGAAGTCATCCTCCCCATGTCCTGGTGCTGTATGAACACAGCCGGTACCAGCATCAGTCGTCACATGTTCACCAAGCATGACAAGGGAGTCACGATCGTAAAACGGGTGTCTAGCTACAACTTTATCTGCTTTTTCACCTTTAAACGTTTTAATAACTTCCGGGTTTTCCCACTCCAGCGTCTCTGTCAGCGTCTCCAGTAATTCATGGGCAATCACATATTTCTCACCATTCACCGCGACAACGGCATACTCCAGTTCTGGATGGAAGGCAATTCCAAGATTGGCAGGAATCGTCCATGGTGTTGTCGTCCAAATGATGATTTTCTCATCACCATCCAGGACATCTTTGCCGTCTGTCACGTCAAATGTCACATAAATGGATGGTGACCGTTTATCATGGTATTCAATTTCCGCCTCTGCCAAAGCTGACTCTGAAGAAGGTGACCAGTAAACGGGTTTCAGCCCCCGGTAAATATAGCCTTTTTTGGCCATTTCACCAAACACTTTGATTTGTGCGGCTTCATAATCTTTCGTTAGGGTGATATACGGATTTTCCCAGTCTCCACGGACACCGAGTTTTTTGAATTGATTACGCTGATTATCAAGCTGCACCATAGCATATTCGGCACACTTTTGTCTGAATTCAGGAATGCTCATCTTTTTCCGGTCAACTTTTTTCTTTTTCGTCAAAGCCGTTTCTATTGGCAACCCGTGCGTATCCCAGCCAGGAACATATGGTGCGTGATAACCGCTCATTGATTTATATCTTGTGATAAAGTCTTTCAATATTTTGTTAAGGGCGTGTCCGATATGCAAGTCGCCATTCGCATATGGAGGGCCATCATGCAGGATAAACAGTGGACGTCCTTGCGTGCGTTCCAACCCTTTTTCATAAATTCGATCGTCATCCCATTTTTGCTGACGCTCAGGTTCTTTATTTGGTAAATTCCCGCGCATCGGAAACTTAGTCTTTGGCATCAGTAATGTATCTTTATAATCCAATTTAATTTCCTCCTATTCATTTTTAAAATTCTCTTGGCAAGTATTGTTACTTATCTCACAGTCTGGCCTGTAAATAAAAAAAGTCCTCTCTATCCCAAAAAGGGACGAGAAGACTCGCGGTACCACCCTTATAAATTTAAAATTAGCGCTCATTTTAAATTCACTTGATATCTGTAACGGGAATGAACCGTCCATTTCTACTCGTATTCAAAATGGATACTCGGGAGTGATCTTCTGAAGTGCCTTGCTGTATCAGGCTTTCACCATCCCTGATTCGCTGGGCAGTGGCGGCATTCATACTGTCTCCGTCATCATAATCAATATATTCAATTGAACCTTTATGATTATGCATTATATGTAAAATTCCAAGGAACGTCAAGGTTTAAGCATTACTGTCGGCATATTCGTGTGTTTCTTCCTGCTCTTCTTCCATTTCCTCATCAAATAAATCTTCCCAATCGTTGGTATTAATCACTTCCAACTGGGCTTCCACAAGCATTCTTAGACGGGTACGAAAAACTTTTGCCTGTTTTTTCAGTTCCTCCACGTCCACTTCAATTTTACGTGATTTATTTAGCGCCTCATTTACAATCCGGTCAGCATTTTTCTCTGCTTCTTTGATAATCAGTTTCGATTCCTTCTGTGCATTTCCCTTCAATTCTTCAGCCGTTTCTTGGGCGATTAAAATGGAATTGTTCAGTGTGTTTTCGATATTGGTGAAGTGGGACAGTTTCTCGTTCAGTTGTTCAACCTGTTCCTGTAATTCTTTCTTTTCACGAATAGTCATTTCATAATCTTTAATAATCTGATCAAGAAATTCGTTGACCTCATCTTCGTCATAGCCGCGAAAACTTCGTGTGAACTCTTTGTTGTGAATGTCAAGCGGTGATAATGACACACAAACCACCTCCTTATATTTATCAGTTACAATCATCATCATATAAGTCAATTAGTGCAGCATATTATCTTTTTCGACACTAAATCCAAAAATCCTGCATCATGTGCCGAATTATTTTAATACAGCGGCAGTTATACTTATATTATCTTTCTTCGTGTACCCGTTGATACGCACTAGCTTGCTTCTGCCTTTTCCCCGCAGTGAAAGTATATCACCTTCTTCAAGGGTGAATTTTTTGTCGTCGGCAACCTTATGATTCACCTTTACCAAACCTTTTGTAATCATTTCAGCTGCATGTTTTCTGGATAATTTGTAGATGGATTTCAAAACGGTATCCAGTCGCAATGAAGACACAATATAATCGGATGGCACCCAAGTCGTTTCACTTTCTATGATTGCTGAAAGCGGCTTTTCTTCCAGGCTGATGCTCGCTTTTTTGATGGCTGTAAGATTCAACCGTATATACATAGCAATTTCATCCGTTGTGATCATTTGCACCTGTCCATCCGCCACAGTAATATCGCCCAGTTTTTTCCGTTTGACACCGAGTGATAAGAATGCGCCCATTACGTCACGGTGTGTAATGGAAATAAACTTATTATGGTAGGAAGCCTGCAATAAAGCCAAGTGGAACGAATCTTCCGTAATGGTTTCATACATTGGTGCAATCATGACCCGTTTCCGTTCGGCTGCTGGACTTCCTCCATATGTGCAGACCTGTAAATCCTCAAGACTTGTCCCGGCAAGCATGTCAACAATCTGCTGTTCCCTCGGATCCAAAAAATCAGTAAGCTTTGGCTGATACGTCATCTCCACATCCCTTATCCAAGACAAGGCATGGTCAATGAATGGCTGCTCTTCTTTTCTGAAATGCTGGTATATATCCATCGCAACCACCTAGAACCAGTTGAATAGAACCGGGACACCATACATTCTGGCAAAATAAAGAACCATAATAGCGACAATCGGGGAAAAATCAATCATGCCTAGTGGTGGTATGATCTTCCGGAATGGTTCAAGATACGGTTCGCATATTTTCGTTAAAAAACTCCCGAATGCTGATTCACGTGCCCCGGGGAACCAGGACATGAAAATATAAATAATTAGCGCAAAGCTGTACAGTTGCAATGCCCCGGACAATAAAACAAATAGTGTTCCCATACGCTGTTACCATCCTTTATAAGATTCGTCTTCTTCTGTTAATGTATTAGTTATACTTCCCGAAACATCCACATTTTCCGGTGTACATAAAAATGTCCCGGAACCAAGTTTCTGAATGTCTCCATTCACGGCATACACGGTTCCGCTTAAAAAGTCGACAATGCGTTTCGCCTGCTGGTGATCGACACGATGCAAATTAATGACTACGGCCCGTCTATTCACCACATTGTCGGCAATCTCCTGTGCTTCATTGTAATTGCGCGGCTCATATAATACAACTTTCGATGACTGCTGCTGGATACTTGTTAAATTAACAACATTTTCGCCGCTCCGTTTTTGCTCGAATCCGGACCTAGCATCAGGCATATCGTTATCTGCACCCTGGTCAACGTACATCTCTTCCTCGTCTACTGTGAAAAATGTTTTTAATTTGTTCATCACACTCATTATCTTCACCTCGCTTATTGGGGACCAACTAGTGCTGATCCAATACGGATATGTGTCGCTCCCTCTTCATCGCAATTTTATAATCATTCGTCATCCCCATTGATAAATAATTACACGGGGCATGCTGCAACTGTTCAGCCTTTACCGCCTCCCGTAATGATGCCAGCTTCCTGAAAATATTGCGCAAATAGGCTTCATCATCAATGTGCGGTGCCATCGTCATCAATCCGACAACCTGGATATTCGGATATTGTTTCAGCTCCTTAATAAAGGAGACAGCATCGTCGGCGCCAATACCATGTTTAGATTCTTCACCACTTACATTCACCTGTACAAAACAGTCAACAGGGCGAGAGGAGCGTTTATTCAATTCCTTAGCAAGTGACATTCGGTCAAGTGAGTGAATCACATCAACTTTGTCTATAATATCCTTGACCTTTCGTGATTGCAATGTACCAATGAAATGCCATGATGCATCATCTTGTATGTATTCATATTTCTCTAGAAAGCCTTCCAGTCGATTTTCGCCAAGATTCGCGATCCCGGCGTTTATCGCTTCTTTTGCTCGCTCTATTGTAACATATTTCGTAACACCTATTACCGTTATTTCTGCAGGATTTCTGCCGCTGTTTTCACACGCTTGCCTAATATTTTGATTAATGCGTTCCAAATTAGTTGCTACATCCATTTTAACCCATTGCCCTCCCCTTGATAATCAATTTTCAAATCCAATATAACCTAACATCCTCCCCGTTTTGCCATTATCTCGGCGATGCGAGAAAAATAGTGACTCATCACGGAATGTGCAATAATCTGTCATATCTATATTACGACGTAAGACACCATGATGTAAAAGGATTTCTGAATTTAATTGTTTTAAATCGAGTAAAAAACGGCCATTGGCTTTGGGAGTAACGACTTTTTTGTGAAAATCACGTGGAATATACCGGATTACATGTTCATCAACCTCGTAAAACTCACCGGAAATACTAGGTCCTATCGTCACATATAAATTTTCAGTGTTTGTACCCACAACCTTAAACGCTTCAATCATGTTTTCACCTATGCCGTTAACGGTACCTTTCCAGCCCGCATGCGCGATGCCGATATATCTAGATACGGGGTCAAGGAAAAAGATAGGGACACAGTCTGCAAAAAAAGCGGTACACAATAAACCGTTAACATTTGTAATCAGTCCATCAGTACATGCTAGTGAATGTTCATAGGCTGTTGCCCCCTTTCCTTTATCCTCAATGGTTACCGTATGCACATTTGTACTGTGTGTCTGTTCTCCCGATACCCATGTTGATAACGGAAAACCGATTGATTCACCAAGCTTTTTTCTATTGGTGAGCACATCTCTTTTACTATCGGATACATGGAGACCGAGGTTTAGCGAATGAAAAGGATCAGCACTAACACCTTCCTTTCTCGTTGTAAAACCAGCTTTTAATCCCGGGCTCATTGCCTGCCATTTGTTTAATGTCAATATGGATTCAGTCAGTGGCTGGAATGGTTCAGTCATAAAGGTACCTCCTGCTCTTTTCTTCCTTCATTCTACCACACTTGAACGTTACAGGCAGTCAATCCTGTCTGCTGATACTTCTATCAATGTCAATAATGGATATGCTGCTCCGGGTAAAGAGAAGGTGTTTTTACATCACGCACCAAAATGATATCTGATCCGATTACTTCTATATGATTCCATGGGATAATCAATTCGTCTGTTTTACCGAAAAAGCCTGCCTTTTTATCTTTAACATAAATAACAATCGCCTTAATCCTTCCACTATCACCGTCTATTTCCAAATCGGCAATATGTCCTAGCCGTCTGCCATCATCCCGAACGATAACTTCTTTTATTTGCAACTCCGATAATGTTATCACTTGAACTCACCTGCCTTATTCCCATCATATGCAGGATAAGGCCGAAAATATTATTACAGCATAACACCATATAAAAATCGGCGCCGTTTAATAGCTGGCGCCGATTGTACTGTTAGTTATTTTATTTTGGTCAATAAGTGCGGCAAGCACAATATTTATTCAAACATTTCTTTATTCATCTGATGAATTGCCGCTTTTTCAAGACGGGAGACTTGTGCCTGAGATATGCCAATTTCATCTGCCACTTCCATTTGGGTCATGCCTTGAAAGAAGCGTTTATTTAATATAGATTTTTCCCGTTCTTCTAATTGATACATTCCTTCTTTAAGTGACAGCTTGTCAGCCCACGAAGAATCCGTTTCTTTTTCATCACTCAACTGGTCCATGACATAAATCGGATCTCCGCCATCATTATAAATTGGTTCAAATAAGGATACTGGATCCTGTATAGCGTCAAGCGCAAATACAATATCCGAGTGTGGTACACCCATTTTTTCGGCAATCTCCATTGCTGTCGGTTCTTTTGAAGTCTCATTAATTAGTTGTTCTCGAACCTGAAGTGCTTTATAGGCAGTATCTCGTAATGACCGTGACACTCTGATTGGATTATTGTCACGTAAATATCGTCTAATCTCGCCTATAATCATTGGAACAGCATACGTGGAAAACCGTACATTATGTCCTAAATCAAAATTATCGATTGATTTCAAAAGTCCAATACAGCCTATTTGAAATAAATCATCACCGTATTCACCACGGTTATTAAATCGCTGAATAACACTCAATACAAGCCGCAAATTGCCATTAACCAGTTCTTCGCGTGCTTGTAAATCACCTTCATGCATTCGTTTAAATAATGCTCGCATTTCATCGTTTTTTAGTACTGGTAAAGTTGACGTATCAACTCCGCAAATCTCAACTTTATGTTTTGTCATATTCTACCCTCCCGGTTGGAGATGCTGTTCATGGACAGTATCTCCCCATAGGAGGGTTTTTATGCAGGCACTTCTCGGTTACAGCTTGTCTGGAACCGGCTTGACTTCACGCGAGCGTACGTCAGACCATTTTATTAAATTCTTTTTGCAGCCGGCGGATGATTTTCTTCTCTAGTCGGGAAATGTATGATTGGGAGATACCTAGCATATCGGCTACATCTTTTTGTGTCTTTTCTTCCTCACCGGCCAGACCAAATCGCAATTCCATAATTTGCTTTTCCCGCGGATTCAACTGAGAAAGCGCGTCTTTTAGGAGATGTTTATCAACCTTTGTTTCCATATCTCTCGTTGTCACATCTTCTTCGGTCCCCATTACGTCGGATAGAAGTAATTCATTTCCATCCAGATCAATATTTAGTGGCTCATCAAAAGATATTTCTGATTTTAACTTATTGTTTCTTCGTAAGTACATTAGTATTTCATTTTCAATACATCTTGATGCATAGGTTGCAAGTTTAATTTTCTTTTCAGGATTAAACGTATTCACAGCCTTGATTAGTCCGATAGTACCAATGCTGATAAGGTCTTCAATATTTATGCCGGTATTTTCAAACTTCCGTGCAATATAAACGACCAAGCGCAGATTTCGTTCGATAAGCATAGCTCTGGCCGATTTGTCCCCTTTAGAAAGCAATTCCAGCAACCGCTGCTCCTCTTCTTTTGACAATGGTGGCGGGAGTGCTTCACTTCCACCTATGTAATAAATTTCATCTGTTTTGAGACCCAGTTTGAATAATAATTTATACCACCATAAACGCAGTCGAAGTCTTAGTAATTTCAAATTAAGTCGCTCCCTTTCACTATTTTTACAAGCAATGGCAGTATAAGCCATCGTTTCCTGTCATACAGTAATCTCAATCAAGCAGACGCAGCCGCTGCCATTTTGATTATTTGCGGATGCAGCAGACAGTGATACGTTTGGTCTTTTGTTAGTTCTGCAAATTGAATACCTATTAACACTTTTTGGGTGACGATTTCTGCATCATTATAAACAACAGTAAGATTGTCCGGTTTAATTGCCATCATAAATGTACGATTACCTTCAACACCTTGAAAAGGAACAATCTGGATGCGGCTTTCCCAACTAGCCGGAAGTTTTTCGAAATCCAGATCAGCATGGGCCGCCTTCAGCAAGTTCCACTCATTTTCAGTAAACCATTGTTTTAAAAAATGTTCATCACAAATAATAACTGGCTTCTTTGTTAATGGGTCTACCAGCTGGTTGCCACTATCAATATACGCCTTCGTTGCATATTTACTATTTGCAATTTGAATGGTGACCGAATACAGCTGATCATAACGGATTTTTTCCGATGCATGCTTGTCCATACGGTTCTTTGTGAAATACCAGACGAGCGGAAAACCAATGACAATAAACAACCAGCTCACTGGATCCCCATATCCACTGTTAAACGTAAGTACGCCATTTTCAGATAGACTAACCGGGTTTTGCAAAACAAATTGTGTCGCTATCAATCCTCCTCCTATGGCAAAAGTTACAAAATAAAACAGGAGAAGCAATTTAAACATCCGATAGATTGAAAAAAATCGGAACGCGCATAAGATAATGATGACTGAAAATAGCAGCTTCCCTAATAAGCTGGTAAAAACGGTATCAGGATAATAAATGGACAGCGGGACAAGCAATGAAGCAATAAACGCACCAAAAATAATTCTCAAGCGTCTTGTGCTGTCTTTTGCAAGTGCCTGTGTAAGCATTAAAAGCATTAAATCTAAAAGGAAATTTAAAAGCCAGACAGCATCAAGATAAATGGTCACATTGTTCTTCCTTTCCTGTAACTAAAATCCTTTACAGAAAAGTATATCGGGATTGGACAGCAAAGTCTGTCAATTTATGTAGGATAAGAGGGGCTAATTTTATCTGCTTATCAGGGACTTTGTCGGAGATATTTTCTGCAGCGGCCATGATGCTCGCAAAAATAAAGTGGGCTTCAATCAGTGAGGGGCTTCGGTGACAGATTAAAGAAGGTTATGACAGCGACACATCGCACGCAGAGCCAGTTGTTTTCTTAAGGATAGTTTGCGTTATGATTAGCCGAGGAGTGCCCTTACTTATTCAACTTAGGCTTAAAGCGAGGGAGGCCTGCATTCGCCGGTTATACGCGCGATAAATAGGTCTCCCTCCCCCCTTAAGTTAAAAAGTAATTACTTCTCCAGTTCATCTTTATCTACCATTCCTACAAAACCAATATCGATATAGGAATGATTAAATGAATTTCCATTAACTGAGTGCTCGGGATAGGTTACTTTATGATGATCATTTAATGGCATCCATCCTATGAATATATTCTTGTCTGTCAAAATATTGGTAAACGCCGTGTTTAGTTTTTGTTCAGAGGCCATTTCAGTCGTTTCTGTCATAAACGAACGCCAATCATCGGGAAGCGCTAAGACACCATAGGACTCCTCCCCAAAATTCACACTCTCTTTCATTTGAATGCGTGGAATATAGGTATGTTCACCACGTGAAATAAAATAACTCCGCTTCCGTATCAAATAAAAATCTGCCTTGCTAATTCCGTCACTGGGATGAAGGTTCCACACGATGTGAGACGCTGAAGGATTCTCGCTATCGATATTCCAAATCATCGGTTTTCCCAACGTATCAATTTTCGCCGGTTTCCATTCGTTCCTTTCCCATATCCAATAACTCGCGCCATAATGGTTATCACTGGATTGAAAAGGGACAAAGACATGTTCTGTATCAAGTTTAATCGTATCCTGGATGGTTTCAACATTTGCCTTTGGAAAGACGTTGTTCATTTGCTCTGCCAATTGCTCGTCAGGCGGAAACGCACTTGGTTTGGCAAAATAAAATCGATAAATGAAGAATAGAGACAATAACAACAGAACCATTATACCAATGGTGATGAGCGCTGTTCTTTTTTTCATCATCGATACGTCCCCTCCTTAAACAGGGAGTCGTCAGAACGGTAATAGTATTGACTCTTCGGGGTAGTGACAAGTAAACCTTTACCATCTTTCTCCACATAAATAATCGCCATTGCACCACTCCCCCATTTTGGCAGTACACCAGTCAGCTGATAGGGGAACTTCTCTTCCTTGTAGACTGAACGATTGTCCCTAACTATATCACCATACCACTGTTCACTATGAATCGGTTTAGGTTCCATATTCCCTATTTGCTTTGCCAATCCCTCTTTATCCAGTACGTGCTCCTCTGCTGAAGGATGTGTTTTTATAATAGAGGCATTTTCCACATTCGTCATATATGTAGAAAGTTCATCCTTTGGAAATAGAGCCTGTTGCGCTGGAATCGTTAAAAGCGTTGTGACAACAAAGATGAACATTGAAATGAACCCCAACCATGCAAAACTACGGTACGTTTGCCATGAATATCCCTTAACTCGAAACACAAGCAGGAGTATCCAAACACCCAACGGTAAAACAGGGAGTCCAATCTTGACACCGCGGAAGTTCCAATTGAAAGAGAAGGAAACCATCCCAATGATGAAAACTAGAATAACCTTCCAAAGCACCGGTTTTCTGTTCTGTTTCCTATAGGTGAAATAAAAGATGATTGCTACGCCCAACCATCCCAGAATATTTGCCGTAATCGCAACCACACTACTCTCCCCCTTATAAAACACTACATCAAGTGAGACTTTTGACGCACAGGACGTGACGAACTTAGCCTGCCGACGCGCACGAGGCGTCTCAGTTTTAGCCTGCTCTCCCACCAATTGTTAGTTTAGGAAAAATCTAGTAATAATTGTTGTAGTAAACCACCATCGTTTCCCAGGGTAATTGAAATACCCCAGAAATTTAAGCAAACAAAAATTCAGTGAAAGGATCAAAGTCCCTCCACTGAATGCGTTTCTTTATCGTTTTCGGTTGCGATTTCGTAAAAATGTAGGGATGTCCAATTCGTCCTCCTGTGAGTTCTGACTAGGATTCGAACTCGGACGATTTGGTTGTGTTTGTGTTTGTGCTTGTTCACGTACCGGCTCTTCCGATGTTCTCGTTGCGGCAGATTGATTATGGCTGATAGCCGGGCGCTGCCGTGGCTGACTTTCTTCCTGCTTTGACTCGTCAAATCCGGTTGCAATAACCGTTACGATAAGTTCGTCTTTTAAGCTTTCGTTAATAACGGATCCAAAGATGACGTTTACTTCCTGATCGGCAGCCGAAGTCACAAGGTCGGCGGCTTCTTGTACTTCATACAGGCTCAGACTCGTTCCGCCGGTAATGTTCATCAGGACACCATGGGCACCATCGATTGACGTTTCCAGTAACGGGGAGGAAATCGCTTTTTTAGCTGCTTCTGATGCCCGGTTTTCACCAGTTGCAATACCAATCCCCATTAATGCGGAGCCTTTATCAAACATAATCGTCTTGACGTCAGCAAAATCCACGTTAATAAGGCCGGGCTTGGCAATCAAGTCAGAAATGCCTTGTACACCTTGGCGCAATACATTGTCGGCTTCACGGAACGCTTCCAACATAGGTGTATTCTTATCAACAATTTCCAGAAGCCGATCATTTGGAATGACAATAAGCGTATCAACATTTGTTTTCAATGCATCAATGCCTGTTCCTGCCTGTGTGGACCTCCGCTTTCCTTCAAAAGTAAACGGACGAGTTACAACACCTACAGTTAGTGCACCAAGTTCCTTTGCTGTCTGGGCAATTACCGGAGCAGCACCTGTTCCAGTACCCCCGCCCATACCGGCAGTGACAAAAATCATGTCGGCACCCTGCAAGGCTTCCTCAATCTGTTCCTTGTTCTCTTCGGCGGCTTTTCGGCCTACTTCCGGATTGGCACCTGCACCGAGTCCGCGCGTTAATTTTCCGCCAATTTGCAATTTTGTTTCCGCTTTTGATAGATTAAGAGCCTGTGAATCTGTATTTACAGCAATAAATTCAACGCCTTCCACACCATGTTCAATCATGCGGTTGACAGCATTACTTCCGCCGCCACCAACGCCAATTACTTTTATTGTTGCCAGCTGGTCCATGTTCGTATCAAACTCTAACATACATCCGTTCCTCCTAATATGCTGATTACAACGTATTCGAATACTAATACTATTTCGTTCGTCCGGTTAAGTTAAAACCTCGGATCGTACACCGGAAATCGGCATTTTGTCTAATCGAAGAAGTATTTAAACAAATTTGCGATACCGGATTCTTTTTTCTTCTTTGTTTTAGCCGGTTCATCCGCATCTGCCGGCTTATTCGTGCGTTTCGGCTTGGCCTCACCCTGATTCACTGCAACGGAAGGTAATAATTCTTTTCCTTGTATTTTCGCATTATGGTAAGCAAATTGCAAGATACCAACGCCGGCAGCGAATTGCGGTTCACGCACCCCTATATAGTCGGGAATCGCTATACGGACATTGGACTGGAATAAATCCTGTGCCAATTCTAAAACACCTGGCATTTTCATTGTACCACCTGTCAGAACGTAACCGCCTGGTAATTGCTGGAATCCCATCCGGCGAATCTCCCGCTCAGCGTACGCGTAAATTTCTTCAAGTCGCGCCTCTATCATATCAGCAATTTGCAGCTGATTATACACTTCCGAGTGATTGCTGCCTATGATAGACACCTTGAAGGTTTCGTCTTCCTGGGCATCATCATAAAATGCATGACCATAATTCAACTTGATATCTTCAGCCTCTTCTGTTGACGTTCGGAGCCCAATCGACAAATCTTTCGTAATATTGTCACCACCAAGCGGTACAACACTTGTAGCTGCCAAATGCTCATTTTGAAAGACAGATACAGTTGTTGAACCCCCGCCAATATCAATTAACGTAACACCAAGGTTCTTCTCATCCTTCGATAAGGCTACTGTTCCTGCTGCAAGTGGCTGTAGACATATGTCCGATACATTTAGATTAGCCCGTTCCACACATTTCAGGATGTTATGTAAGACGGTTTTGGAACAGGTAATAATTGTCCCTTCCATTTCCAGTCGTACACCAATCATCCCGCGCGGATCGTTAATTTCATCCAATCCATCGACAATGAATTGCTTCGGGATGACATCAATGATTTCACGCTCCGGCGGAATCGAGACCACCTGTGCACCATCGATGACACGCTGGATATCCTCATTATCAATTTCCCGATTCTCACTTTGGACTGCCACAACCCCATGGCACGATTGCAATTGAATATGTTTGCCATTAATTCCTACAACCACACTGTCGATTTGCATGCCCACCATACGCTCAGCCTGCTCAACTGCATTCCGAATGGACTGGACAGTCTGATCAATGTCCACTATTGCACCTTTCTTCATGCCGTTTGAGTGGGCTGTACCCACCCCGATAATATTCAGGCTATCATTTAAAACTTCGCCAATAATTACTTTGATTTTTGATGTACCTATATCAAGACTTACTAGTATTTCACTGTTGTTCAAAGAAAGGCACCTCCTGATCGAAAGCATCTGATTCGATCCTGTTCCATTCAGCCTGGAACCAGATGTTTTTATTTCATTCTATTAATTGCCTATAATCCATTATTTTAAAGGAATAATTAAAAAAAGAAAATATATATTCGTTAATTCTACACAAAATGGGCTAAATCCTTTTCTTTTCATCATTTTATTTTCTATTTTGTTTAATTTTCATTTACTGCTTCATCCATTGCACCATTTTCTTCTTCGTTACTGCCAAATTCTTCAAAATAAGCACCGACACCTATATGTATAATCCCTTTGTTATCTGATTCCAACTGAGAAACAATAGACGGATAGACACTCATTTTATCAGCGAATTGTCTGAGTGTTGTGTCTACAGCATAACCATCATTCATATAAAGCAGAATCTTATGCTTATCTCCATCACTCGGCTTCCAATGTATTTCTGATATCAGATTGCGGATGCTTTCGGATAGATTATCAAGTTCATCCGTCATATTCTGCAAAACCGGTTCTTTTGAGAAGCCAATAAGCAATGGAGCACTTCCATTCAATTCAGATTGCTTTCGATTGGTAAGTATCTTTCCGTTACCGAGGATTGGGTAATAATTATCGTTCTGCTTAATATAACCAACATGGTCGGCTTCTGTTATATGTAGCTCAATTGTCCAGGGAAGGCGCCGCTTGACGTCAGTCTCACTTATTGCCGGATGTTCGGCAACAGCCTTACTTACTGCCTCTTTATTGACAGTCCATATGTTTGTTCCTTTTGCTATTCCACTCTGTTCAATCACTTGCTCATCAGGTACAAATGAATTTCCTTCAATGTCAACGGTCCGTACATCACTCAACGGTGACTGAAGGTAAACGATGAAACAAATTAAAAAGAAAAAAATAGAAAGATAAACTATTAGACGGCGGTTTGCCTTCTTTTTACGCTCCTGTTTCAGTGTAGGTATACGGTCTTCAATGGAAACAACATTCTTTTTCCCCATTTCTATTTTCTTCCTTTTTCAAAAATTAAATCTGCCAAAGCATGAAAACGGCATTGTTTCATGCCGTTTCTATTACTCGCCATTATATCATAGATTGTCTTGTAATATGTAGTAAACTTGTTCCAGTTTATGAATATCAGCAGAGCCAATTATAGTTTGGCATACCTACTGACATTCAATAGGATTCCAGCCGAGCATAGTGTCAGCGTCAATGACGAGCCACCGTAGCTCAAAAACGGCAGTGTAACACCTGTAACGGGGATTAGGCCAATGACAACACTAATATTCATCATCACCTGTATAGTCAGCATAGATACAATGCCAAGGGCTAAAAACCGTCCGTAAGCATCCGGTGCCTCCAAAGCTACCTTTAACCCCCTCCAGAATAACAGAATAAATAGTCCAATAACAAAGGTGCCACCTAAAAATCCGAATTCCTCGCCTAGAATAGCAAAAATGAAATCATTCTGTGGTTCAGGCAGATAGAAGTACTTTTGGATACTTTCCCCAAATCCGAGTCCCATCAGCCCCCCTGGACCAATTGCGTACAACGACTGGATAATTTGAAATCCATCCCCGGTTGGGTCTTCCCAAGGATTCAAAAAAGCTGTAATCCGACTAATGCGGTATGGAGCGGAAAGGATCAATCCAGCAAATCCAATAATACCAATGGCTATAAGACCGGCAAAATGTAGCAGTCTTGCACCGGCCGCATAAATCATTACCATACAAGTAGCAACTAAAACAGCACCCGTACCTAGATCCGGTTGCAACATAATAAGCCCGAAAGCGGTAAAAACTAAAATGAGCGACGGGAAGAAACCTTTTTTAAAAGACGTTATATACTTTTGCTGGACAGTCAAATAAGCAGCCAAAAAGATAATCAATCCAAGCTTCATGAATTCTGATGGTTGAATGCTGAATGCACCGACCCCAATCCAGCTTTGTGCACCGCCACGTTCCATCCCTATACCGGGAATCAAAACGACTAAAAGCAGCAAAAAACATGCCAGCAGTATGACCTTACTGTACTTTTTCCACGTAGTATATGGAATAGTCATAAAAAAGAACATTGCGATCGTGCCTATACCACTAAAAAGGAGTTGCCGCTTCAGAAAAAAATGCGGATCTGCATACTTATACTCCGCCCACACGTAAGAAGAACTGTAAACCATTACTGTACCGATCACAAGTAAGGCCAATATAATAGTTAAAAGCGTATAATCAGGTGCGTATTTGATACTAGTTTTTTTCCGAGACATAAAAAACACCCCGTTCCGGATTGTTGGAATAGGGGCATCGTTTCTTTGTAGCATCTCCGTTATGAACATAGTCGATCCAAATTGAAACAGGAACTCTACTTTCTGTTCCACATCCGGCCGCTGTTTGAAACAAGCCCCTACATTAATGTATGCACAGCTCGTTCAAACATGTCACCTCTTTCTTCAAATGTCCGGTATTGATCCCAGCTTGCACATGCCGGAGACAGCAAAATAACATCTTTGCGCTCCGATAGACCATATGCTAGTTTAACAGCTTCATCCATATTGTCGGCCACCTGAATGGATGGTACCTCTGCTTCGACGGCGACACGTCGTAGTTTTTCTTTTGTCTCACCGAAGAGAACAATCCCTTTCACATCACGCAAATAAGGCTTTAAATCATCAAACTCATTGCCGCGGTCAAGTCCCCCCGCCAGCAGGATGACCGGATTAGAGAATGCAGATAAGGCCTTCTGTGTAGCCAGCATATTTGTCGCTTTCGAATCGTTATAAAACATGCGCCCCTTCACCGTTGCAACATGCTGTAAACGATGCTTCACACCTGAAAACGTCATCAGAACTTGTCGAATAGCTTCGTTTGTAGCACCACTCAATTTAGCCGCACAGACTGCAGCTAGTATGTTTTCCACATTATGTTTCCCGACAAGCACGATGTCGGCTTTATCCATGATTTTTTCGTCCGCAAAGTAGATACCTGTTTCGTCTGCCCACGCCCCGTTTTCGAGACGTTCCGTAACTGAAAATGGTATTTTGATAGAATTGGCAGCCGTAACAGAACGTTGCACAACCGGATCATCCGCATTATAAATCAGGTGGTCATCAGCCGTCTGGTTGGCGAAAATATTACATTTCGCCTGTCGGTAATTTTCAAATGTCTTATGGTAATCAAGGTGCGCCTCAAATATATTCAAAAGGACAGCAATCCTTGGCTTAAACGTGGGAACACCCATTAATTGGAAGGATGATAATTCAAGTACCAATTGCTCATCTTCTTCAAGCGTCTGTGCTACTTCTGTTGCAACAGCACCGATATTCCCGGCAACCTTTGCAGAACGATCACCTTGATTGAGCATGTTAGCAATCAATGTTGTGGTGGTCGTTTTGCCATTTGAACCGGTGATTCCAATAATAACGTTACCCGCAAGTATTCCTGCCAGCTCTATTTCTGTCAAAATCGGTATATCCCGTTTTGCCGCTTCCGCCAGAACGGGATTGTCGTATGGTATTCCCGGGTTCTTAATGATCACTTCCACATCATCAAGTACAGATAAAGGGTGGGAACCGGTAATCATCTCCGCTCCTAGTGATTGCAGTTCATGAAGCAGTGCTTTATCTGCTACTTGTTTATCATTCACCCGAACTTTTTTCCCAGCTTCCAGTAAAAGCTTTGCCGCTGCCGTTCCGCTTTTGGCAAGCCCTAATACAAGCACGTTTCTATAAGGGAATTTTTCTAATGCCTTCAAACTAACCACACCTCTATATATACACCAAGCGCTGCAAAAATTAGTCCCATCAGCCAAAAGGTCGTCACTACTCGCCACTCGGACCATCCAAGCAGTTCGTAATGATGATGCAGCGGGCTCATTTTAAAGACTCGCTTACCTGTTGTTTTAAATGAAATGACCTGAATGATGACGGATAACGTTTCAATGACGAATACACCGCCAATAATCACTAAAATGACTTCAAGTTTGGTTAAGATGGCTACAGCAGCGATGCCTCCACCTAGGGAAAGCGACCCCGTATCCCCCATAAATACTTTTGCCGGATGGGCATTGAACACTAGAAAGCCGAGCAATGCACCGACCGCCGCCAATGAAAAAATGGTCACGTCATTTTGTGGGATACCATACCAAGCCAGAACGCCAAACGCGCCAAATGCAATGGCAGCTGTTCCTGCAAGTAGTCCATCCAGTCCATCGGTTAAATTCACAGCATTAGAAGCGCCTACAAGCATAAACACAATCAATATGGCATATCCCCAGCCCAGTTCCCATTGAATAGACGTACCAGGGATCTGAATATAGGTCGCAAAATCGTTATACTGTAAAATAGCATAGAAAATAAGTGCGATAAGTACCTGTCCAAGCATCTTTTGTCTTGAAGTCAGCCCGAGGTTCCGTTTCATAGCAACTTTTATGAAATCATCCAGAAACCCGAGCAAACCATAACCGACTAATACAAAAATCAATAGCCACAATTCATAACCGACAGGGGCAGCCTTATACTTGCTGACCATGATCAAAGACGTTATGACCACACTGACAATAATCATGACGCCGCCCATTGTTGGTGTCCCGGTTTTTTTGATATGTGACTGCGGACCTTCATCACGGATGCTTTGTCCAAACTTCAGACGTCTCAGAAACGGAATGAAGATTGGGGACAGAAGGACGGTTATTAAAAAGGCTATAGCAATTGTCATGACTAATACAAATAAATTCACTGTTTCTCCTCCTCTTGCAGCGACCGTCCACGATTATGTTGATGGTTTCATTACTTGATCAAGCAGTGATTCAAATTGCATTCCTCGTGATGCTTTAAATAAAATGAGTGTGCCTTCCTTTGTATACGCTTCGACAGCACGGAGCAATGTTTCTCTGGTTGTGAAATGCCTGCTGTCAATCTTATCCTCAGTATTGACAGCTAAGGTGATTTCTGCCGCATGCTTCCCTAATGTGAAAACAGCATCAAATGATTGGTCAATACTTGCAGCAACAGACCGGTGAAGCGTTTCTGCATGCTCGCCGAGTTCAAACATGTCTCCAAGCACAAGCACTTTCCGTTTAAATCCTTCCATCTGTTTGACAACATTGATTGCCGCCTTCATGGATGTCGGTGAAGCATTATAAGCATCATTAATAACAGATGAACCATTTCTTCCGGTTAGTAATTCAAACCGCATGGAGGTCCATTCCAATGATGCAAGTGCCTGTTTGGCGTCCCGTTTTTTAATGTTCAACAGTTCAGCTACCGTTACAGCAAAAGCAGCATTCAATGCATGATGACTACCCAAAAGTGGAATCGTATATAGCTGCTCATCGTCGTTAAGCTGAAATGCTGTGTGGTTATTTGTCAGATTCACATTGTTTATAGCAACATCATTACTAGCGTCAAAACCGCACGTGATGACACAATCACACGTAGATGCCTGCCTCAGTAGTGCCTCGTCCCCATCGATGATTAAACAGCCATCCTTTGGCATTCCTTTGGTAATTTCCAATTTCGCGCTAGCAATCGCCTCTCTGGAACCCAAATATTCAATATGGGATTCACCAATATTCGTAATGACCCCATAGTCCGGCCTCGCTATTTCAGATAGTACGTTAATTTCACCGGCATGGTTCATACCCATTTCTACAACGAGGACTTCTGTTTCCACGGGCATGGATAAAATGGTGAGCGGAACACCAATTTGATTATTTAAATTGCCTTTTGTATGGTGCGTCCGGAATGATAATGCAGCAACTGATGCTATCATATCTTTCGTTGTCGTCTTCCCATTTGAGCCGGTGACGCCAATAACCTCCGGATTTACCTTTTTCCTGTAAGCAGCTGCAAGTGTCTGCAGCGCCTGCAACGTGTCCCTGACAATGAACAACGGAAAATCTTCCGGCAGAAACGCCGGCAGTTCTTTTCCCGCATCCCATAACGCTGCTGCTGCCCCCTGTTTAATCGCTTCCTGAATATGATTGTGACCGTCAAATTTTTCACCAATCAACGGAACAAATAGGGAATGGTGCATCGTTTTTCGGCTGTCTGTCGCTACTTCATTAATGGCGATCCGTTCATTTGCCGCACCCCGATAATCGGGAAAAATCGTTGTAAGCCATTCCGTTGTGAACAACATAAGTGACTCTCCTTCATGACAAGCAATTCATTCATCAGCCGGTCTGTCTGATGGACCGCCGTTTCCACTAAGCAAAGCGTTGCATAAGTTTTGCCTAGTTCCCGGCCGCTGACTTGATGGCGGCTTTTGCTACTTCACGGTCATCAAAGTCATATTTGGTATGATTAATTTCCTGATATGTTTCATGTCCTTTTCCGGCAATCAGAACAATATCGCCTTTCTCAGCTAGACTAACCGCATGACTAATCGCTTCTTTACGGCTTTCGATAACGTCATAACCCGTACCTGATAAATCCCTAGTCATATCATCTAAAATAGCATTCGGATCCTCTGTACGCGGGTTATCTGATGTAAAAATGGCATGGTCAGCATACTTCATAGCGATGGATGCCATTAACGGCCGTTTCTGTTTATCACGGTCACCGCCGCAGCCGACAACAACATAGACATTGTTTTCGGCAAATCCATTAATCGTTTCCAGTACATTTTCCAGTGAGTCTGGTGTATGTGCATAGTCCACTACGACAGCAAAGTCATCACTGCCATCAACTGGTTCAAATCTTCCACTTACACCTTTCATATTTTCCAGGGAGCGTTGAATAACGGAAAGTGGCACACCGGCACATATGGCGGCTGCCCCTGCTGCCAGCATGTTATAAATATTGAACTTCCCGATTAGACTGCTGTTTATCCGGATGGATCCAATTGGTGTTTCCATGGTAAATGTCGTTTTTGTCACTTCCATATGGATATCCGTTGCCCTTACCTGTGCAGATGACTGACAACCATATGTAATAACGTGCTGCGCAGTGCTTTTTTTCAGGGTGGCAGCGGCAAGGTCGTCGTCATTGATGACCGCGAATTTTTTGCGCGTCTCATCATAAGTATTCCCTAACTGCGCAAACAAAAGACTCTTGGCGTGCAAGTAATCATTCATATCTTTATGGTAATCAAGATGATCCTGTGATAAATTCGTAAAAACCGCAATATCAAAATCACAGCCATGCACACGCCCCAAATCAAGCGCATGTGATGATACTTCCATAACTGCTGCATCAACATGTTCAGCATGCATACGCTGAAATGTCCGCTGCAAAAACAAGGCATCAGGCGTTGTGTTTTGTACCGGATATGTATTCTGTCCGATTTTCATTTGAATGGTCCCAATCAACCCTGTTTTCTGATCGAACTCATTCAGGATTGATTCCAGCAAGTAGGTCGTCGTTGTTTTGCCATTGGTTCCCGTAACCCCAATAAGCGGAAACTGCTTTGTCGGATGGTCATAAAAAGCCGCTGCGACAACTGCCATCGCTCGTGATGTATTTGCGACACGAATCACCGGCACGGATGTATCTACATCTTTTTCTGCCAAAATTGCAACTGCCCCATTCGCTATAGCCTGATTGATGTAGTCATGACCGTCAACAGTATATCCTTCAATACATACAAACAGACTCCCTGCTGTCACCTCTCTGGAGTCGGCCTCTATATGGCTGATGTCGATATCTGTTATTGTTTCTGATGTATCATAAAAAGGTAAAACAGAAAGCAAACTGTTCAGTTTCATTTCAAACATCCTATTCTTCATTTTTCTCTTACCAGAAGGGTGTGATATCCTATTAATCTTTGTGAATCATCACCGGTTAGTAACGCAACTTTCACACCACTCAAACGGTTGACTGTAGCAAACCTGAAACGCTTCTAACTGTTGCCCCCCGAACGTCAATCGGTAGCGGTTTTCTTTGATCCCTGTGAATGGGACGGTTCCCCCCACTCATCACTTTTCGTTGCCTTAATGGTTAATGTGGGGGTCTTACCGTCCATTAACGGAAATACGTTCGTCTTTGTTCATTATAGCAAACATCGACTTCATTCACGATGGATTTTTATCAGATAGATAAATTCTTATTTTTTTGCCTTGTTCGATTTTTGTACCCGGACTTGGTGCCTGATTGACGATATACTTTCCTGAACCACTTGTTTCAACGGATAAATTCGTTAAGTATCCGGATAATTCCTTTTTTGTTTTCCCTATTAAATCCGGCACTTCAACTTTTGGTTTGTCAGGCCATGTGTACTCTTTCTCAAGCCCGCCTTCTCTCGGTTCTACCCCCATCACTTGCAGACTGTCATGGATGATGGTACCTACGACCGGTGCTGTAACAACTCCGCCAAACTGTGCCGTCCCTTTTGGATTATCGATGGCGACATATACAACAATTTCCGGATCATCCGCCGGGGCAAATCCTATGAACGAAAGGATGTAATTATTCGCAAGGTAATTGCCATCCGGACCGACTTTTTGTGCGGTACCTGTTTTTCCTCCTATACGGTAACCATCAACATAGGCTGAACGACCGGTTCCCTTAGCGACAACACTTTCCAATGCCTGGCGAACTTCTTTGGACGTTGATTGTGAGAGAACATTTTCTTTTAAATTTGGTTGTATTTTTTCGACTGTGTCCCCTGTCTGCGGATCAATCCATTCTTTAGCAATGCGTGGCTCATATAATTTCCCACCATTCACTGCCGCCGCAACTGCCATCACCTGTTGGATCGGCGTTACCGAAACACCTTGCCCAAACGATGTTGTCCCAAGCTCAACTGGACCGACATCTTCCTCATCAAACAGGATTCCTTTGCCTTCTCCCCGCAGGTCAATGCCAGTCTTCTGTCCAAAACCAAATTCTTTAATATAGCTGAACAACCTTTCTTTCCCTAGCTTTTCACCTAATGTCACAAAGCCTGGGTTACATGAGTTCTGGACAACTTCGAGGTATGTCTGATTTCCATGACCGCCGCTCTTCCAGCAGTGCAACTGGGTACCACCGACTGAAATAGCACCGTCATCATTATATTCATCTTCCTTCAGGTCAACGACGCTTTCTTCCAGGGCTGATGCCAATGTGATGATTTTAAAAGTGGATCCAGGTTCATATGTTTTCCAAATCGGTAAATTACGGTTGTATATATCTGGATCAACTTGCTGATAATTTTCCGGGTTAAAATTCGGCCTTGTGGCCATCCCCAAAACGCCGCCATTATCCGGGTCGACCGCGATTGCTAGTGCATTATCCGGATTATATTTACTTTCAGCAAGATCAAGCTCCCGTTCCATAATCGTCTGAACTTTGGAATCAATGGTCGTTTTCAGGTTCAATCCATCTTCCGGCGGTTTATACTCATCAGCAATCTGTTCCAGTTTCCGTCCTTTTGCATCCGAATAAAAGGATAGACTTCCCTCCTTCCCATTTAATTTATCATTATAATTAAGTTCAAGCCCCATCAGTCCCTGGTTGTCAATACCTGCAAAGCCGAGTACATGTGACAGGTAATCACCAAATGGATAATGACGTTTGGAGTCTTTGGCAAGGTAGACGCCATCCAAGTTAAGCGTCTGGAATGCTTTCTCCTGCTCTTCTGAAATCTTTCGGCCTTCCGGATGAACGCGTGTATACACCGCATCCCTTGTAACATACTGATATGCTTTCTTTTCCGACATGTCCAATATGTCGGCCATTTCAGCGGCTGTCTTCTGCGGATTTTTGATTTGTCTTGGGACAACAATAACAGACGGTGCGGATACATTCTCCGCCAGTACCTCTCCATGCCTGTCCAATATTTTTCCGCGCTCCGGTTCAAACGTTATGTCCCTACTCCAAGATTCATCTGCCAGCTTCATCAATTCGTCGCCTATCCAAAACTGGACATAACCTAACCTCGCATCGATTATTGTAAAAAATAACAAACCACAAAGAAACACAATAACTATTCGTTTTCTTACAGTGACAGAAGATACACGTTTCATTCTCCATCCCCTTTTCATAGGCTGGCTTGTATCCACTATATGTTTTTCAAATACAGAATAGAACACTGTTTATTTTGTGGTAGCATGAAATTTCAACTGCCAGTCATATGTGGGATAAAATGGCCACGTCAACCGCTTGAAGGTGACGTGGCCTTATCAATAGCTATTTACGCTTGTTCATCACTTCCATCATCAGTTTCGGTGTGATCATTTCCTTCTGTTTGCTCCCGCATCGGTTCAGGTGGTTCCAGTTCGACACCCAGATAGTCATTTTTCTTCAGAGGGGTTCCTTTAGTGACACTTTGTTTGATCACATAGCCATTACCCATTGTTTCTACTTTCAAGTCAAGCAGGTTGGCCAGCTGAAGTACATCCCTCATTGACCATCCTGTTATATCCGGCATGACTGGTTTGTTCGTCACAAGAATAATTCGATCCCCTTCAAGAAGCTCTTCCCCTTTCACGGCACTGGCAGCTTTAATCGTATCACCTGAGCCAATCAATGTTACATTCAGACCTTTTTCTTTAAGGGTTTGCTTGATAGAGGAAGTATTTTTTCCTGTGAGCTTCGGCAGCTCAATGGGATTTACTTGTTCACTAGTGTCCTTGTCAGGTTCAATGTCCAAATAATGCAAGCTTTTTTGCATCACATTTTTGAAAATGAATGCTACCGGGGTTGACCCGCTTTCTTCGCCTATTTCGACATCAGGCTGTTTGACCGATACATACATCATTAGCCGTGGATCCTCTTTTGGTGCCATTCCGAGAAATGAATAGATATAGTTACCATACCCGGTTAAATAGCTACCATCCTCATAGATTTGTGCTGTTCCGGTTTTGCCGGCAACAGAGTAATCCGCAAGCTTATATTTTTTCCCTGTTCCATGTTCGGAGGAGACAACTGAACCAAGGAGGTTTAACACGTGATCGGATGTTTCCTTGGAAATGGGCTCGCCCACCACTTCCGGTTTTTTCTCTTTAATCACGTCGCCGGTAGCAGGATTAACGACTTTGGAAATGACATAAGGCTTCACCATTTTGCCGTCATTTGCGATGGCGGTTGCGGCCTTCATTTGCTGAATCGGGGTGAGGCTGGTCGCCTGACCGAACGCTGTTGTAATTTTGTCACGCGGGTAATTATAGACAAGGGTTCCTTTTCGTTCACGCGGCAGTTCGATTCCCGTCTTTTCATCAAAATCGAATGCCTTTAAATAATTCAGGTACGCTTCTGTTCCTATCTTTTCCCAAACAAGTCTGGAGGCGGCAACATTTGACGATCGGGCAAAACCTTCATCAAATGTGATTGTCCCCCAACCTTTTCCCCAGTTATGGTCGTTTACTCCTCTAACACGGTCGTTAATTTTATATGTACCAGATTGGAACTGCTCATTTCCATTATAAACCCCTTCTTCGATTGCAGCAGCCCAGGTGAACATCTTCATTGTTGAACCAGGCTCAAATGGGGTGGAAATGATATCATTATTCCAATTTTCTACGTCTTCCAGTTTATTCGGATTATAACTTGGCCTATTACTCATAGCCAATATTTCTCCGGTCTTTGGGTCCATAACAGCTGCAGTGATCCCCTCAGGACTATACTCAGTCTCAACTTGTGTCATAACGTCCTCAAGGAGTGTCTGTATTTTTTGATCGATGGTTACATATACATCATTTCCATTTTCAGGCTTTTCAATGATTTCATTCGGGTCAAGAAGCTTATCACCGTATTGATCCTGTTCATATGAAATATGTCCATCTTTTCCGCTCAGCTTTTTGTTCATCGCCTGCTCAATACCCATCTTACCGGTAATGAGTCCATCCTGTTTCTGGGCAAATCCAATAACATGTGCTGCAAACATTCCATTAGGATAGTAACGGATTGATTCTTCCTTAAAACGGATCCCCGGAAGTTCAAGTTTTTCAATCCTTTCCTTTGTTTGTTGAGAAAGTTCTTTACCAGCATTTCCGAATTCAACTTGAAACCGCTCTTGTTCGATGGCTTTTGTTAGTCGCCTTAATATATAGTTTTTATCCGTATCCAGCAAAGGAGCCAGCTTTTCTGCGGTTTTCTCCGGATTCTTTACATGCCTTGGATCCTCAGGGTTAGTCGTATACGAGTCACGGACAATCGCCTGAATTCGGTAAACAGGCCGATCATACGCCAGCGTCATACCATTTCTGCCATATATTTTTCCACGTTGAGAATCAAGTGTGTACGATGTCGTTCGCTTTTCTTCGGCCCATTTTTCCAGCGAAACATTATCAATTTCACCTGTAGCTTGAATGTATAAAAACCGGCCGACAATCAGTAGAAATATGGTAGCAAACAAAACAATCATGATACTGGACATCAAATAGGTTCGTTTGTTTGTTTTCATACGAATCCGCCTTAATTACTGTTATATGCCTGGGCTTGTTTTACTTTGGATTCTTGGATCTTCAAACCATTCTCCTTAGCAATTCTTGTAATGCGCTCCGGTCTGCTTAATTGCTTTTTCTCGTACAATAGCCCTTCATTAGTGACTTTCTGCTGCTGTATTGATTGCTCCAATGACTCTACTTTCCTGTTCAGGGTATCGGTTGCGGATGCAAAAGAAACAACATAAATGCAAGCCGCAATCAATAAAAATCCAATAGCGGAGTAAAGGACTTTTTCCCCTTTTGTAATCCAGCGCTTTTGCTTAACAGTAACTGTTGACGTCTGTTCTTCTTTCTTGGGTATGTATGATGTATACGCTTGTTCCCATTTACGTGCTGCATTTCCATCCACTCTTAATTCCACCCTTCTTCATATGTAAATCCTTCATCCCATTCACGCACTTTTTCTGCAATGCGCAGTTTCGCTGATCGTGAGCGGCGATTAGCATCGAGTTCCTGATTACTAGGCAATATCGGCTTTTTATTTACTAATTGAAATGGTGGCTTATGATCATCGGGTATAACCGGTAAATTTCTCGGCACTGGTTTGGCTGTACCCCATTTTTTAAATGCTTTTTTACAAAGCCTGTCTTCTAGTGAATGAAACGTGATGACTGCAATTCTCCCATTAACCCCTGTCATTCGTGCTGCCTGGTGCAATGCATCGTTAAATGCAGCCAATTCATCGTTAACAGCAATCCGTAATGCCTGGAAAATACGCTTTGCCGGATGCCCTCCCTTTCTTCGTGCAGGAGCCGGTATTGCTTCTTTGATGATGTGGACCAGTTCATGGGTCGTATCAATCGACTGTTTTTTCCGTTCTGCTTCAATTTTTCTGGCTATTTGCTTAGAAAACTTTTCCTCACCGTAATGAAAAAATAATTTAATAAGTTGCTGGTAGGACCATTCATTGACAATCTCTTTGGCAGTTAATTTTTGATCCTGGTTCATGCGCATATCAAGCTCGGCATCATGCTGGTAGCTAAACCCTCGTTCACCACGGTCAAGTTGCGGGGAGGAAACACCGAGATCAAATAAAATCCCGTCGACATTTCCCACCTGTTGGCGTACTATTTGTTTTTCAAGTTCGCGGAAGTTTGCATGAACAAAGATTGTCCTATTTTCATACGCACTGAGCTGTTTTTTTGCAGCATCAAGCGCTTCACTATCCTGATCAAACGCAATCAGCAAACCATCCTCTCCAAGGCGAGAAGCAATCTGCTCTGAGTGTCCGCCGCCGCCGACTGTACAGTCTACATAAGTCCCATTAGATTTGATTGCCAGTCCTTCTATCACTTCATCTTTTAGTACACTGTAATGATTAAACATGGTCACACCTGCTTTGCCAATGATCAGTTGGCGTCCCGTTTTAAAAACTCGAACTGAGGAAGCCGGAGCTACTGCAATCAGAGGGGAAAATTGAAATAAACACCGCTCCAGCAGCCTGTTTTACTGTTACTCACTTAAATGTCAAAGTCCATTAAATTCTCGGCGATTTCACCAAAAGATTCCTCTGAATCGTTGAAATAATCTTCCCAGTGATCTTTTGCCCAGAATTCAACCCGGTCGGAGACGCCAATTACAACACATTCTTTATCCAGCCCCGCGTAATTCCGCAATGGCTGTGGAATATTTATTCTCCCCTGTTTGTCCACTTCACATTCAATTGCGCCAGAGAAGAAAAAGCGTGTGAAAGCGCGCGCATCCTTTTTAGTGAGTGGTAATTGCTTCAGTTTCTCTTCAAGTGATTTCCACTCATCCATCGGGTAGGCGAACAGACATTTATCAAGTCCACGGGTGACTACAAAACTGTCTCCAAGCCCTTCACGAAACTTGGCCGGCACAATGATTCGTCCTTTTGTATCGATATTGTGCTGGAATTCACCCATGAACATAGAGCTCTCCCCACTTTCATATTCACATGTTACCACATTCCACCACAATTCACCACTTAATTTTCAAATTTATTTATGAGATTTTTCAAATTGGGACTAAGGTTCTATCATCATTTACGCCAACCACCGTAAAAATCAGCTTGTTGCAATGAATTGCTTTTTCCTGAGCGACCACAGCGACGTCCTGCTCTGGCGCCAGAACTAGTACGTCCGGACGTGGCTAAATTTTGGTCATCAAAAAATCCCCACTTTCTTCCCTCGCTTGTTGTAAGCGTGGTAGAAAGTGGGGGATTTACATTACAGATATACGATATAGTGTTCCTCCGTGAATGAAAGTGACTCGCTTGCCAGTTGTCGGATAAAACAGGGACCATGGTCATTGATTAGTGGTAAAGGGTTCCAAATCCGTTCCTGGAGTCCGTTTTCCGGATGGAATATATGATGGGCAAGATCAAACTCACTAATTTCTTTTGCATATTTGGTGTCCATCGTTTTCAGGAGACGTTTTTCAAGAAAATCAATATTGCCATTTAGGTAATAGAGATTTTTATCCGCGAGCTCACCTAAATCGGCACCGATATCACTGGCAATCTCGCGCAATGGCTGATGCACCCGGCGAATGGCCTGTCTTACTTCTTCGGCAACTTGTCGCACCGGAGGATCACTTTGTGCAGCAAGCCATTGGGTTTTGACATCATCCAGACCATAATTGATGGCATGTGATGCTTCTATGCCATACTTGGTTAATATTTTTTCCACACCTCTGTCAACAAATGTAAATGACAAACGTGGAAGAACCGGCGGCATTTCTATCCCTACTGCATGAAAAGCTGGTTTTAAAGCTGCCCAATAGCTGACCTCACCAGGTCCACCGATAAAGGCAAGTGTCGGAAACAAACTCTCCTGCATAACCGGCCTGGTAACGACATTATTGCTTAAGTGGGATGGATGATTTTCAGCTATTTCAAGCATTTCTTGGTGAGTCAGTATCATTTCATTTTGTTTACCGCACCAGTTGCCTTCGTTATCACGTACAAGCAGAATTCGTTCATTGTGACGGTGATAAAAGAGATGCGCATCATGCGGTTCAACATCAAGTGATACCGTATATCCCTGATTTTTCAATTGCTGGACTGACGTTTGTACACCATTGCTTATTTGCGCCTGTTGTTCAATCATCCGGACAAAATACTCTCGTTCAAGGTTGCGCATAGCCGGATTCCCTGAGTCAGCAAGGATTATTTCCTCATCACCAAGCAACTGATAAAGGAACCGTGCAAAAAAGTCTACATATGTAGCTGATTGTTCCTGACAATCCAGTATAGTCTGATAGAGTGCTTTTGTCTGATCAGTTTCGGGCAGCTGGTCAAACAAATGATTAATCCAGGTCAGTAATTTTGTTCCATCTATTTGGATATCAGAGACAGGTAGCTTGCCACTTGTCTGCTGCGGCAATGTATGCTTTTTCATCCTGTTCATTTCAGGTAAATACACATGATTGATTTCTTCATAATCATGATCCTCACCAGCTATCCAAAACACTGGTATAACTGGTACGTCCAGTTTAGCTTCCTGTTGTTTCGCAAATTGTATAACTGATATTACCTTATTAATGGTATATAGCGGACCTGTCAGCAAACCAGCCTGCTGACCTCCTATTACAACAACACTGTTTTCGTCTTTCAATCGTTCAATTGCCCGGTTCGCTGACTCAGGAGCATCCCACTGTTCATTCATTTCTGTCAGTGCTTCTGTCAGTTGCTCACGGTTAATGTCTTTTTCTTGTAATATCTCCAACCGTTTCTTGTAAGTTGCTTCCTTGTATGGATCATAATCAAAGTACTGCATAATGTCCGGCTTTTGATTACGATAATCGTTTATTAAAGTATGCTGTGCCTGTAATTTAATCGGACTGATCCGCATAGATTGCAAGCTCCTTTTGCTTTATTAAATATATTCCATATGTATTGTATAGAAAAACCTTGTAAATTGCACTTAATCTGTTTATATGAATTTCGCGAAGCCTTTATTTTACTCACTTAACCCCACATCAAAAAATGAAGCTTCTCAGGTATTTCCGCAGCGGTGGTTAACATTCATACAAAAACTATGTTGCCGTTTATATCAACTATGATAACAAGATGAATTATTCATCCAACTTTATTCTTTCAAGTCTTATGTGATCATTTCAGATCAGGCAACGAAAGACGAATTTCTCATAATAAGTAGCGGATCATTCCTGTTATGGCCAGCAGGAAATATAAACACACAAAAAGTAAAAAACAAATGCGCCAAAAGATTCTAAAGGCTTTGCGGAAAACGACTTCCGTAAACATTTTCCATCGAATCACAATAATGACAGTAAACAACACCAGCAATAAGACTGTAATGATGCCGAGATAGCTAGCCCCAAACATCATGTAGAGCATTGCTGTCACCGCCAATATATACAGGAGGGTTGTCCAATTCACTGCAGCATGAATTGCCTTCCATTTGTTATGCCCAATCCTGGCTACAATGTAATAAACACCCCAAGTAACCAGCATCGGTAAGGTAATAATGATACCAATCAGATTAGCAACTGCATTCAAAATCATAGCAAGTATCCACCCTCCTATCTTCCACCAACTTCTATTTTTCAATCGTCCAATACTAAAAGAACAAAGGCGCAAGCGCCCGGTCAGCGAAGCGAGCAATGATGGAATCTTTCCTACAAGAAGGATTCCATCATTCCCTTCCCTGCTTTTTTATATTATAATAAATTATATACAAATTCTAAATAATTTTGTTGAAGGGGGAAGGATACAATGATCAACAATGCAAACGTGGAAAAGCTTTTAATCAACTATAAAACATTAGAACAATTTAAGCGTTTTAAGGAATACGGAAATCAAGAACTTTCCATGATGGAGGATTTACAGAATAATATTGTGGAGAACAATAGCGAATCGCCATTTTACGGAATCTACTTTGGGCACAATCTTATCGCACGCATGAGTCTATACAGAATGAAGGCGAAATATGACAACTACTTTAACCCGGCCCAAGACTATCTTGAGCTATGGAAACTTGAAGTGTTACCAGATTACCGGGGACAGGGGTATGGCAAAATTATGGTTGAATTCGCGAAAAGTTTTCAGCTACCGATTAAAACAAACCCGCGGATTAATTCGCACGGTTTCTGGGAAAAGATGGGTTTCCAAAAAGCACAATATGAGATGGAACGCGACCTCGGTCAAAATCCTCTTATATGGCTTCCTGAAGGTGTTTCGGAAAAAGACGTATAAAACGGTTTTTTTCCGTACAATAAAGAATGCAGATGGATGGATAACCGGACCCTCTCCGGTTACTGTCTTTCATGTATAGAACTAAAGCGCAACTTTTTAGATAAAGTCGCATTCGCTTCGCCTTGTAACAAATGTGAAACTTTCTAATAAGGTTATCCGTAGTTTATACTTTCTGACGTTAAAATAAAGACATGAATGGTATCATACAAGCATTCATGTCTTTTCCTATCATTTCTCCGACTCACTTACCCAACTCCATAGTTTGCCCATTTCCCTCCATGCCTGTTCATACCGATCCAGTTGCTGTTTAAGTACTTCATTTTCTTTCTCCAGCCGTTTGATGGTTACTTCTTTTTCATAAATGGAAAAGGCATTGTTGTCCAGATAACCAGTGCGCATTTTTTTAAGTATGGTTATAGCACTATCAATCGGATTTGCTTCTAGCCCCATCCCTTCCGCCTGTCCATGATGTCCGTTGGCTTGCGGTTTGTTATGTTTCTTTCGGTCTTCTTTAGCCAGTTCAATTTCATTAGCATACTGTTTGCGGATGGATGCATTCCAGCGAAAACCGCATGCAGCCGATGTCCGTGATAATTGTTGGGCAACATCTTTAAAAGCTTCAAGCTGCGTCTTGCCATCTCTTATATAACGAAGAACCGTTTCTGCAAGCAATATATCTTCATCTTCTGTCCACGCATCCTGACGTGCAGCATTCATAACACCCCTCCTTACTGTTTGCTATCAATGTATGCAAAAAGTAGGAGTGATAGAATCGTTCAATTGATTTTATTTAAGTGCTACGAACAATTATTTCTCGGACATAGTCTACTGAGGAGCATTTTCGTGGCCAGATAATTTTTGCTGTGTATGTATATGGCAAAAACAGATTTAACTTCAGCTATAGTAAATATCGAAGCCTTTATACAAGGTTTTTCAGAGGTTACTAAAACAGATCACTATTCACTAGTGATCTGTCGGTATAGCTATCAGTTCCGATTAGTCATTTGCCACTACTTCTTTGCCGTCATAATGCCCACATGATTTACATACATGGTGCGATTTTGTTAGTTCACCACAATTTGGGCATTCCACCATGCCAGGCACATGCAATTTTTTATGCGTGCGGCGTTGGTTTTTTACCTTTTTAGAAGTTTTTCGCTTTGGTACTGCCATGACTTACACCTCCTTCGATTGTTAAACAAATATGATAGATAGTCCTATTCTTCTTTATCCTTATCTTTAAGTAAAGATTCCAGCTTTTTCATGCGTGGATCCGTCTTTTTCTCCCGCTTTCCCTCGGAGATGAATTCCCAACCTTCCCCTTCAAACGAGGCTTGGCTAATCACTTCTTCATCATCTGAGAAAACCCGGTATGGCACTTCCAATAAAATATTTTCTTTGATGAGCGGAGTTAAGTCAAGTACTTCCCCTTCAATCGGGTGAATGTCATTGTCTTCATCATCAATATCATACGGCGACTCTGAGAATATCTCAAGTGCATTAATCGCAAATGGATAAGGAACATCTGCAAGTGTACGGGCACATGGCAACACCATTTCCCCATCAATGCTGAACGAAAAGATAATGTCGTTCCCTTGATCATCTGCCGTACCGTAAACATGAACGGAATTAATTTCACGTATATCATTGTTCATTGTTTCCAATTCAGAGACATCTACTTGCTCATCAAATTTGAAAGGGACATTGTCAGCGTTTTTCTTAATATGCGCTATTGGAATTTTCATTGTTATCACCTCTAGGCAACAAGAGTAATTTTAAAAGGAAAATGATCTTTTGTCAACATATTTTCTTGTCAGTATCTCTATTTACAATATACCCTGATTTGTCATTTTCAACTCACCCAGCCATGCAGCAGATCTTATTTTCTGCTAAAATGTAACCTAGTCTATTGCTAGGGGGTTAGCGTATATGAAAGCTTGTGGACTAATCGTTGAATATAATCCGTTCCACAACGGACACGTCTATCACGTTCGACAATCCAGAGATGCATCTAATGCGGATTGCCTAATTGCCGTTATGAGCGGATCATTCCTCCAGCGCGGCGAACCAGCAATCATCGATAAATTCCACCGGACAAAGGCTGCTTTGCTTGAAGGGGTGGATATCGTTTTGGAACTTCCTTATTTATACGCCGTTCAAAGCAGTGATCTGTTTGCTGAAGGGGCTGTCCGCACACTGCATGAAAGCGGTGTGTCAAGTATTTGTTTTGGCAGTGAATCCGGTAATACACAGCACTTCATGGAAGGGTATGACGTTTTCAGGCAAAACGAACCCTTCTATCGTGAATTGTTGCAAGACTATCTTAAGCAAGGGATAGCCTTTCCGGAAGCGAGCAGACTTGCATATCAGAAAATCGGTCTGACAACGGAAGAAATGGACCTATCACAACCGAACAACATTCTTGGGTTTAGTTATGTCCAAACAATCATGGATGCGCATTTGCCTATTACACCCCTGGCGATTAAGCGGAAAAAGAGCAACTATCATGACGAGGAAATAACCGGGCCAATTGCCAGTGCTACCAGCATACGCAGCAAATTGCTGGCTGATCATGACATCTCAGAGGACGTTGCTGCAACCATGCCCAATGCGACTATCCGTCAACTTCATGAATATAAATGGCAAGCTGGCTGTTGGCACGCTTGGGAAGGCTATTTCCATCTTATCCATTATCGTGTTATGACAATGACTACAGAAGAGCTGGCTGCCATTCACGGTGTTGATGAAGGGTTGGAATACCGCATTAAAAAGACAGCACGGGGCGTGACCTCGTTTTATGAATGGATGCAACGAATCAAAACAAAACGCTACACGTGGACAAGGTTACAACGTATGTTTGCCCATATTTTGACCAACACAACTAAAACAGACATGTATCAGCTAAAAAATACAACGACAGTCCCTTACGTCCGACTGCTCGGCATGACTAGAAATGGACAAACCTATTTGAATGCACAGAAAAAAGAAATGAATGTCCCACTTGTTTCTAAACTAAGCCATCATATAAACCCGCTTTTATTCATTGAAGAAAAAGCAAGCAACGCGTATTACAGCATGCTTCCTGCTGACAAACGGGAGAAGCTTCGCAAACAGGAATTACAGCCGCCAATTATGATAGATTGAATAAACGACCTTCATACATTAGTTAGAGGACCACTGTGAACCGTGGTCCCCCTGCTTATTACCCTTCCTCCGTAGACTGAAGTTGCTTTAGATACTCCAATGCTTCTGAAAATGTATCAACAGGAACAACTTTCATGTCAGAATTAATTTCCTCAGCCGACGCTACAGCTCTTTCATAGTTTGAATCAGTCGCGCCGTTCTCATTCGGGGCAAAGAAAATATCGCACCCTTCCTCATCTGCAGCAACGACCTTTTTCTTAATGCCGCCAATAGGTAATACGTTCCCCTGATAATCAATTTCCCCGGTTCCAGCAACTTGGTAACCTTGCGTAATATCGGTTTCAGTCAACTGATCATATATTTCCAATGAAAACATCAATCCGGCACTTGGACCACCAATCTTCCCGCTGGAAAAATTAACGTCTGGATTAACTTGCACGGCCCTGTCTGTTACAAGCTTGATACCGATGCCGGGCTTATTATCATTTTCAGGGAAGTTTTTCAACGGGATTTTCTTTGTTAGCTTGCGATCATCACGCTCAACATCAACGGTTATTATTTCACCTGCTTGTTTGGAACCGACATAGTCAATTAAATCATTTGCTTTCTCAATTGGGTGGCCGTTAATTCCTGTTATACGATCCCCGGGTTTTAGCACATCACTAGCAGGCATTTTTTCGTCTACAGAAACGACATACACCCCGTTATAAGTAATATTAATCTCCTCATTTGCCGCTTCATAAGCTACAACGATTGCTTTTTCTTGAGAACTTTCCATCATTTTCAGCTGTGCATGGAAGTATTCATCTTCTGATACCCCTTCCGGCCTTATATTCCGAAGTGGAAGGACTTCTTGATGCGGAAGAATTTTTGCCAATAAATACTGTATCGGTGTTGCCTGGCCTCCACGAATTGTGACCAGGTGCATGTCCCCCTCACTTTTATGGCCATTTTCGACTTGAACAATCGAATTGAGTGCATCAGCACCGCCAGGCTTATAAACATAATAAGGTAATTTATAAATCGAAATAAATAAAGCAATAGCCATCACGGCAATCATGGTGATAATATGTCTTTTTGTAAATTGCACCGTAAAACTCCTTTCACCTTCCACCGGTAACTCTTTTGGAGTGTATTCAAAAGTGTATGTCATAAAAATGGGCTGTATGTGCGTATATTGATATAGACTTGTACATTCATTTAATAACCTACAATTAACGCACTATAAAATAAGCTAGGATTATTCTACTACTATCAGGAAAAGAAGTACAGGATTAGCTCGTTCTTAGGAGGCCGGACATTGAAACAGCAAATAAAAACAATTGCATTGACAGGTATCACCGCTTTTATTGCCATCTCCTTAATAAAGTACCCCGATCAGTCTCTTGAAGCAAGCATACGGGGACTGAATATGTGGTGGGAAATTGTTTTTCCATCTTTATTGCCCTTTTTTATTACGGCTGAACTATTGATTGGCTTTGGCTTTGTTAAATTCATCGGTGTACTATGTGAGCCAATCATGCGCCCTTTATTTAACGTACCAGGGGCCGGCAGTTTTGCTTGGGCAATGGGTATGGCCAGTGGTTATCCGACAGGTGCAAAAATCACAGCGCGGCTTCGGGAACAAAATCAGCTAACACAGATACAGGCTGAACGGCTCGTATCATTTACAAATGCTTCTAGTCCGCTTTTCATTTTTGGCGCTGTATCAGTGGGTTTTTTCTATGATGTGAAATTGGGGATTGTCTTGGCAGCAGCCCATTATTTAGGTAATGCGCTTGTCGGGGTTTGCATGCGTTTTTATGGAAGAAAGGAAGAAAAACAAACAGTTACGTTGGCTAAAGAAAAACAAAGTGTATCGATTATCCGAGCTTTTCGAGAAATGCATCGCACAAGAATGAATGATCCACGCCCGTTCGGAAAAATAGTCGGAGATGCCGTACTAAATTCAATTCAGACGCTTGTCATGGTCGGCGGTTTCATTATCCTGTTTTCCGTATTCACAAAACTGTTGTATATTGTCGGAATCTCACAGGCGGTTTCTGTGTTATTCCAATATTTGCTAAAAATCGCTTCGATACCGGTCGAACTCGCGCTACCCATGTTATCCGGTCTGTTTGAAATCACATTGGGCACAAACCTAATCTCGCAAAGTGATGCAGCTAATCTGTTGGAAAAGATTATTGTTGTCAGTTTTATTTTAGGTTTTAACGGACTTTCTGTTCAGGCACAAGTTGCTAGTATCATCGCACCGTCAGATATTCGGTTTGCCCCGTATTTCTTTGCCCGGATTCTGCACGGGCTGTTTGCAGCGGTGCTCACAGGCGTCTTCTATACACCATTATATTTGAACAGAACATCATTTGATTTTAAGGGGGTCCCTGTTTCTAGCGGACCGCAAGAAGAAACGTGGATGCAATTTTTGTATTTGTTCGCTGAAATTGGACCAATCATCACATTCAGTTTCCTGTTTATTGCTTTTCTTATCTTGGTGAAACGCTGGCGTAATAGCTAAAAAAGATGTTGCATGTCGCAACATCTTTTTTAAGAGCTAAGAAAGTATAAAGTTTAGCGATATAACTTTTACTTGCAAGGTAAGCCAGCCCGGCGCTTGCGCCTTTGTTCGTTATTTCATATTAAACTTCTTTTGCAAGGCCGTCTGGACGACATCAGGAACCAGGTCGGTGACATCCGCTTTATACTTGGCAACTTCTTTAACAATACTTGAACTAAGAAATGAATATTGATTATTTGTCATCATAAAAAACGTTTCGATGTTTTGATCCAATTTCCTGTTCATTGCTGTAATTTGCATCTCATATTCAAAATCACTGACTGCACGCAGCCCCCCAAAATTGCATCAGCTTTGTGCTGTCTGGCATAATCAATTAAGAGTTCACCGCTCCGATCAACAAACACATTCGACAAATAGCTTGTTGTCTCCTGTAGTAATGACACCCGCTCATCAACCGAAAACAATGGATCTTTTGACTGGTTATTAAATACAACCACGATTACTTGATCAAATATTTTAGCGCCCCGTTCGATAATATCAAGATGTCCGTATGTAACCGGATCAAAACTTCCTGGACAGATTGCTAATCGGTTCATTGGTCATGCCCCCTCATTTATTCCCGCTTCTTTTTATAGATAGTTATACCAGTTGTTTCACCATACAATTTTCGTTTCAGTACTTCATAACGTTCATCAGTCATCGCCATATCTTCAGTAGCATCATGTTCACAGAAAATCATACCATCGTCATGAAGCAAGTCCAATTCAGTCACTTTACCAAGCAATTTCGCATAATTCACTTTATAGTAAGGGGGATCAAGCAGTATTAAATCAAATTGAAGTCCTCTTTTGGCCGCACCATTCAAAGCATTGAAGGCATCTGACTTGAATATTTCAACATTATTCTCCAGCTGCAGCATCCGGATATTTTCATTAATAGTATGTATCGCTTTCGGGTGTTTATCAACAAAGATTGCCTTCTCCATACCTCTGCTTAACGCCTCAATACCCAGCGCTCCGCTTCCGGCAAACAAATCGAGACAGGCACCTTGACGAAAGTAAGGTCCAAGCACCTGAAATATCGCTTCTTTCACTTTATCAGTAGTGGGCCTGGCTATTTTACCAGGTACCGATTTTAACTGCCGCCCTCTATGTAAACCTGAGACAACTCGCATATAACCACCTCAATAAATCATAATAATCGCAACCGATTAAAAGCGCAAGACCAGAAGCCAAACTTCCTTTTAAAAAGTTACTTCAGCAAAAAATTGCTTGTTTATGTATATAAAAAATAATGATGGTTATACTATCGTAGTGAAGCAGCACAAAATTGCTTGGCTGTTTCAAAAACTCGGAGAAGACTTACACTTCCCCATAAGTTCTTCCTCCGGTTTCTCCTCTCCCTTTGCCTTTTTGTTTTCCAATACGAAAACAAAAGGACCTGCAGAGTTATTTCTGCAGGTTTTTCTTTTTGATATTTTAAACTTAATCAATAGAAAAAACCTTTGCGGACGTCATTATGTATGTCCGCAAAGGTTAGATACCCATTTTATAGTCATATTGTTTCGCTTTGTCAGGTTTTGCATTGTCAAAGTTGGTCGGTATAAACGGCTTTTGCGACCGCTCCACCTTTGAAACAAACGGGAGCTTTAGCAATTTGGCTTCCGTACGTTCAAGTGTATCCTGATCAACATAAAGCACGGCATACTTCAAATTCTTAGACGTGTAAATTAGATGCCCGTACCGTTTGATATGCCTAATATTTTTCATATGCTTGAACCAGACTATAAGTCCTTGGCGTTTCGTTCTCATATTGCATCCTCACTAACATCTTGTTTACAGATAAGTTTACCAGAATGCGGCCAAGGCTTCAATCTAGGCGCTACATCCGCATGCTCCCCCATGGCCACATCCGGTATCAGTCAGCGCGGCACCATCTTTCGGTGCTTTTATCTGATCGCTGACACTGAACGCAATATATTCACTGACTTCATCAAGCATTTTCTGTAAATTACGTTCAGCAACTTTGAATGCCGCAACTTTGTCGTTCATGTCCATTTCCCGTTTGCTAGTGCGAACTTTTTTCATAATTTCTTTATAATCCGGGTGGTACCACCCAAAACGCTGGACTTCTTCATATTGTTCTTTTATATCGTTAAACGCACCTATTAATTGCTGTGCTTCTTCATCTTCTTCCATTGATTTACGAGCCTGTTGATAAGCTTTCAAGACATCAGACTGTAGAATCATCTCACTGAGCTGTTCGGAGTGATCCAGTATGTCCGCATACTCCATTGTTCCTATCATTCTTTCACCTCCATTTGTATCATATCATGGAATGGTTGCAAAAAAAACCGCCGCCAGCATCAAGATTGAGTCAAGTACTTGTGGGAGATTTTTTTCAAGTCCCTTTTTTGTATTGTTTTAGTCAACTTTTGGTAACGGTTTCATGTTTATATCATTTTAATCAGTTGGTGCTTTTTTACTTTTTCAAATTCCCCGTAATCCTTTTAATGCGTCTGTAATTGGTTTCCCGATAGCCTGCCTCAGATAACCCAGATTGTTGCGTGTTGCTTCTGCAGCACTTTCTTTTAGCTTTTCTACAAAGTGTTTAGGCGGCTTTTCTTCTTTGCTTTCCTGTATTAATTCCTGCGTCTGTTCAAGTATCCCCTGCAGCGTTTTTATCTTCAGATTATCTTTGAGGGCAACCATGATATCGATGAATTTATCAAGCCCTTTATCACTCCAACTACGCCCGTTTTTGAGCCTTCTAGCGAACACACTCATCGTTCCCTCTGCACTCCCCATCGGGCGGAATCCTGTTGTATCTATGCCCCTCTCTTTTAGTTTTTCACGGTAATCTCCCAGTGCCTCTGGATATTGGGAAAGCTGGGCAATTAACTCTTCCAGCCGTTCTTCCTTCTTTTCATTTTCAAGCGTACCCACCGCACTGTTTAATTCCACCATGAAACCTTCCCAGTCATAGCTTGCTAGTTTCTTTCGGATGGAGCGGTATCTTGAATGACCCCGAAACAAACGCTGCACATCCCGGGCAACATGAAAACGGTCGATGACAAAGGTCGCATTATGCTGGAAATGATCCCGGCAGGATGTGATCCACTTCGCTCCATCCCCATTAATAACGAGGTGGTGCCTGGTCGGATCATACTCGTAAGTAGCCATTAGATACTGCTCAAATTCTTCCCAGAACGGCAGATTTCCTTCATGAATGAAATGTCGCTTCTCTATCAGCTTTGCTCGTTTACCATTCATTTCCCAGCCCTGATGCACACTGGCAATCTTAATTTCCTTGCCTTTTTTCTTTTTCTCTTGGCTTTTCGTATAAAGCCCGTCCACCTCCACGAATACAACATCCTGTTCGAGTGGCACTGACTCTTCCGGCACAACCTCCGTATTCAAAAGCTGCTGGCGTATACCTTCATGACTGATGACAGGGTAGCCCAAAAGCTTCTCCATTGCCTTCCCAGCCTGTCGATAGGAAACGCCTGTTACAGCCAGTTCAATAGCCAAATCTTGCACCACCGGACTCATTCCCTTTGTGCCGTCAAAAGCTAAATACTGATCCAATAAATAGACATACTTTCCCGTCTCTTTATCTTGATAATAATTTCTTTTCAGTTCCACCTGCCCAAAGACGGACTCAAACTTTAATGTTCTTTTATCCTTCAAATAAAATCGTTGCTTATCCCTTTCTGAAGCAATCGCCTCATCTATTTCCTGTAACGTCTGTGCCATCACCTGAGAAAAACTTTCCTGCAATGCACGGTATGTAATTTGTTCTAATTCTTTCATTGTAAGCGCAGATATGATATCTTTCATTAGAGGACCTCTTTCTATAGTTGTTGTTGTAGCAGACTTAACTATACAAGAAAAGGTCCTCTTTTTCATGTAAAACACCCTTTAAACTACCGCGCTTCGCTTGCTGGCCTCATCTTTGGCGTAGAAGTCTTCCGACTTCAACACCAAAGATGAGGTATATGTTCTCCCATAAACATTTTACTCTAACCAGCATCAATCCTTCATCAAATCGGCAACATTCAATAGCATACTTGCCATTTGTATATGGCTGCCGATTTTGTCTACTTGCTGCGGTAACGTATTTCCATAAAAAGACTTGGACGCTCTCTCAAGTTCCATGACACTATTTGGATTCCGTGACAGGTAACGATACCAATCAGGATTGAAACGAACGAAATGAGCAAGCTTCGGATTTTGTTCCAGAAAGTTGCGAACCGATGTCTGCATCTTCCCACCTCAATCCCGGAATCCGCCAAATGGGCGATTATTTTGGGTTGACGGATCGAATGACTGCTGTGACGAATGATCTGAAGACTGAAATTGACCTAATAATCCCTGTACCGTGGAAATGGCACTATTAATGTTATCCACTTGCGTCTGAAGTTTATCCATGTCGATATTCTCAGACATTTGGATCAGGCGCTCCATCATCTCTTTTTTTCCATTTCCGCGGGATCGTTTATTTTCTGTTTTTGACGATTTTTCCTCCTTGTATTTATCCCAAAATGGGTCATCTTCCCCGAGCAATGCCCATTTTTCATAATATTCCTGCCAGCCTCTGCCACTTTTCCGAACTTCTTCCACCAGCTTCGGATGCCGCTGCAGAAATTCCTTGAATTCTCTTACACTTGGATGAAGTTTATCACTCATTCCTACTCACCTCGGCAACGGATATGTTGTTACTTTATTTTATGAAAACCGGGCCGATACTGTGCCTAAGGCGAATGTTCGGACTATTAATCATCGCTTTTTGACGAAGTTTTGTGTGTAGTAAGACTTATACACTCCAACCCCTAAATGTGTATAATCGTCTTTAAGCAATGCATCACGGTGACCTTCACTGTTCATCCATCCATGCATGGCTGCCTGCGCATCAGGATATTGTGCAGCAATATTTTCCCCAGCCGACTTATAAAATACTTCTTTGGTGGCTAGACGCTCTTTTAACCCATCACCGTTTTTACCATAATGGGAAAAATAGTTTTTCTCTGCCATGTCTTTACTATGGAGATAAGCAACCTCGCGAACAGCATCATCCCATTTCAGCACCTGTTTCCCATAGTGATTCCGGAACACGTTGGTCATATGAAATATTCGTTTCTCCATTCCCGTGTCAATTTGCTGCTGTTCATCATCATCATAAACAGGTTTTTCCGGCAACGCACCGCGGTATTTCATTTCATACGGACGATGGAGTAGCAAAAGATTCGCAGTGAGCACACGAATACCAGCCAATTCATCCGTATACCTGTCGAAATATAACTGCATAAAAATATCATCCGTGACTTTTACCAACGGCCTGGTTTGTCGTTCCTCATCACGCAGCTGGAATGAATACGATGATAGGTCCTTACTGTAAGTTACCTCTCCCGGAAACGATAGCTGCTCTTTTACGGAATCATAAGCTTGGCCAATGTGAATGGGCTCAAGGGATAAATCACGACCCGTTGCATAAACCGTCTTTATGCTGTCATCATTAATTCCAAACTGAATATAGTGTTTGCGTCCATCCGTATACACCCACGATTCATATCCATAATCAGTCAAGTCTTTTCTAAGTGGTTCCCCCAGTTTTTCCGTCAGTTGTTTAGCTTCTTTTCCAATCCATTGATAGATATCCCCCTCATACGGAATCAGGGAACGATCTTTTGGAATTTCTTTTGTTTCCAGTTTACTTTCCTTCTGTTCCAATACATTAGGACCAACGACTTTTTCATTCGAGACAAGATCATACTTGTCCAGTAAATAATAGACACCAGAAATAATTAATAATACTAGAATAGCAATTCGAATCAGCCGCATATAAGTTTCCCCTTCTATTAAATCTTCTATAATAAACTATATGCTACAACCGATGAATACATGCTTATTTATCCACCTACAACCTGAGACACCTTTGGAAAGTGAACCACTTCTTGTTTCATTTAAAAACAACCGTATGTCAATGCATACGGTTGTTATATCAAAACGTAGAAAAATCCTTTTTATAAACGTCTTATGGGCCTCAACACGCTCTATTAGATGATGTGGTCTACAGTCATTAATGAAACCCTGGTTGTTCAGAAATTTCTTCAAGTGCACTTCCGGCTGCTTCATTAGACTTATCCTCCAAGGAGAGATCTCCTAATGAAACAATTCCGGCAAGTTTCCCATTTTCAACGACTGGCAGACGACGAATTTGATTCTGTGCCATGATACTAGCGGCCGTCTGAACCGAAGTATCCGGAGCTTCATAATGTAGTTGTTCACTCATTACTTGCTGCACTGCCTCCGTGTCCGGCTTTCGTTCAGCATACCCACGTAAAACCAGATCACGGTCGGTTATAACACCATCCAACTTTTTATTTTCGTCACACACTGGAATAACCCCAACATTGTGCTCTTTCATTTTCGTTGCAGCATCATATAACGTATCGTCTTTACGACAGACAGTTATATCAGTACTCATTACATCTTTTAGCGACTTCATCGATGTACCCTCCTTGTGTAAATTTAATCGTACATTTCTTATTTATTCCCAAAATCGGCTATATCTTTCATGAAAATCGCATTCCTTTTCAATTGAAACTCGAAGCTTTTTCGATTATCATAACGTAAAGAGGATATTTTTGTGAGGTGTAAAAAATGAAACTGGAAAATACAGAAATTGAAGAAGCAGTTGTTGATATTCAACCACTTGATCGCCTGATGGGAAATCATGCTTTTATACGTGCGGGCCAGTGGGATTACGAGCGTGTAACATACGATTATAAAATTGCTTCTAAAGAAAAAAACATTACATATTATATTCGTATTCAAGGATATGCTATTGAAGGTGACGTCGACCGGGGTGATGCTGTCATTCAGTTGAAAACTCCGCTTCTTGGCAAACATTACTATCCACACGGCGTGGAATACGGGGAAGATGAGAATTTCCCGGAAAACCTTGTTGATCGTGCGACAAATCTTATTTCCAAAATAAAAGATGATATCGATCAGTACAAAAAATAAGAGTAAGCCAACTGCTCGTCGTTGATTTAACAACGAGCAGTTGTTTTTTCAAAGCCGAATTCACCGTTGTTTTCCCGAGAGCTTGGAAACTTGTGAAATGTATCATAACCTCCATACAAGAGGGCTATGATGACCTACATATTTCTAATATATGTAACTCTTGGAGGAAAGGGGACTCCTACTTACATTGTTTCGATCGATAACTAAGCGCCAATGGTCATTGATTTTTTTAATATTGATTCTACTGCTTTTTGTATTCTTTATTTTGCCAGTCTCCATTCCATTAGTTCTGGCATTGGTTACAGCCTTAATGCTTAATCCAGTTATCAGATTCATTCAGCGAAAGACAAAACTCAGCAGGAAAGCTTCAGTCATCATCGTCTTTCTGCTATTTCTGATTTTCCTGGGACTCGGTGGGGCATTTATTGTAACAAAAGCGGTAACACAAGTCATTACGTTTGCTGAAGATATCCCTTCCTACATAACACAATTGAACAGTGCATATGGAAATTGGGATGCCAGCTTTAGAAAGTATACTGAAAATCTTCCGAATGAATTTTATGAACAAGTTTCAAACACAATTGAATCACAGCTTACATCAATGAGTATGACACTAAATGAAACCATCACCATCGAACGTATTTCTCAGATTGTTGCCCAGGTTCCACAATACTTAATCAGCTTTCTGGTTTATTTGATCGCCCTATTTTTGTTCATGCTTGAACTGCCGGTACTCAAGTCAAAATTATACAGCTTCATGACGAAGGAAACAGCAGAAAAGGTTTCTTTCATGAACACGAGGCTTTCCCATGTTATCCTTGGGTTTTTCAAAGCACAGTTTCTTGTAAGTATCATTATTTTTGTCGTTACTTTAATCGGGCTATTCCTGATTATTCCACAAGTGGCTATTATTATGTCACTCTTTATCTGGATTGTCGATTTCATCCCAATTATAGGCTCTATTGCTGTCCTTGGACCATGGTCTTTATTTGCCTTTATCAGTGGAGATACCTTCCTTGGAATACAGTTGGCCATATTGGCGATTGTATTGCTAGCTATACGGAGAACAGTCGAACCAAAAGTAATGGGTCAACATATTGGGCTTTCTCCACTGGCCACATTGATTGCCATGTTTTTAGGAATAAAACTGCTTGGACTGCTCGGATTTATTCTTGGACCATTGTTGCTAATAGCGTTCAATTCAGCAAAAGAAGCCGGTATTATCAAATGGAATACAAAAATTTAACGTGTGCGAACATCCCGCACACGTTTTTTATCTTCATTTAATCATCATCAGTTCATAGGTAGCATCAATCTTTAGCCACCAAGAATTGCCTTTAGCATGCTGGTTGTCTTTCCTCCATCGTAAATAATGTACAAAAGCAAATAAACAGCCACACCAGTAGCAGCACTACAGAACCAAATAATACTTGTAATAGGGCCAATTTTCCTATGTATACGTATTTTTCGTTTGAAAGCAAGCGTGATTGTTACAACGCCAAACAATGCGCCGGTAGTAGCAAGGAAGATATGAAAAATTAAAAAGATTGTATAATAAATTTTTATATCATCCGGCCCACCAAAACTTGTATTTCCAATGAAAGCTGTTCTGGATACATAAATAATAAAGAATAACAAAGCACATACAGCCGCGGAAAGCATCGTTCGCTTATGAGCCTTCTTGTGTCCCTTAGCGATGAATGTCCAGCCAATTGCAACTAATACAGCACTCGCCACAATAAAAAAGGTACTTATCGTCGGTAAAAGTGGCATAATCCGGTAATCAATCCTTTCACTATGACTGAATAAAACATAACCCCAGAAATCAGGGTGTGTTTATTCAGTCATTCTGTAATTCTTCATATGCATTCGCAGGCAATGGGTCCACACCGCTATTTTCCTTTTTAAACCAATCAGCGATAACTGTCATTAGAACAACACCATAGGTTATTTCCTGCATAAATTT